>CAXUKA010000232.1:0-4680 GCA_964251335.1 uncultured Hymenobacter sp.
CTAAAGCAATACCCTCGTTTTACTTAACAAATGCTCCTCGCATAACTACGTCCCCTCCAAAAAAGGACCGTTTCTTGGAGGGCAGAAATGGCTATTTTTGAAGCTCAAGGTAAAGGCAGCAAAACAGCACTGTCTAATATAATCCATGTTATTTGACCAGCCTCAATGAGTGCGAACTCCCGGGAACTGTAGAGAGCAACCTAGTGGGTGGCGCTGTAAGATGCCTTCTCTTGAATTCCTACTCCTGCTTGGGTTAGTATTCGCTAGCTTAGCACCACTTTATATAGGAGGGGAGTATCTTATGCAGCGACTACTAGGACTGCTCTGGCTGCTATTACTGTGGACCCAGCCAAGAGGCTATGCACAACAACTTGTTTGGGAGCAATCGTTTGCCTTTGCCCCCTCTACGGCCAGTGTCTTTGGCTACCTGCAGCAATTGAGCAGCGGGGATTATCTGGTATCTGGGGCTAAAAGCAATAACGCCTATCCTTTTGCCTACGCCCGTGTACAAGCTACTGGCACGGTGGTATACCAGCGCACCGGACGCACGCTATTTACATTAGAGCAGGGCTTGGTGCCGCTGGGTGGTACTGGTAGCAGCCTGTTAGTGGCCAGTGTGCCCGCCCGCACACTCGTGGGCAACAACGGCACCTCGCGCCTGTTTTTCCAGCGCCTCCGGCCCAACGGCGATACGCTGCCGGGGGTGAGCTACCCGGTGAGCTTGCTAGAAGGCTTTCCGACCCGCGCCGTGCGCGAGGGCGACAGCGTGCGCGTGCTCACGTACGCCATCGATGCCCAGGGCATTGGGCAGTACGCGCTGCTGAGCACCGACACGGTGGGCACCATCGGGCGGGTGCGGCATTACCTCAGCCCGACGTATGGCAATGCCTATCCCTGCGACCTGGTGCGCACGGCCCGCGGGGGCTGGCTGATGGTGGGGGAGCTGGCCGTCGCGCCCTTGAGTCATCCCTACCTGGTGGAAACCGACGCGCAGGGCCGGCTGCGGCGGCAGCGCGACCCGGTTCTTTTTGCTAATAGCACCGAAGAGCGGGTACGACGTTCATTCAATAACTTAATTCGGCTGCGTGATGGCAGCGGGTACGTGTTCAGCGGCTGGCAAAAGACGGGGGGGCAGACCTGGGGCTTTCTGGCCAAGCTGGACACGGCCCTGAACGTAGTCTGGACCTACCGCCACCCGCCCCAGGCCACGCCCGCGCTTAATCCTAGCAAAGTCTATGAGTTGGCCGACGGCACGCTGGCGTGGCTGGCGGGCGACGAGGGCACGAATACGGGCTACACTCGCACGCCCAACCTCTACCTTATCCGGGTGAGTGCCACGGGGCAGCTCGTGAGCCAGCAAACGGTGAGCAGCGCCAACTGCAGCCGGTTGCTACTTTACAGCTGGCAGCCGCTGCCGGGCGGCGGGGCGCTGGTGGTGGGCGGCTACGGCAGCAATTGCCTGGCCACACCGGGGGCCGCCGCCGCTGCCTACGTGGCCCGTATTGATAATGCCACCCTACTGGCCACTACCCCCCTAGCCAACCGTAGCACGGGCGCGAGCCTCTACCCCAACCCGGCGAGCGAGACTACTACCTGGCAGGGTGTGGTGCCGGCCGGGGCCAGGGCGGCCGAGCTGGTGCTGAGCGACGTGCTCGGGCGGCTCGTGCAGCGCCTGCCCGTGGCCGGCCGGGGCGAGCTAGTCACGCAGGCGCTAAACCTACGTGGGCTTGCACCGGGGGCGTATGCCTGCCACCTGTTGGTGGCCGGCCAGCCCAGCCAGGGGGCCTGCCACCTGGTCGTCGTGCCGTGAGCTTGGTCTCGGTCTAGCCCGTCAGAAAAGGCCCTTTTTGAGCATTGGTAGTGCCCCCCAAAACGGTCGTATTTTGGATAGCCGCTTTCGGATAAGTAGGCAAGTAGTCGGCTCTAACAGCAGGGATCGCTAAGCCAAGGGCTGAAAACTTCCAGCGCCTACCTCTAGCGCTGGCAACCTAGCTCTACGAGGGTACCTAGCTTAGACTACCCAGAGCGGGCGACTCGCGAAGGGTAGTCTCACAACCTACCCACCGGTTCGCTAGCTGCCCGGCCCGAAACGGCTGCGCGACGGCTACTCACTGCGCCTTGCCCAAGGTGTAGGCGATGCATTGCTGCTCGCGACACCGTATCTTGCAAGAAAAATCATTTTACATTCTATTCTATGCTAAGTTTATACCACTTCTTAGTGTCTAGCCATCGCACTACTAGACTTGCGCTGGTTATGCTGCTCGTCGGTAGCTCACTAGCGGCTTCAGCGCAGGCGCTGAACTATGCCCCCGCCGGCGCGACTACGGTGGTCGGCACCTACACCGACCTGGGCACCACGGGCACCATTATCGCCACCAGCAACACGGACAATGCGAACTCGGCGGCTCAAAATATTGGCTTCAGCTTCGCGTATAACGGGAGCATCTTCACGCAATTTGTCCTCAACACCAACGGGGCCATTCGCCTGGGGAGTACGGCCCCGGCCGCGGCCCTCTACTACGACAACAACACGGCCAGCACGAGCAATACGGACCCCCTGGCTAGCACCGCCTCAGCTAACGCCAACTTGCTGCTGCCATTCAACTGCGACCTAGTAGCAGGCTCAGGGGGCGCGGAGTACCGCGTAGCCACTACGACGGGCGCCGTGGGGAGCCGCGTGTGCACGATTCAGTGGAAAAACGTGGCCGACAAAGCCGGCGCGGGGGTGGATGCCGCCAACGTGACCCAGTTTGCTAACTTCAGCTTCCAACTGAAGCTCTACGAGACTAGCAACCGCATCGAATTTGTGTACGGGCCAGTGACCGCTTCTACCGGCGCCCTAGGCCGGCGCTATATCAACGTGGGCCTTAAAGGCTCGGGTCTAAGCCAAGGGCAATTGCTGCTGGCGACCAAGCTCATTTCCTCCCCCTGGTCTACGACCCTGTTCCAGGATGCTACTTACACCGGCAGCTACTACAGCATCTCCAATCAAACGCTACCGGCGCTCGGCAGCACGTACCGCTTTGTACCAGTGGCTGCCACCGCTATTGTCACCAGCATCAGCCCTAGCAGCGGGTCGGTAGGCACCAGTCTGACCCTGAACGGCACCAACCTAACCGGCACCAGCCTGGTCACGTTCGGCGGCACGAGCGGCAACACCGTAAGCACCGGCTTCGTGGTCAATGCCACCGGCACCCAGATTACGGGCATCACCGTGCCGGCCGGCGCCCAAACGGGTACGGTGAGCGTGACGACGGCTGTCGGGCCGGCTACCAGTCCCACGGTGTTCACCCTCATTCCGACGGCGCCCACCATTACCAGCTTTTCGCCCAGTAGCGCGCTACCCGGCGCTTCAGTTACCGTCACTGGCACCAGTTTTACGGGCGCTACCACGCTGACTTTGAATGGCGCAGCAGTTTCGAACTTTACGGTGGTTACTGCAACCACCCTCACGTTTACCGTGCCCGCAAACGCCACATCGGGCGTGCTGGCGGTTACGACGCCCGTGGGCACGGGTGGCAGCGCGACGCCGCTTACCGTGCTCTCGGCGGGGCCGCCCCTGGTTATTACGGCTGTGGCGCCGGCCGCCAATGCCCAGGGAATAGCTCCCCTTGCTACGCCGGTTACCGTCACGTTCGACCAGCCGCTCGCGGGGGCCGCCGCCGCCGCATTACAGGTTTATTCTTCCCAGCGAGGCGGATTGCTGACGTTGGCTAACCCGGCTACGGTGAGCGGCAATACACTCAGCTTTACGCCAAGTGCGACCGGCTTTCAGCCCGGCGAGACCGTGACCAGCATTGTGACCTCTGCCGCCAAAGGCACGACGGGGGTATTGTTGGCTAACCCCTACGTTCACCAGTTTACCGTTGCCACGGCGCCGGGTACGGGCACTTTTGCGGCGAAGGCGGATTACGCAACCGGGGCCGGCCCCTACCACGTGGCACTGGGCGACGTGAACGGCGACGGCCTGCTGGATATAGTGACGGCCAACCATACGGCGTACACCTTCTCCGTGCGGCTGGGCCAGGCCGGGGGCACCTTTGCGGCGACCAAGACGGATTACGGTGCCGGCGGGTTCGCCAGCTGCGTGGCGCTGGGCGATATCAACGGGGACGGCCGCCTAGATGTGGTCAGCGGGCTGGAATATGGCTACGCAATTTCGGTTTCGCTGGGCGCGGCTGGGGGCGGCTTTACCTACAGTACCTACGCCTCCACCACGCAGAGTCCGTACGCAGTGACGCTGGGCGATGTCAACGGGGACGGACTCCTCGACATCGTGGCGGTCGACAATTGGGATTGGTTTGCCTCCGTACTGCTGGGCAAGGTAGGGGGTGGCTTTGCGGCGCCAAGTCGGTATAGTACGGGGGCCAACCCCCTCAGCGTGACGTTAGGCGATGTGAACAACGACGGGCGACTGGACATCGTGGCGGCCAACAACGCCAACAGCAACGTGACCGTGCTGCAGGGGCTTGCCAGTGGCGGCTTCGCCACCCACGTGGAATATGCAACCGGGTCTGGGCCCGCGGGGGTAGCACTGGGCGACGTGAACGGCGACGGGCGCCTCGACCTGGTGACGGCCAATTTTGGAGCCAGCACGGCTTCGGTGCTGCTGGGCCAGCCCAGCGGGGGCTTTGCAACCAAGGTAGACTATGCAACCGGAACACAGGCTAATGGCGTGGC
>CAXUKA010000232.1:4780-10349 GCA_964251335.1 uncultured Hymenobacter sp.
GCTGGGCGACGTGAACGGCGACGGGCGGCTGGACATTGTAACAGCTAATTACGGAGCCAACACCGCCTCGGTGTTACTAGGGCAGGTCGGCGGGGGCTTTGCAGCCAAGGTGGATTATGCTACCGGAACGCAGACGTATGGCGTGGCGCTGGGCGACGTGAACGGCGACGGGCGGCTGGACATTGTAACAGCTAATTACGGAACGAGCACGGCTTCGGTACTGCTGGGCCAGGGAGCAACTTCCCCGCTTGCCAGCCTGCCTCCGCTGCCGGGTAGCTCGCTGGCCGTCTACCCCAACCCAACCCCGACTGGTCGCCTGACCGTGGAGCTGAGCGGCTACCCCCAGCCGGCCGAGCTGACCATCGTCAATGCCCTAGGTCAAGTTATTTTCACTACGAACACGCCGGGTTCCCTTGGAAAGAGCGCGTTGGCAATTGATTTGAGCCAATTAGCGCCTGGCATTTATACGCTATCGGTTAAAACGATGGGTTACCTCGATACGCGTCGAATCCTAAAAAACTAGCTGCTCAGTTCCACTATTCATGAAATAGTGTTCACTAAACGACATTCACTGGAGGGTATTTTTATTCGTAAGAAAATGCTTCCCTGATGATGATACTCTGGTATGCTATCCCGCTGGCAGTAATCGCACTTTTGGTATTCCTGTTTTTGAGTACTAAGTAGTGCGTCAAAAGTAAACAGGTAGTAGTTTCGGGCTATGAAACTCGCGCCTATTCTCTTGACCGTCCCGCAGGTTCAGCAATTGGAGCGCACGGCGGCCACGGGTAACCACCCACGCGAGCGCCGCCGGGCGCAGGCGGTGCTCAGTCATAGTCGTGGGCTCACACTGAGCCAGTTGGCTACCGCCTATGCCGTGGACCGCGACACTGTGCGCGAGTGGCTCACGCGCTTCGAGCAGGGCGGGGTGGCTGCGCTGGCCGAGGGCCACCGGGTAGGTCGCCCGCCCAAGCTGACCGCCGCCGCGAAAAAAAAGTAATGGCCTGGGTGGGCGACGCGTGCCAGCAGGTGCGCCAGCTGGTACCCCGGCTCTGGCGCTCGCTCGGTATCCTGGTTAGCGTCAGCACCCTGCGGCGCGGCTTGCGTCAGGCCGGCTATTGCTGGAAGCGGATGCGCCGTTCGCTCAAGCGCCAGCGCGACCCGCAGGCCTTTGCCGCCTGCCAGCAGCACCTGGCTGCCCTGCATCAGGCCGAGGCCCGCGGGGAGTTGGCCGTGTACTACGCCGACGAAGTGCGCTTTTCGCGCCAGGCGCCCGTGCCGTATGCCTGGCAACTGCGCGGCCAGCCAGCGGTGGGCCTGCCCGCCGAGCGCGGGAGTGGGGGCGGCTACTCGGTGCTGGGGTTCTGGCGACCCGCTGACCCGCAGCAGACGGGCGGCCAAGCCTTCCACAGCGTCTTGTCACCCAGCTCGTTCACGGCCGAGTTGTTTGTGCTCGCCGTGGACGAGTGGGTCGCCACGCTGGACCAGCCCACCGTTTTGGTGCTCGATAATGCCTCCGTACATCGCGCCGGCTGCGTTCAGACCAAGCAAACGCAGTGGGCCGAGCAGGGACTTACGCTGTGCTTTTTGCCCCCTTATTCCCGGGAACTCAACCGTATCGAAATCCTGTGGCGCTTTTGCAAGCACTACTGGCTGCCGCCCGCTGCGTATAAAACAGCCCTGACTCTGCTGCTTTTTGTCACCCACCTGCTCCGACAAATTGGCTCCCCAGACTACCAAGTTACTTTTGCCTGACTACTTAAGCTGTACCTAGCTGTTTATCGGACGAGTGGTGATATCCCCTTTCGGGTGGGATTGACCGTCTGGTTAGGGGGATTCATCGGTACAGTGCTCCTGACGTATAGCAGGGCCCTCTTTTTTTCGCGCTATGGTGATCTCACCCTGCCAGGCAGTGAGTTATTTCTAGACCAGGCACGCGTGCATCGAGTAGAGTTAGTCCCCGTCTTTCAATACTTCACGGTCCTGGGGTTGCTAGGCTATTGCTTCTGCGATTTAATTCGGCGTTTCGCATCAAAACGAAATGGGTAAGATGCACTCCGCAGACGCCGCGTGGTGGGCCTGTGTTCCGCATCTAGAGGGACTCTAGTCCTGTGCCACTTGTTAGCTACAAAAACGGTGGTTTCAGTAGCTACTGTTTTGCTGACAAAATTTGATAAGGACTCGTTAGCCGGCTTTGTTCAGCTTCTATGCTAGCACTTATGACGTGTAGTAAACTAAGCTTGGCAAACGTTATCAGCTTGGCTCTAGACGTTTTCCAAAGGTTGGTTTATGAAATGTAACAAACTCGACTTTACTATTTAATAGCCTTGGCGCAGATAATGATTTACAGTTTCAAAAAGGACTTTATGATACCTTATACCGCTGCCCTGTTAGCACTTCTAGCAACTGGAGCAAGTCCTATAGTATGCTTTGGGCAGCGCAAGACTAAATGGACGGAAATTCGCAGCAACTCCTTTGTGGCGGCAGGTGAGATGGACCTTAAATCCTTCATTAGCAAATACAAGCCTACTTTGCTTAGTCGGCAGAAAACAACAAACCTTCACAAGCCAGCCCAGCACGATTACATTCTGACCTATCAGGTGGGCCCTGACAAGTTTGTCTTTTACCAAACGCCCGAGAAAACCCTTACCCTCTCGTTTACCTGCTCCACACCGCTCGTCGGGTTAGCCAAGGGTGTGCGGGTGGGCATGAGCCAAACCGCATTTGAGCGGGTATTCAACCGGAAAGTTGCCAGCACTAGCGCGCTAGTAATGGACACCGAGGGATTTGAGGTGTACACCTTTACTTTTCTCAAGCACACGCTCGCACATGTGGATTATCAGTGTCGAATTGATTGAAGTTGTATTGGTGCTTAGATAAATAGGATTTAATAAATACAAACGAAAATATATTTTCTCGTTCCTTCCTTAGAAAAGCCACTTAACGTAACGTAGCTTCTTGGACACTTCTCGAAATAAGTACGGGTTTGGGCTTCCTTCCGGAGCGCGGCTAGAATGGCACTTTGCCGTTGGTACCCCTCCTAGCTGCCATGTACTGATCTCCTTATCTTACATTTGCGGTGTACTACATCAATAGTACACTAGATCGCACTCTATGTGGTTAGCAAGCCAGCTTGCTGCGGAAACTGGCTTGCTCTTCAACCTGCATAACCACCTCCCTGTCCATGGTCATTTCTATTTCTGCGAAGGCTCAGCGCTGGGACTACTTCATTTTAACGGCCCGCGTCCTGCTGGCTCTCATCTTTATGAGCTATGGCTGCGCCAAACTAGGAGGCTACCAATTTGGGGTTACCCCGGAGGTACTGGCTCAGCCCATGGGACAAGTGAGCCTGGCGCATGTGGCGTGGTATTGCTTCCGGCATGAACCGTTCAGTGCCTTTGTGGGCATTTCGCAAGTTGCAGCTAGTCTGCTGTTACTGTGGAATCGCACGGCGCTAGTGGGGGCGCTCCTGCTGCTGCCGATTGCCGTGACAATTTTCGTTATTGACTTGACCTATTTGCGGGAAATTGTTGCCTTTCGCTATGCGCTACCCTTTTATCTGGGACTTATCTTTCTCATCCTATATCATTACCGGGACCGGATGCTACTGGTGTTTCGCGCCCTTACCGTGGGCGTGACCACTCGTTTTTCTTACCCCTGGTGGGCGTACTTGCTACTCCCACCAGCGGCCGGGCTGCTTAGCTTCGGCTGGCTGCTGCCCAAGTATGCGATGGATTTTATCTATAACCCGGCTGGTACGCTCAACTACTTTGAACGCCTTTTCACTCAGCTAAAACAACTAATGAGCTAAGCGTGGTAACCTCACTTTTGAGGGAGGACTAGCTACTGCTGCTTTTACATGCTAGAAACGACCATTCACAACGCGTAAAAGCAATAGCTATAATACTTCTAAATAGTGAACATCGGCAACTCACTTGTGTAGACTTGCCCAGCAATAGACTGCCTACCTACAAAGTATGGGACTTTTCTCCTTCTCCAAAAAACCAACCATTCCAACCGCCATCCCCAAAGGGACGGTGGCAGAACTGCTTCAGCGGCAACTGAACCTCGTTCCCGACCCGTGTAAAGCACAACCACCGTTCAGGCGTAGCGTCGAGTTTTTGGCACAGCACGAGCACGAGTTGGTATGGCAGAACTTACTGGAGTTAGCCGAGGAGAATGGGCACTGCGTCACGGAGCAGTATTGGGTAGCCTTGGCGCAAATTGCCAGTAGATTAAAGCTGCCGGCACGCGCGCGCTATTGCCTCGTGGAGAGTTGGGCGGCTAAGCGGCGGCGGCAAGATAAAGTCGAGCAGATGCGGCGAGTGGATGGCTTCTACTATTGCGCGCATGGACGGGATGGCATGATTTACTATATCCAGCAAGGGCGCGTACTCGAACTATATGCTGAGATGTCGGCCGTTAAGCACTTTAACATCCTACTTCACTTCGAAAAAGCGACCCACTGGGTACTACCGGTGAAACAAGTCGTATCACTGGAAGAAAAGGCCGTAATTCGAGCGCAACTCAGCAGATGGCTTGGTAAAGGCAACGTGCGAGCCGACTATTAAGGTGCCCGCTACCGTACCGGAGGAGTAGCTGGGCAGGAGGCTAATACCTACGGACTTCTTCTTCCGGTAGCGTCCGCGTTAAGAACCTCAATAAGGGGGCAAAAACCGTGATAGCGGCTGTTGCCACTTTCCACGTGTAGTCCTTGGTCGCACGCTGGGTTTTCAGCGTCAACTGATACGCTATTCCGTCGAGCACCAGGTAGTCTTTTGCGTCTAAGGTGTCAGGGAGTTGGACAAGTGAATTGATGAGAGCTAACGCTTCCTGCTGCTGCGACTCCGATAGGTCGATGAGTTGCTGCTTCAGGCAGAGTCTATCTAGATTATAAACCCCTAGAGAGAACCGTTTCAGGTCATACGCATGGTCCCAGGATTGTCTGACAAGCCGAAACGGCTGGTTGTCCCCCGCGGCCAGGAGTGAGACACTGAACTGGCCTCCGGCAAACCACGGCAGTTCGGAATAGCGTACCACTACGTTCTCGTTTTCCCGCAGGTTGACCGTCAGTAGCTCGTGCCTGACTTGAGTCATCAGGTCTTGGTAATTAGTAGAGAACCGTTCCATCGTTTGCGGTAAGTGGCTAATTACTAGTAGGAGCACGAGATACGATAGACCAGCTTGGGATTGCTGAGCAAGGCGCAGGCAGGAGCTTGAATCAAGCGGCTTTCGCTGGCCAATGTAGTGCTTCGGCATAAAATCCCTTATCATAGGGTATTTATATATTTTCGACGTTCGGCGGTCTTCTTCGTGAAGAAGAAAAATGCTGCCTAACGCTGTTTCGCTCAGCTAGACCTACTCAACATAGTATCCCCCCAATGACCATTTCGTGCAGGACCTATGCGCGTTCGAAAACTCTCCCCTAAAAAACGTCAAAAAACGGTGTTTTCGGAGCCGCAGGCAGGGGTATCAAAGGTGTTCGAAAAACGGTAGGTTTGCAGATCACTTGACGACCCACGTCACCGGATACGAGCGGGTAGGTAAGCGGATGGGAGCGGCTGTTTATAGC
>CAXUKA010000233.1:0-10288 GCA_964251335.1 uncultured Hymenobacter sp.
GGAACCACCTCAAACGACACCATATCGGCCAGCGAGTCAAGGTCTTTGCCGATAGGCGACGACACGCGTAGCGCCCGCGCCACCAGCCCGTCAAAGAAGTCGGCCACGGCCGCAATACCCACAAAATAAGCCCCTAGCACAAGGTTGCCCTTAAAAATACACGTTAGGGCAATGCAACCGCACAGCAGGTTTACGCAGGTGAGGGCGTTGGGAATATGTCGTTTCAAGCGAAGATTATAACTGGGTGCAACGCAGAATTTTATCACTTCCACACTGCTAGGGTTGGTAGTTGCCGACAAAAGCCACCGTGATAAGGTGCTTCCTTCGCCAGCCTGACGAGGAAGATGGCTATTGCAAAAACTGGTTACCGCGCCGTTCGGCCCCGATGGTAGTAGCCGGGCCGTGGCCAGGGTACACTACCGTAGCGTCGGGCAACGTCAGCAGCTCGGTTTTGATGCTCTGAAGCAGCGTATTAAAGTCGCCGCCCGGCAGGTCGGTGCGGCCGATGCTGTTTTTAAACAGCACGTCGCCGCCCACCAGTTGCCCGCCAGCTGCATCGTACAACACCACGTGACCCGGCGCGTGGCCCGGCGTAAAGCGCACCACCAACTCACTTTCGCCCAGCTTGATAACCTGCCCGGCTGCCAGCTCGCCCGTGGGCTCGGCCGGTTGGTAGGCCGCGAAGCCGTAGGGGCCAGCGTAAGTAGGCACCGCCCGCAACGTAGGCAAGTCGAGCGGATGCAGCAGGAAGGGAATGTCCGCGTACGTATTCAGCACGAAGGAATTGCCGAGGACGTGGTCGATGTGGGCGTGGGTATTGAGCAAGTACTGCACATCCAGCTTTTCCTGGGCAATGTAGTCGCTCAGCATCTGCTGCTCGGCGCGCGCGTACATGCCGGGGTCTACGATGGCCGTGGCACGGGTAGCCTCATCAATGAGCAGGTAAGTATTTTCGGCAAAGCCGTTGAACGTGAAGCTGACAATGCGAAGCATACTCACAAAGGTATTGGTTTTGGAATAGTGAGTGGTGAGGTAGTGTTCTGGCATGCTGAGCTTGCCGAAGCATCTCTACCGCATCGTTGCCAAGCGCATATAGCTACTGCGCCACGCGAGATGCGTCGACTACGCCACGCTCCGCTCGGCATGACAGGCCACTACCTCACCTAATGACTCCCTCACCTCCCCTTCCATAACTTGCCTGCCAAATATGCCAACCGACTTTGACCTTTACGACTACCTGCTCGTTGGCCACGGCATAGCCGGGGCATTACTAGCACGTGAGCTGCGCGGGCGCGGCCACCGCGTGCTAGTCTATGACGAGCCCCGGCCCGATGCCGCCTCGCGAGTGGCTGCCGGCCTCATTAATCCCGTGGCCGGCAAGCGCTTTGCCCTCACCTGGCAGGCGCTCGAAACGCTGCCTTATGCCGTAACCTATTACCAGGAACTGGGGCGGGAGCTGAGCGCTGAGTTTCTGGCCGAAACGCCGATTCTGAAAGTATTTGGCTCGGTGCAAGAGCAGCAGCAAATGCTGGCCCGCGCCACCCAAAACCCGTGGGCCGGCTTCGTGGCCAGCATTGAAACGGAGCCTATCGACCGACCGGGTCTGCTGGCTCCGCACGGCGGCGCGTGGCTGCGCGGCGGAGGCTACGTGCATGTGGCGGAGCTGCTGGCCGTGCTGGCCCAACAGGGGCAAGCAGCTGGTTGGCTGCGCGAAGAAACTTTTAGCTGGGAAAACGTAGTTAGCGACGCAACTGGGGTGGCCTACGCGCCGGGCCGGGTGCGCGCCCGGCGGGTGGTATGCTGCCAGGGCGCGGCCGCCCTCAGCTGCCCTTACTTCAACTGGCTGCCCCTCACCCCCAACCAAGGCGAGGTGCTGACGGTAGAAGTGTCGGGCCTGAGCGCGGCGCAGGTACTCAATCGGGGTGCCTATGTGGTTCCCGACGGGGCCGGGCAGTTTCGGGTGGGGGCCACGTACCGGTGGCCACCGTTCGCACTGGCTGAGTCAGCAGAAGGTGAAAATGAGCTAGTAGAGCGCCTTGCGGGCCTCACGCCCCTGCCCTACCAGGTGCTGGGGCTGCGGCGCGGGGTGCGGCCCGCCGTGCGCGACCGGCGCCCGTTGCTGGGCCGCCACCCAGCGCTGCCGTGGCTAAGCATTTTCGGCGGCTTTGGCTCGAAAGGTGTGTCGCTGGCCCCCCGGCTGGCGCAGCTGCTGGCCGACTACCTGGCCGGCGAAGGCGAGCTTTGGCCCGAAGCAGACGTAGCCCGCTACAACAAATTATACAGTGCCGAATTACTAGAAAATAAGCCTACCTTTAAAACGTTTGGATAAAGCCGCGCCAGGTTTGCACTTGCGCCGGCCGCTTCTTCTCCCCGCTTTACTTCTGCTTTTATCGTGAAGTTTTTCCTCGATGGCTGCCGGGCCGCTGCCGGTTTTTTGCAAACAAAGCCTTGGGCCAGCGCGCTGGCGCTGGCAGCGACGCTGCTGCTGGGTGGGCACGCGGCCCGCGCCCAGTCGGCGCAGGAGCCCTTTGGCCGGGTGCGCATTCAGTATAAGAAGCTCGACTGGCAGTTCTATTCGACTCAGAATTTCAACGTATACTTCTACGGCGGCGGCGAGGCCAGCGCGCACCGCGCCGCCGAGTATGCCGAGCAGGAATTGCAGCGCATCACGGCGCTGGTGGGGTATTATCCCTACAGCAAAACCACGCTGATGCTCTATAACTCGGTGGGCGACTTGCGCCAGAGCAACATCAACCTGCCCTCAGTCAATTCCGTGAATGGCGGCGAGGCCCAGCTGGCGCGCATGAGCAAAGTCGAAATTGCCTTTACTGGTAAGCAGACTGATTTCAAGCGTGAGATGAGCTACCAGATAACCCAGGTGCTGCTCAACGACATGATGTACGGCGGCTCGCTGCGTGAGGTGCTGCAAAGCAACTACCTGCTGCAACTGCCCGACTGGTTTGTGGGCGGAGCCTCGGCCTACGCCGCCGAGGGCTGGAGCGTGGACATGGATGCCTACATGCGCGACATGGTGCGCGAGTACCCCACCGGCAACCGCACGGCCCCTTTCTTCTTGCACAATCCGCAGCTGGCTGGCCAGAGCATCTGGAACTACGTGGCCGAGCGCTACGGCTACGGCGCAGTGCAGAACATCCTGAACCTTACGCGCATTACCCGCGATGTGGAAGTGGGTATCAGCTCATCGCTGAACGTGCCGTTTAAGGTATTTCTGCGCAACTGGCTGGCGTATTACCGCGAGCTGAATGCCCTGCCGGCCGTGGCCGCCCGCGTACAGCCCACCGAAGAGGCCCGGCGCAGCTCGCGCAATCGGCGCGGCCTCGATATTTTTTCGCAGCCCGTGCTCAGCCCCGATGGCCAGCGCGTGGCCTACGCCGTGAACGACCAGGGTCGCTTCCGCGTGGTGGTGGCCAACCGCGACGGCTCGCACCGCCACACGCTGATGCACAATGGCTACAAAACGCCTGACCAGCAGCTCGAAACCCGCCTGCCCGTGCTGGCCTGGCGCGGCAATAGCCAAGTAGCCGTGGCTGAACTGAGCCGGGGCCGCATGGCCCTGCGCCTGCACGACGCGGGCGGCGATGGTATCATCGGCCGCTTGCGCGGAGCCATCCGCATCAGCCGGCCTACCAGCATTTTTGATAGCTACGACCAGGTACTCGACCTGAATTACTCGCCCGATGGCAAGGCACTGGTTTTCAGCGCCATCAAGAATGGGCAGAATGACATCTACCTGCTACGGGCGGGCAGCCGCAAGCCCGAGAAGATAACCGACGACCTGTTCGACGACCAGCAGGCGGTGTTCATGCCCGGTGGGCAGGCCATTGTGTTCAGCTCCAACCGCTACCTCGACTCGACGGGGCGGGCGCGGCCAGCAGCGTTCCCTAATGTGGTGAATAACTACGACTTGTTTCTCTACCACCTCGATGGGCGGGCCAAGCCGGTAGAAACGCTGGTAAGCACTATCTCGAACGAAACGCGGCCCCGCCCGATATCGGACGACGAGATTTTGTATTTGGGAGAGGAAAGCGGTGTGCGCAGCGTGTACCGCTATTCGCGCCGCACCGGCCAGCGCCAGCCGGTCACCAATTTCTCTTCCAATCTGCAAGACTTTGACTATAATGCCAGCAGCCAAGCCTTGGCGCTGGTAGCATCGGTGCAGGCCCGCGACTTGCTCTACCTCTATCCCAAGTATGAGCTGCCCACCAATATGTTTCTGGGCAAAACCTCGCGCCAGCAGATACTAGAGGCTCGCTCGCAGCCCGCGCCTACGCCAGTGCGGCCGGCCACGGCCCCTACTACGGCCGCGCAGCCTACGCCCACCACGCCGGCCCCTACCGAGTCGAACAATACCAACTTGCCGCCCTCAGCCAACAAGCGCCGGGGTAGCTCGACGGTGAACACCAACAACTACCAGTTTGAGGAGGACGACGACCCAGCCATTCCGGTGCGGCCTCGCCGTAGCGCGGCTAAGGCAGCCCCCATCGTTGCCGCCAAGCCCAGCACGCCTACCCTGGCTGGCCCTTACCGCTACGACACGCGCTTTATGGCCGACAACCTACAGACGGGTATCGCCGTGGACCCGCTGCTGGGCTTTGGGGTATCGCTTCAAGCCAACTTGTCGGATTCTTTTGAAAATCAGCGCATTCAGGCCAATCTGTTTGGGCAGCTCGATTTGCGCACTAGCAACATAAGCTTCTCGTACACGAACCTGACGCACCGCGTCGACTGGGGCATTACCTACCGCAAGCAGGCTTACTTCTTTGATACGGGCAACGCCTATGGCCTGACGCGCTATGGCCACCACCAGGTGGCACCTACTATTGCCTACCCTATCACGCACAACCTGAGTGTGCGCGGCGGGCCGTTGTTCGATAATATGTCGCGCACCCAGACCGGCGATGCCAGCACCCAGCTCGATACCAACGTAAACTACCTGGGCTACAACGCCGAGCTTGTGTTTGACAACTCGCGGGCGACGGGCGTGAACATGCTGCTGGGCACGCGCCTCAAGGTCGGCATTTTGCAGCAGTACCAGGTGAATAACAAGGATGGCAACTTCGGCAAGTTCTACATCGACCTGCGCCACTACCAGAAGCTGCACCGCCAGCTGGTGTGGGCCAACCGGGCCAGCTTCGGCAGCTTCTTCGGCCCCAACCCGCAGACCTTCCGCCTGGGCGGCATGGACAACTGGGTGTTTCAGAAGTACACCAACGACCAGCAGCTGCTCACGCAGCTACCCGACCCCACGAGCATTTTCTACCAGCAGTTTGTAACCAACCTGCGGGGCTTCGACCTAAGCAAGCGCACCGGCCGCAGCTATGTGCTGTTTAACAGCGAATTGCGTTTCCCGATTGTGCAGTACTTCTCAAATCGGCCCATCTACTCAGGCTTCTTCCGCAACTTGGAGTTCATCGGCTTTGTGGATGCAGGCACGGCTTACTCGGGCGGCAATCCTTTCAGCGAAAGCAACTCGAACAACACGGTGAAGTTCAAGAACAACACCCTCTTCTCGGGCACGGTTATCAACTTCCGCAACCCACTACTCGTGGGTTACGGCGTGGGCGTGCGCACCACCATGCTGGGCTTTTACACCAAGTTTGACCTGGCCTGGGGCGAAGAAAACTACGTGCGCACCGGGCCTAAGCCTTACCTGACGCTGGGGCACGATTTCTAAGCTTCGCAGCACCATTTGTCTCTTACAAACGCCTCTCGGTTTCGGGAGGCGTTTTTTTTATGATACCTGATATAACAATTCTTATAAATAACCAGATACCCAGCTATATTTGATTACCTGACCTCACCTTATTAGTTGTTTCACTTTTTCCTGTTCCTGATGGTAAACCGCTACTCTTTCTTTCAGCTTTTTCTTGTTATCTGGTTGAGCATCTGTGTCTTGCTGGCAGCTCAAGCTCAAGTAGCTTGCCCTGCCCCGACTAATGTAACTGTCACAAGTGTTACGGCTACAAGCGCTCTGGTAGCGTTTACTGGGCCAACCAACGGTACCGCTTACACTGTAACGTATTCCCCGCCGGGAGTGAATCCCAATCTAGGAATTATCGTCACGGGCACTAGCTCACCAATTCTACTCACCGGTCTTATCCCTAATACTGCCTACTCGGTATGCATTCAAACCATCTGTGGCGCAGGCAGTCAGAGCACACAAGTATGCCCACTTACTTTTACCACTGCGCCAAGCTGCGCAGCTAATACGGCTTGGCCTTACACCGAGAATTTTGATGCTGTAACGGCCCCGGCACTTCCTTGTGGCTACACTGTGCTCGATGCTAATAACGATGGTATGGCGTGGGCGAACTTCAACAGCGCGCCCCTTGCTGCTTATTCGACACCCAATGCAATGCGCTACTCTTACAGTGTCACCAGGGCGGCCGATGACTGGTTTTTCACACCGCCGTTAACTATGCAGGCGGGCCTCACCTACCAGCTACAGTTTAAATATCGCTCTTTCTCAAGCGCTTATGTCGAAGCCTTGGAAGTAAAAATCGGTTCGACCGCTACCGCCGCCGGGCAAACCAAGCTGCTTTTCTCTAATACCAACATCACGAATGCCGCTTACCTCACCACTGCGCCGGGCAGCAGCGCGGGCCAAGTAGCCAGCTTCACGCCTACTGCCAATGGCCTCTACTACATGGGCTTCCATGCTATTAGCGTACTCAATCAGTGGTATATCTATGTCGATGACATTCAAGTAACAGCATCGGCCGTCACGGCTACGAAAAGCAACGTAGCCCCCGGCTTTCACGCCGAGGCGTCGCCGGTGCCATTCGGCGAGCAGCTCACTCTCTCGCTCAATACGCTGCAAGCCGGCCCGCTCCAGCTCACGCTGCACGATGCGGTGGGCCGCGTGGTGCGCCAAAGCAACACTACTGTACCGGCCGGGGCCAGCTCGCTGGCCGTGCCTGAGGTGGGCACGCTACCGGCGGGTATGTACCTGCTCACGGTGCGGCAGGGTGGCAATACCCAAGTAATTCGCGTGGCGCACGAGTAGCGAAATCGCTAGCATTATTCCTTCGCTCAAGAGCCTCAGCCCGCCCGGCTGAGGCTTTTTTGTGGATTAAATCGGGCTGTTTGGCGATAATTCGAGTATTTTTTTGAGTTATCAGATACATTTGCTGCGGCAGTCAGCTTGGCTTTAGCTTGTTTGCTGCCGTGCTTTTGCCCAGCTACCCATTGCTTGAATGGTGCCCGATTTGCGGGTGGCTGCGGTATTATCAGATGAGTTGCTGGCTGGTTTAGGCCGGTCGTTAGCGTTCTGGCCATCATTTTTTGGTGACTAACGTACTACCCTACTTCTTCCCACCCGTCACGTCACCGGCTTTCTGTGCCTAGAAAGCTGGATGTTTCATCTCTTTCCCTTCTTTATTTTCATGATTAACTCCTACCCAACGCCTTCGTTATCGCGGCTGGGCCTGGCGGCCTTGCTGGCAGTCGGCAGCCTGTCGGCCGCTACCGCCCAAAGCCTGAACTACCGGGTTTCGACGGCCACCAATACCACGACAACCTACACTGACCTGGCTGCCACCGGCACGGTAATCACGACGGCCAACGCCGACGACGCCAACTCGGCGGTGCAGAATATCGGCTTCACGTTCAATTACGACGGCACGGCTTATACGCAGTTTACCCTGAATACCAACGGTTTTATTAAGCTGGGGGCAACTGCCCCATCGGGCACGCAGCTATTTCTTTCGGAAACGAACACTGCGCTGGTCGATGTTTTTCAAAGCCCGACCGATATCGACATCATTGCCCCTTTCAATACCGACCTGACTACCAGTACTACTGCGGCGGCCGAGTACCGGGTGGCTACTACGGGCGCCACGGGTAGCCGCGTGTGCACCATTCAGTGGAAAAACGTATCGGACAAAGCCGCTACCAACCCTACGCAGTACACTAGCCTCAGTTTTCAGGTGCGCCTGTATGAGGCTACAGGTGTTATCGAGTTTGTGTATGCTGCACCCACTGTGGGTACTACCTCGGCGTTGCGTTATTCGCAGGTAGGCCTGAAAGGCAGCGACTTCGACTTTGGTGATATCGTGCAGCTTTCCAAGGCTTCTTCGGATGCCTGGTCGACAGCCGTATTCGGCAACTACGCCGATGTGGATGACAGCGGCTATCTCACTACCCTGAACTTCCGCTCGATAGCTCCGCCCGATGCAGGCCGCACATTCCGCTTTACCCCGGCCTGTACTACTGCCGCCACGGCCGTGGCCAGCTTCCCATACACCGAAAATTTTGATGGGCTGGAGATAAATACGCTGCCTTGCAGCACGCAGATACTAGATGCCAATAATGACGGCTATACCTGGGGCGTGTCGAATGCTTTCGCTAACTCGACCCCTAACGCGCTGACCTACGTCTACAACGATAACGACGCTACCATCGGCGGCAACGACTGGTTTTTCACCCCCGGTTTATCGTTGCGCGCTGGCTATACCTATCAGCTCCAGTTTAAGTACGCAGCCTACGATAGCGGCTACCCCGAAGGCTTGGAAGTGAAATACGGCACTGCTGCTACGGCAGCTGGCCAGACCAGCCTCCTGTTCAGCAATACTAATATTATCAACGATACATTCGTTACTACCAGCCAGATACCCAGTATCACCCCGACGGCCAACGGCATTTACTACATCGGCTTCCACGCTATCAGCGCCCCCGATGAGTTTGCGCTGCTCGTAGACGACATTCAGGTAACGGAGAACGCCGTGCTGGCCGTGCGCAACGCCAACAACAGCATCTTCACGGCCGAAGCTGCGCCGGTGCCCTTCGGCGAAACGCTGACTATTTCGCTCAACACGCTGAAATCTGGCCCGATGCAGCTAACCCTGCGCGATGCCCTGGGCCGCACCATCCGCCAGAAAACCACCGCTACTCTGCCGGTCGGCAGCAGCTCGGTGGCCGTGCCCGAAGTAGGCAACCTACCGGCCGGCGTGTACTTCCTCAACGTCGAGCAAGGCGGTGCCACGCAGGTTATTCGCGTAGCCCATCAATAGCCTAGTTGGGTAGTTTCGCTGCCCCCAAAAGCCCTGAGCCGTCCAGCTCAGGGCTTTTTTAGTGCCCATTGCCCCGGTAGCCCCCGTACCTGACGCACGCAAATTCGGCCGGCTGTGCCGGCCAAGCTATACCCCGCCCCCGCCGTGGGCCGTATCTTTGCGGCGTGTCGCTACCCGCCGAAATCTGGCATTTATTGCTAAAAGACCTGCGCCTGGAATGGCGGCAGCGCACTGCCCTGGCGGGCCTGTTGCTCTACGTAGGCGGCACAGTGTACGTGAGCTATCTCAGCTTCACGCTGCGCGGCGGGCTGCCGCCAGCCCCAGCTTGGAATGCGTTGTTTTGGGTGATTCTGCTGTTTGCGGCGCTAGGCGCAGCTGGGCGCGGGCTAGCGCAAGAGCAAAGTGGGCTGCGGCTATACTACTACACAGTGGCGCGCCCAGAGGCCGTTATCCTGGCCAAAATCGCTTATAACGCTTTGCTGTTGCTGGTATTAGCACTGCTGGGCTTGCTGCTCTACACCCTATTGCTCGGCAACCCCGTGCAGAGCATGGGCTTGTTTGTGGCCAATGTGGCGCTGGGGGCGATTAGCCTGGCTTCGTCGCTCACGCTGGTGTCGGGCATTGCGGCGCGGGCGGGGCAAAGCGGGGGCGGCACGCTGCTGGCGGTACTGGGTTTGCCGGTGCTGGTGCCGGTGCTGCTGATAGTTATTAAAGTCAGTAAGAATGCGCTTGACGGCCTGCCTTTCGACGCTAGCCAAGGTCCGCTGCTTACGCTCGTAGCCTTGAACTTTATCGCCGGGGCGGTGTCCTATGTATTGTTTCCGTTTTTGTGGCGCAGCTAGTTTTCAATTAATCAATGAACAATTGGCGATTATCAACTTTGCTAAAAACGGCTGCTTGGTGCGAGCCCGCTAATTCATAATTTTTAATTCATACCTCCTAATTAATCAAGATGAAGTGGTGGAAATACCTGACCATCGTGCTGCTGCTTTATACAGTAGTGATGGGTTTTCTGGGCCATGTGCCGCGCCTGGCCATCCTCAACGAAACGGAGCGCAACCTGTACTTCCATGTGCCGATGTGGTTCGGGATGACTATCATCCTGCTGGTTTCGGTGGTCAATTCTATTCGCTACCTGCGCAATCCTAACCCGCGGCTTGACATCCTGGCCCACGAGTCGGCCAAGACTGGCATCCTGATGGGCGTACTCGGCCTGATGACGGGCAGCCTGTGGGCGCGCTACACCTGGGGTACCT
>CAXUKA010000234.1:0-10230 GCA_964251335.1 uncultured Hymenobacter sp.
TTGCAATAGGCTCCCCCTCTCCTTTTCGGAGAGGGGGCCGGGGGGAGGCGCCCACGTCAGGGCGGTTTTATTTAATCTTAAACTCCGCTAGCAGCCCTTCCAGCAGCGTGGCCACATCGGCATCGGCGGCCTGGTCGGTGAGGTCAGGCGCGGTTTCGAAGGGCTGGCTCATGCGCGGGTCTTGGTGGTAGTGGTAGAGCTGCCAGCCGGCCTCGGCGGTGTATTCGAGGGCGGTGAGGTTCTCGACCCAATCGCCGGAGTTGAGGTAGGTAACAGGGCCTTTGGCCGTGGCAATGTCTTTGATTTCGGGCTGGTGAATGTGGCCGCAGGCTACGTAGCGATAGCTTTCATCGGCGGCAATGTCAGCGGCGGTTTGCTCGAAATTGTTAATGGCGGCCACGGCCGTTTTCACGCGTTCCTTCACCAGCTTCGACAGGGCCACGCGGGGCCGACCGAACTTGCCCAGCAGGAAATTGACGAAGCGGTTTATCAGAATCAGCAGGTCGTAGCCCTGGCCGCCGAGCTTAGCCAGCCAGCGCGAGTGCTGCATGGTCACGTCGAATACGTCGCCGTGAAACAGCCAGGTGCGGCCGTGCGGCAGGTCGAGCACCAGCTTGTTGTCGAGGTGAAAATTGCCCAGCTTCAGCCCCGCGAACTTGCGCAGCAGCTCGTCGTGGTTGCCGGTGAGGTAGTGAATTTTGGTGCCTTTGGCGGCGCGGGCGGCCAGGTAGCGCACCACCCGCATGTGGGCGGGCGGCCAGTAGTTTTTCGAGAATTGCCAGATATCGACGATGTCGCCATTGAGCACCAGCACCTGCGGCCGGATGCTCTTGAGGTAGCGCAGCAGCTCGGGCGCGTGGCAGCCATAGGTGCCTAGGTGCACGTCGCTGATAACTGCCACCTGCACCCGCCGCCGCTTGGGCCGCCGTGTTGCGGCTTCAGAAGAAATACTCATGCGGGCCGCACTAGCAAAGTAAACCGCGCCCGACGCGGCCGAATGGCCTTGCTTCTGATATAGCGGGCGCTGCCTCGAAAGGCCGAGCGCAGGCTGCCCAGTAGCGGGCCGCCCTCGGCCAGCCACCAAACGAGTTGCATAACGGCGAGCACGGCGGCGCGCTCGCTGCGCTGCGCCCATTGTTGCCAAGCGGTGAGGAGGTGCATAATCGCCAGCAATACCGCGAAAAGGACGCGCAGTAGTACTGACTCAAAATTCTCTTGGGCTTGTGATGTAGGGATTAGCGCAGGGTTATGCTTTTGTCAAAAACGCTTGTTGTCCTCACGCGGGACCTCACCCCCTAGCCCCCTCTCCAAAAAAGAGGGGGAACTAGTTTTTAGCTTTAGTTTCTAGAACTAGAGTTAGTACCCCTCTTTTTTGGAGAGGGGGCTAGGGGGTGAGGTCCCGCGCGCAAGAAAAAACGCCGCTGCAACCACCAAGTGGCCGCAGCGGCGTCAAGCCTTAACCTACTGATTACTACTTAGCCAGCGCTTCTTTCAAAGCAGCCACTACTTTGGGCAAGCTTTTCTCGGCATCACCGCCGAGGTCGATGTGGAGCGTGCGGCGCTTGTACTGCTGCAGCGTCTCCAGGTCGCCCTGGGCCTGGGCATTCTCAAAAGTGCCAAACGAGTAGGAGCGGCCGGGCAGCGGCAGCTCTACCGGGCTGTGGTGCGTGAACTGCACAAACAAGCCCGTGTTAGGTCCGCCCTTGTGGTACTGGCCAGTCGAGTGCAGGAAGCGCGGGCCGTAGCCCGAGGTAGTAGCCAAGTGCAGCTGCTGCTGCACCAGCGCCCGGAACTCCTGCAACTCGGCCGTAACGGCGGCCGACTCGGTGAGGTAAGCTTGCAGGCACACGAAGTCGCCGGCTTTGGACTGAGCAAAAAATGCTTTGAGCGTGCCCACGGCCCCATCGCCCTTGGCATCGGTGAAGTACGACACGCCATCGGCCTCGGCGGCAGCGGCGGGGCCGGCGGGCAGGTGGCCTTGCTCCTGTACTACCTTCATCACGCGGTCGGTAGCGGTTTTGCTTTCCTGCACATTGGGCTGGTCGAAGGGGTTGATGCGAAGCACCGCGCCGGCCGTGGCCGTGGCCACTTCCCAGCGGAAAAACTCCGCGCCCAGGTCGAGCGGCTCGCGCATGAGGATGGTTACGACCGGGTGGCCGGCTTTCTCCAACTCAGCGAGCTTGCTACGGTTTTCGGTGTCGGGGGTGTCCTCGTAGCCCACGTATACGAAGAGGCGGTCGTGGCCGTAGACCTCGGGCGTGCTCAGGGGCTCGCCGGCTACGGGTAGCACGCCTTTGCCTTCTTTACCAGTGCTTTCGGCCAGTAGCTGCTCTAGCCAGAGGCCCAGGTCGTGCAGCTTGTCGGGCACTACCAAGGTTAGTTTGTCGCGGCCTTTTTTCGAGAGCACGCCCATCGTGGCACCTAGTTTCAGGCCGGGGTTATCGTCAGCTTGACCTTCGCTGCCGCAGGCGCGCATCATGGCCACCGAGCGGTTGAGCAGCTCGGCAATGTCGATGCCGTAGAGCGCGGCCGGCACCAGACCGAAGTAGGTGAGGGCCGAAAAACGCCCGCCCACCTCAGCGAAGTTGAGGAAGATGCGGCGGTAGCCTTCGTTCGTGGCGTTGGTTACAAACTTGGAGCCGGGGTCAGTGATGGCCACGAAGTTTTCGCCGGCTTTGTCACCTTTAATCTCCTTGAGCTTGGCGTAGAAATAATCACCGAAAGCCAACGGCTCGGCCGTGGTGCCCGATTTACTGGCCACGATAAACAGCGTATGGGCCAGCGGCACCGACTGCTCAATCTGCTGCACGGTGCCGGGGTCGGTGGTGTCGAGCACCGAGATGGGCAAGCCCTGGCCGGCCGGAAACGACTTTTCGAACACAATCGGGGCCATGGTGCTGCCGCCCATGCCCATCACTACCACGTGCTGGAAGCCGGCATCTTTCACCTCGCGCACGAATTCTTCGATTTCGGGCACGGCCTTCTGCATGGTTTCGGCCACGCGCAGCCAGCCCATAAAGCTGCGGATGCTCTCCTGGCCCTCGGCGCTATCGGTCCACAAAGGGGCCTCTTTCTGCCAGAAGCCAGCGGTGAAGCTTTTGGCGTTCAGGTCGTTGATTTCGGCCGTGATGGCATCTTGGTACTGGCCCAGGTGATACGTGGCTGGGGAGATGGTTGGGGGAAGCATGGGGTTGAAAGTGTTTTGGATGTTAAAGCAGATGTTGAGTAACAAAGAAAACGAGTGTCATGCTGACCGCAGGGAAGCATCTTAGTCGCTCCGTTGGATTAATAATCCTAACGTAATCTGCCAAGATGCTTCCCTGCGGTCAGCATGACACTCGTTTTTTCATGATAGTGTAGTACGAAAACCAGCGCCTAGCGGCCAAAATCGTCCTGCACGCGCACAATATCGTCCTCATCCGACGGATGCGTTTCGTGGGTGTGCTGCCAGATTTCGGCAATCACGCCCCAGCCATCAAGGCCCACCAGGCGGTGGCGCTCGCCCTGCTTGAGTACGATGAGCGCGCCGGGCTCATAGGCTTTTACTTCGCCTTCTTCGTCGGTGGGGCTGGTGGCTACGCCCACGGGGCCTTGCACTACTTTCCAGATTTCGGCGCGGCGGAAGTGGTACTGCCAGCTTAGACGCTGATGCGGGGCTACAAGCAGCACTTTAGGGCTCAGCTTGCCCGAAATGCGCAGCTCATCGACCGAGCGGCCGTCGAAATACTGGTCGGCAAACTGCTGGGCCTGGCTTTCGTCAATTACGAAAAAGCCGCCCCAGGGGCGCGTGTGGTCGTGGTGTGCCACCGTGAAGCCCTGTTGGGCCAGCGTAGCGGCAATCTCCTGGAAATGAGCTTGTTTTTGAGCGTCTTGGTCGGCCATAAGGGGAAGGGTTATTTAAGAATAGTAATGGTGCCGGTCTGGCGGAAGGGCTTATTGTCTTCGCCTATCAGGTCGAGGCGCCACACGTAGGCCCCATTCACCGGGGCGTGGCCCTGGATGGTGCCATCCCAGGTTTGGGCGCGGTCGGTGGAGCGGAATACTTCCTGGCCGTTGCGGTCAACGACGATGAAGGTGAAGTTCTGCAAATATCTGCCCTTTAGCTCCAATACGTCGTTCAGCCCATCGCCATTAGGGGTGAACGCAGTGGGCATTACCAGGCGCGGCCGCCGCGTGAGAGTGCCCACATTGGAGTAGCTGACGGTGCCTGCCGGCAGCCCGCCGCCGCTGGCCTCTACGCGGTAGCGCAAAATCTGGCTGCTGGTGGGCGGAGCCGGGTCGAAGTAAGTGAGGGCCGTAGTAGGCGTGCTGGTGGCCAGTACTGTGCCATCGGCCGCGATGGTGAGCACCCGGTACGTAAGCGGTGCGGCCGGGCTGCTCGGCCCCTGAAACGCCGACCAATTCAGCTGGGCCGTTTGGCCATCGGGGTCGGTGGTGGTCACCGCCAGTAGCGCTGGGCAGCTGCTGGGGCTGGTGGGCGAGGTATTGCCGCAGGTATCGCGTACTACCACTGAGTAGCAAGGTGCTACCGTGGGCAAAGAAGTTAAGAGCGAGTCGCGCAACGTGAGGGACGAGCGATTGCCGGTGCGGAGAGAGTTAAACGTAACTGCCCCGCCACTGCCCTGGCGACTGAGTACGACCTGCCCACCGGTCCCGAAGGTGGTGCCAATGCTCGGCGTAATCCTGACGACCACGCGGTTTTGCAGGTCAAAGGAGGGAACTACCACCGGCGCGGGCGGCGCAGTGGTCGATTGAGCCGTGAGGCTAAGCGTGTTTGAAATCGTGGTGCCCCCGCCGGCCAGCGTAGCCGTGAGGCGGTAGGTGTACGCAGTGCCGCACTGCACCTGAGCATCGTCGTAGCCGGTAGCCGAGGCGGGCAGCGGTATTGTAAGCCCGCCTGGCGTGCGAGTGAGGGTGTAGTTCGTGACATCGCCTGCGGCGAACGGCGCGAAAGTGAGCGTATTACGGCCATTAGCGGCCGTGCCGCCCAGCCCCAGCGTAATAACTGGGTTAGAATAGGCGTAATTGTTGCAGGCATCGGCGCGTACTATCCGGTAGCGGCCCAGGGCGGCCAGCAGGCTTACTGTAGTAGTAGTGTTAGTGCCCGCAATGGCAGTGGCACCAGTTGCGGTGGTATAAGTGCCAGGCTGGCCGGGTGTTTCTACTTCTAGTTGGTAAAAAAAGCCATTTGGCACCTGGCTGAATTCCAGGATGGCCGTGCCGCCGTTGGGCGTAGTGCCCGTGCGGGTGAGGCTGGTGAGCACGGGCGTCTGGGCCACGGCCAGTGTTACCGTCTGGGTGGCACTCTGGGGGCACGAACTGCCGGGGTTACCCGTCACGACAAACGTATTGGCCCCGCCCGGCGTGATGCTGACTTGTAGCGAAGTCGTTAGCGGCTGCGGTACGCCGCCGTTTACCTGCACCGTATAGCTGCTATATACTGGATTGGTGAGCGTTACGAAAGCCGTGTTGCCTGCGCAAGCCGCCACTGTAAATGTGGGCGGCGTGGGATTAATAACTGTATAGTTACGGACATAGGCGATGCCCGAACCACCCGACCCAAAGCTGGGGTTCGACAGCTCAAATACCGTTACGGGCCCTACGTCGGCGAGGGTGGGGGTATAAGTAACTACGCCCGCCGTAGTAGTGGGATTACAACTGGGCGGAATAGTGTTAGTACCTTTTAGTACTTGGTAATAGAGCAAAGTAGGCAGCGTGGCGCGTCCGCAGTTCTGCTCGAAACGCACTGGGCAGCCCACTTGCAGCACCGTCACTTCCAGGCCCGTGCCGGCATCGACCACCTTAAAAGGCTGCGGGCAGCTGGCCGGCGGCGTTGCAGGGCAGGGATTTTGGCCGCGCGCGCCGAGCCCGCCGAGCAACAGCGTGAGCAGCAAGCCAAGAAACGGAAAGGATACTTTCATAGACGGCAAAGCGCGGTTGGGGAGGCGAAAGTAGGCAGGCAAGCGGTAGGATTTTTCACGAATAAAATACTAACGCGCCGGCCCCACACTTTATTCCCACGCATACTCCCGCACAAACTTGGCGGCGCGGTGCAGATCGGGGTACAGAATGCGGTCGCGGGGCACGAAGGCCACCTGCTCGCGGAAGGCCGTTGCCACGGCTTCGAGCGCGGGGCTGCTGCGGTAGGGGCGGCGCAGGTCGAGGGCCTGCACAGCGGTCATCAGCTCGATGCCGAGTATCTGCTCCACGTTTTCGACCACGCGGCGGGCTTTGGTGGCGGCGTTGGCCCCCATGCTCACGTGGTCTTCCTGGCCGTTGCTGCTCGTGATGCTGTCGGCGCTGGCCGGCGTGCACAGCTGCTTATTCTGGCTCACGATACCCGCCGCCGTGTACTGCGGTATCATAAAGCCCGAGTTCAGCCCTGGCTCGGCTACCAAGAAAGCCGGCAGCCCGCGCTGCCCCGAAATAAGCTGAAACGTGCGCCGCTCCGAGATGCTGCCCAACTCGGCCACGGCCAGCGCTAGGTGGTCGAGGGCCAGCGCCAGCGGCTGCCCGTGAAAATTGCCGCCGCTCAGAATAAGGTCTTCCTCGGGGAAAATATTGGGATTGTCGGTCACGGAATTGCACTCAATTTCCACCGTTTGGGCCACGTAGGCCACCGCGTCGCGGCTGGCCCCGTGCACCTGCGGCTGGCACCGAAACGAGTACGGGTCTTGCACAGCGTAGCGCGGCTGGGCTTGCAATTCAGAATCCACTAGTAGACCGCGTAGGCGCTCGGCCACCCGCCCCTGCCCGGCATGAGGCCGGATGCGGTGCAAATGCGCATTAAACGGGTCGGCGCAGCCGCCAAATGCCTCCGTCGAAAGCGCGCCAATGACATCGGCCGCATCGAGCAGGCGCTGGGTGCGCTCCAGCGCCTCGGTGGCATAGGCTAGCATGAACTGCGTGCCGTTTAATAACGCCAGGCCTTCCTTGGCTTTCAACTCCAGGGGCTCCCAGCCAAATAGGCTGTTTACATCGCTGGCAGCCAAGCGGTAGCCTTGGTAGTTGACCTCGCCCAACCCCAACAGCGGCAAGCACAAATGTGCCAATGGGGCCAGGTCGCCGCTCGCGCCCAGGCTGCCCTGTTCGTACACCACCGGCCACACATCGCGGTTGAAGAAGTCGAGCAGGCGCTTGGCAGTGGCTACCTGCACGCCGCTGTGGCCGTAGCTCAGGCTTTGCACTTTCAATAGCAGCATGCGGCGCACCAGTTCGCTGGGCACCTCGGCCCCGGTGCCGCAGGCGTGCGACATGATGAGGTTGACTTGTAGCTGCGTGCGCGCCTCGGGAGCGATGCTCACATTATACAGCGCCCCGAAGCCAGTATTGATGCCGTAAATCGGCTGGTCGGGCGTGGCGTCAAGGCGCTGGTGCAGGTAGTCGGAGCACTGCTGAATGCGGGCTTCGGCCTCGGCGGGCAGTCGGAAAGCGTCGCGGCTTTGCAGCGCAGCGGCCAGTTCGGAAAGTGTGAGGGGCTGAGTAGGGGAGAGCAAAGGCATGGGTCGCAAAAGTAAGGGCCGCCGTTGTGCCTTGCCAGTATCTGCTACTCGGCCGGTTCGCTAACCACTGCCAATGGCCGCAGGGGCGTGGGCCGCCGGTGCTCATCTACCGCCACAAACGTGAATGAGCCCGTGACCGCCAGCAGGCGCTCGTCCGAATACATTTGCTCGACATATAGCTCCACGCGCACTTGCAGGCTGGTAGTGCCCACCCGCACCACATTGCCGATGAGCTCGACCAGCGAGCCGCCCGGTATGGGATGAGTAAAATCCACGCGGTCAGACGATACCGTGACCATCTTGAGGCGCGAAAAGCGAGTGGCTGTGATGAAGGCGACCTCGTCCATCAGCATGAGGGTGGCCCCGCCGAAAAGCGTGTCGTAGTGGTTGGTAGTGTTGGGGAAAACGGCTTTGAAAATGCGCGTTTCGGCGCGGGCAATTTGCGTGGGGAGGTCAAGCATGGGGCGTGATGGAGAAGGTGGCAAGCAGCTGATTAGTAGGGTAAATCAAGCTGAAAATGAGCGAATAAGTCGCAGCGCCCCCAAGCTAAAGTAGCAGTAGACCGTCTGAATGGCAGTTGGGTGAGGCGCGCACACGCCCGTTGGCTCAGGGCCACATCAGGCCCGCCAAGGTCACCACAACCGCAATTCAATCGGCCAGACTACTACCCCAGCTCGCGAGGGCATCCGTCTCAGGTCGTAGGGAGGCAAGTCTCCTGGCTTGTGCTAAATAGCCAGCCTTCTCACCCGCAGGCAATGGCTTGGTACGTGGCTATAATTGGTTGCAGCACTTACAGTTGCGCGACAGCCCGTGAGTTACACACGGTTCCTTCTTAATTCCGGTATTACCCGAAAACCCCTCTACGGCAATCGAAAATTGCAAAAGAATAGCCCAAAGGTAGGAGCCGGGATAGAATGCCGCCTTTGAGTAACATTCCATCCCGGCCCCGTGCTAAAGAGCTAGTTGGTCACCTTATACGGTTAGCGCAGCCACTACTTCGCCTAGCGGCAACACTTTTTCCTCGCCCGTTTTCATAATTTTTACCTTCGCCACGCTCGCCACCAGCTCCTCCGGCCCCAGCACGATTACCAGCGGAATGCCTTTCGCATCGGCGTATTTGAACTGCTTTTGCAGCTTGCCCGCATCGGGGTACAGCTCGGCGGGGATGCCCGCTGCCCGCAGCTCGGCCAACAGTGGCAAGGCCGCCCGGCCGCTAGCCACGTCGAAATTGGTGATGAGGCAACGCGTGGGTGTTTCGCCGGTTTCGGTGAAGAGGTCGAGGCTTTCGAGGCAATCGTAGAGGCGGTCGACGCCGAACGAGAAGCCCACGCCCGATACGCCGGGAAGGCCGAAGCTGCCGGTGAGGTTGTCGTAGCGGCCGCCGCCGCTCACGCTGCCCATTTGCACGTTGTTGATTTTGACTTCAAAAATGCAGCCGGTGTAGTAGGAGAGGCCCCGCGCCAGCGTAGGGTCAAACTCCAGGCGGTCAAACTGTTTAAAGCCCGAAGCCGTCAAGATATTATGAACTTCGACCAGCTCTTTCAGGCCCCGGTAGAAGGCCAGCTCGTCTGCCTCTTCGTTCTCGTCGTCCTCATCGGTAGGGCGAATGCCATCGGGCTCGACGCCGGCCGTGACGAAGCCCGCCAGCAGGCGGCGCAGCTTTTCTTCGTAGTCGCCTTCCACGCCCAGCAGGGCAAACAGCGTGTCGATAGTCGATGCGGAAAAGCCTTTTTCGAGCAATTCGCGGCTCACGCCGTCGCGCCCGATTTTATCGAGCTTGTCAATCGCTACAAATAAATCGGCCTCGTCGCCCTCGCCGCCCAGCGCCTGGTAGATGTTGCGCAGCACGCCCCGGTGGTTGATTTTGATGGTAAAATCCGTCAGCCCGAGGTCGTTGAACACCCGTGCCATCATCAGCACGATTTCGGCTTCACAGAGCAGCGAATCGGTGCCCACCACGTCGGCATCGCATTGCCAAAATTCGCGGTAGCGGCCGCGCTGGGGGCGGTCGGCGCGCCACACGGGCTGCATCTGGTAGCGGCGGAAGGGAAAGGTGAGCGTGCCCCGGTTCATGGCCACGTAGCGGGCAAATGGCACGGTGAGGTCGTAGCGCAGGCCCTTTTCGGCTATCTTGGGCAGCACCACTTTGGGGCCGGCATCGAGGTCTTCGGCGGTCACGAGCGGCGTGATTTCGCCCCGGCGCTCCTTCACCAGGAAGTTGCCCGAGTTCAGGACTTTAAAGAGTAGTTGGTCGCCCTCGTCGCCGTATTTGCCGGTGAGGACGGAGAGGTTTTCGAGGGTCGGCGTTTCGAGCGGGGCATAGCCAAACGTCTCAAACGTGCGCCGGATAACGTTGAAAATATGCTGGCGGCGGGCCACCTGAGCGGGGCCAAAATCGCGGGTTCCTTGCGGGATGCTGGGTTTCTGCATGACGGCCGCAAAGGTAGGTTTTTCGGGTATCACTTAAGAGTTACCAACTAATAACAGCTATGCGACGAGGCCCTGCGTATGCGGAGCAAGCGCCTTATTCCGCTCTCTATGGTCCGTTTTTACACTGGTTTGCTGCTGGCGCTGAGCTTGGCTGGCCCGGCCGCCGCCCAAAAGCTCGAAAATGATACCATCTCGGTGGATAAGCGACATTATACGCTCTTCAACCCTACGCCGCGAAAATACATACGACACATGTTGCTCTATCACCGCGGCGTCACAGAAAGACAGTATACGGAGG
>CAXUKA010000235.1:0-10180 GCA_964251335.1 uncultured Hymenobacter sp.
CTAACTCGGCGTACTCCGAAGAAGCCTCGTTTCTGCACGCCAAGTCGCTGTTTCGCGACTCGCCCGGCTATGAGCTCGACCAAACTAACACCATCTCGGCGCTGGAAGTAATTCAGGATTTTCTGAATACCTACTCGGCCAGCGAATACCGCACCGAGACGGAAAGCATGTCGCAGGAGCTTCAGAAGAAGCTGGAAAACAAAGCTTTCCAGAGCGCTAAGCTCTACTACTCGCTGCGCTACAACCAAGCAGCCGTGACGTCGCTGGGCAATTTCAACCAGCAATATCCGGCTTCGGTCTATGCCGAGCAAGCCGATTTTCTGCGCGTATCCGCTCAGTATGCCTGGGCCAAGGAAAGTATCGAAAGCAAGCAGCGTGAGCGCTTTATCGACGCGGTAAGCTTCTATCAGCACTTCATCGACACCTATCCGCAGAGCAAAAGCCTGCACGCCGCGCAGGTAATGTATGACGATGCCCGCGCCCAGATAGAACTCCTCAAAAATGTGCCAACCGAACCTACGGCGGCAAATTAGGTTGAATGTTGATGGGTTGAATTGCTGCATAGTTGGGTTTACCAACGAGTCAGCGGTTCGGCCAATCAAACATTTGCCAATCTGACAATTCAGCAATTCAATAATCTACCCATGAAAACCCCCGCATCAGCCTCCATCGTTACCCGCAACCTGGCCGATATCGCATCGGAGAACGGCAATGTGTACGAGGCAATTTCTATCATCTCGAAGCGCGCCAACCAACTGTCGGTGAAGCTGAAAGAGGAATTGAGCGAGAAGCTGGCCGAATTTGCCACTACGGTCGATAACCTCGAAGAAGTGTTCGAAAACCGCGAGCAGATTGAAATCAGCAAGCAGTACGAGCGCCAGCCCAAGCCTACCAGCTACGCCATCGAGGAGTTCATCGCCGGCGAACTGCACTACGAAACCCCCGAGGCTGCCCCGGTGGTTATCCCCCGCGAGCTGTTCTAGGTTTTCAGTGCTCGGTGCATTGTGCGTAGTGCTTAGGTATATCGTTCTTTTGCGAGCAAATGACTAACCAAGCATCTAGCAACAGGCCCCAGGCATCCCTGCAAAACCGGCGGCTGCTACTGGGCATCAGTGGCAGTATTGCCGCTTATAAAGCCGCCAGCCTAACTCGCCTACTGGTGAAAGCCGGGGCCGAAGTACAGGTGATTCTGACCGAAGCCGCCACGGCCTTCGTGACGCCCCTCACGCTGGGCACCCTATCCAAAAAGCCCGTCTTGACGGGCTTTTTGCGTGATGCGGCTAGTGGGCAGTGGCACAACCACGTAGAGCTAGGGCTGTGGGCCGAGGCGTACATTATAGCGCCGGCCAGCGCCAATACCATTGGGCAGCTGGCCAATGGCCTGTGCCCTAACCTGCTGAGCGCCGTTTACTTGTCGGCGCGCTGCCCGGTATTTTTGGCCCCTGCCATGGACCTGGATATGTATGCCCACCCCGCCGTGACGCAGAATATTCAGCGGCTGCGCTCGTTTGGCAACCACGTATTCGACTCGCCTAGTGGCGAGCTGGCGAGCGGCTTGGCCGGCCCGGGCCGCATGCTGGAGCCCGAAGAAATTGTGGCCGAGTTGGAGAAGTTTTTTGCGTAGGGTGCGAGGCCTGTCCCCGCCCGGCGTTGTTTGGTCAGCTATACTTAAAACTCAGTCGAAAGGGCGGGGCAAGCCCCGCACCCTACATGATGCACGTACTCCTCACCGCTGGCCCTACCTATGAGCCGCTCGACCCGGTGCGCTTCCTGGGCAACCGTTCGACGGGCAAAATGGGCTATGCCCTGGCCGAAGCCTTTGCTGAAACAGGCGCGCAGGTAACGCTCGTGAGCGGCCCGGTGGCGTTGCCCACGCCTACTAGTCCGCGTATCCATACCGTGCGGGTCGAAACGGCCCAACAGATGTACGAAGCCGCCGCTGAAGTAGCCCCCGCGGCCGACGTGTGGGTATTCGCTGCTGCTGTGGCCGACTATCGGCCTGCCACCGTAGCCACCGAAAAGATTAAAAAAGCCGGCGATACCCTCACCTTAGAGCTGGTGAAGAACGTGGATATTGCTGCCACGCTGGGTGAAATTAAGCGGCCTGAACAATTTGCGGTAGGTTTTGCGTTGGAGACTACAAATGAGCTGGCCCACGCGCTGGACAAGCTGCACCGCAAAAATTTTGACTTAGTGGTGCTCAATTCTTTGCGCGATGCTGGTGCGGGCTTTGGCCACGATACCAATAAAGTATCGGTGCTGGACCGCGCTGGGCAGGTGCTTACCTTTGATTTGCAGGCTAAAACTGAGCTGGCCCGCCGATTGGTGCAGCTCATTCAGGTCCGACTTGTTACTTTCTATGCGTAAAATTTTCACGGTATTGGCCCTGTTGGCGGGGCTACTGGTGGCGCGCCCCGGCCAGGCGCAGGAGCTGAATGCCACGGTAGAGGTGTCGCTGCAAAACGTGACCATCACCGACCCCAATCTGGTAACCCAGATGCAGTCGGAGATACGACGTATTCTCAACGAAACCATCTGGACCAGGCAGACTTATGCGCCCAATGAGCGCATTAACCTGCGTATGTTCATTGGTATCACCAGCATTCCGCAGACTGGCACCTACCTGGCTACGATGCGCCTGATTGCCACGCGCCCAGTGTATGGCACGGGCTACGAAACCAACGTGCTAAGCCTCACCGACCGCAACTTTATTTATAATTTCGCCTCGACTACTCCGCTGGTGTTTTCGCCGGGCACCAATGCCTTTACCAGCAACCTGGCGTCGCTGCTGGGCTTCTACGCCTACCTTGTCATCGGTACCGACCAAGACTCGTTTTCGCGGCTCGGCGGCTCGCAGTATTACGACCAGGCTCGCATTATCGTGCAGTATTCGAATGGCCAAACCACGACGACCAACGAAACGGACACCGGCTGGAGCGACGCGAGCACTACTAATCGCTATTGGTTATTAAACAACCTGCAAGACCCGCAGCTTGAGGCCTTTCGCACTGCGCTTTATGCCTATTACCGACAGGGATTAGATGTCTTTATCGAAAAGCCGGAAGATGCTCGCACCTCCATTATGAGTGCGCTCAGCGGTATTCAGAAGGCCAATGCCTTGCGGCCGGGAACGTTGTTTGTGCGAGCTTTCTTTAACGCCAAAGCCGACGAGATTACCAATATTTTCCGCACCAGCACCGCCGAGCAAAAGCAGCAACTCGTGACCATGCTCACCGACGCCGACCCCGACGACCTGGCCAAATACCAAACATTACTCAAGAACTAAGTAACTTAGTAGTGCAGCAGGAGGAAGGCAGAATTGCTCGTCAGGCTAATTCTGCCTTCCTCGTTTTTTACGTCTTGTTATAGCGATGCTACTCGATTTACGTATTCAGAACTACGCGCTCATTGAGCAATTGGAGCTGCGGCCCTCGCCGCTGCTCAATATTATTACCGGCGAAACGGGAGCGGGCAAGTCAATTATGCTCGGGGCCATCGGGCTACTGCTCGGCAATCGAGCCGACTCAAAAATGCTCTTCAACACCGAGCGCAAGTGCGTGATAGAGGGGCAGTTTGATATAAAAAACTATCAGCTTCAGGATATTTTCGAGTCGGAAGACCTGGACTACGACGCGCAGTGCATTCTGCGGCGCGAAATCAGCCCGTCGGGCAAGTCGCGCGCCTTTGTGAACGACACGCCGGTAACGCTGGAAGCCCTGCGCAAGATTGGCGCGAACCTCATGGATATCCATTCGCAGCACGATACGCTGCTGCTGGGCGATGCCGTGTTTCAACTTAATTTGCTCGACCTCTACGGTGGCATCGTGCCCGCTCGCACGCACTACGGCAACGCCTATCGCCAGTATCGCAAGCTCGAAACTGACCTCAAAGCACTAGAAGACCAAGCGGCCCAAGCTAGCAAAGAGCTGGACTATAATAGCTTCCTGCTAAGCGAGTTGGAAGAAGCCCGCCTCGACAACGAAGACCAGGAGGCGATGGAGCAGGAAGTAAAGCAGCTCGAACACGCCGAGGAAATTAAGTACAAGCTCAGCCAAGCCTTGCACGGCCTGCGCGACAGCGAAATCTGCGCCACTGGCACCATGAAGGACGCTGCTGTACTGCTGGGCCAGGTATCGGGCTACGCTGAGGCGTTCAAGGAATTGAAGCAGCGCCTCGACTCGTGCCTGATTGAGCTGCACGATATTGCCGACGAGGTCGAAACTGCCGAGCGCCGTACCGAGGGCGACCCCGCCCGCGCTGAGGAGCTGCAAGCTCGCCTCACGGTGCTTTACAATTTGCAGCGCAAGCACCAGCGCCGCGACTTGCCCGGCCTGCTGGAAATCCGGGAAGAGTTGCGCCAGAAAGTAGGCTCGGTGCTGAACCTGGATAAGGAAATAAACCGCCTGCGTGGGGCCTGCGATACGGCCCTGGCCCAGGCAACCAAGCTGGCCGCCCGCCTCTCCGAAAGCCGTCGCAAGGCTTTCCCGCTGTTCGAGAAAGAGTTAAGCACCTTGCTCGCCGACCTTGGCATGCCACATGCCCGCATTGTGGTGGAGCATAAGACCGGTCCGCTGGCCGCTAGCGGCTCCGACATAGTGAGCATTTTGTTCACGGCCAACAAAGGCGCGCAGCCGCAGACGCTGAGCAAAGCCGCATCGGGTGGGGAGTTTTCGCGCCTGATGCTGTGCATCAAGTATATGTTGGCCGATAAAACGGCCTTGCCCACGATAGTATTCGACGAAATCGACACCGGTATCAGCGGCGAAATTGCGGTGAAAGTGGGCCGCATGATGCAGCAAATGGCGCACAAACACCAGCTCGTAGCCATTTCGCACTTGCCGCAGATGGCCGCGGCTGGCGACACGCATTACTTCGTGTACAAGGAAGACCGAGCCGACCGCACGGTGAGCCGCATTCGGCAGCTCTCGCCCGATGAGCGCATCAAGGAAATTGCCCACATGATTGCCGGGGCCAAGCCTAGCGAAAACGCTTATCAGAGCGCTCGTGAGTTGCTGGCGTTACGTGGGGAGGAAGTGGCGGGGTAATGAACAAGCTATTGACTGATAGCCGATTCATTCTTGCGCCGTCGATAGGGAGGTACTATGCACAAGCTGTATTAATACCATCTGTACTGATTGTAATAGGTGACATAGTACTCGGCGCAATCGATGCAGAGAAGAATAAAAACTATAAAAGTGAATGGCTAAATGAGGAAGGCGTACTGCAAGTGATGGCTGTAATGGCTTTGCTGCACATAGGTTTAGTATGTGTGCTTTCATTTACTATGTTCTTTAATGAGAAAGAAAAAGTAAGGAAAAACGCTGCTTTAAGAGCTTTGACTTGGTTTCTGGTACCTATGGGCTGGCTTAGCTATTTGCTTGGTAGTGTTCTGCTGGATGGCTTTAGAGGTCAGTTTACTGATGAGCACTTTTGGGTGTTTTTAAATACTATGCCGTATGCTGTGGGTTTTGTAATAGCTTATATCGGCTTCGGAAAGGAGTTGAAACGTATCGTATCACTTACGGCGGAATAGTTTGCTGTCTAGCTTGCCGGTAAATCCCTACTTTTGCTTACCGTTTTGTTCTTACTGGCAAGCTAAAGCTTACCCTACACTATGTCCAATAACCTGCTCGCCGGCAAAGTCGGCATCATCTCCGGCGCTCTCAATTCCCAATCCATCGCCTGGAAAGTCGCCCAGAAAGCCCACGAACAAGGTGCTCGCATCGTGCTCACCAATGCCCCGCTGGCCATGCGCATGGGCGAAATCAAGGCCCTCGCCGCTGAGATTGACGCGCCCATCATCCCGGCCGATGCCACGTCGGTAGAAGAGTTGAACACGCTTTTCACCGAAGCCCAGAGCCACTTTGGCGGCAAAATCGACTTCCTGCTGCACTCGATTGGCATGAGCGCTAATATCCGCAAGGGTAAAAGCTACGGCGACCTCGATTATAAATTCTTCCAGCAAACGCTCGACGTATCGGCCCTGAGCTTGCACAAGATGCTGGCCGTGGCCGAAAAGCAAGATGCCTTCAACGAGTGGGGTAGCGTGGTGGCTCTCAGCTACATCGCGGCTCAGCGCGCCTTCCTCGACTACACCGATATGTCGCAAGCCAAAGCGGTGCTCGAAAGCATTGCCCGCAGCTATGGCCAGCGCTTGGGTCACCTCAAGAAGGTGCGCGTGAACACCATTTCGCAGTCGCCGACCAAGACCACGGCCGGTACCGGCATCAGCGGCTTCAACGCTTTCTATGAGTACGCCGACAAAATGGCTCCGCTCGGCAATGCCCCTGCCGAAGCCTGTGCCGACTACTGCGTATCGCTGTTCTCGGACCTCACGCGCTTCGTGACCATGCAAAACCTCATGCACGACGGTGGCTTCAGCAGCACCGGTATCTCGGAGGCCATTGTGGACACTATTATGAAGTCGTCGACCGAGGCGGCTTAACAGCGCTTGTAGTAAACAAAAACCGCCCGGCTGCTAAGGCCGGGCGGTTTTTGTTTTGTTCAGTATCTCGCTTAATTCGTCGAAATAGCTCGCGTGGCGCAATAACCGCTAGCAGTTAACACGCAGGCTACCTGGTAATTGAGATTAAAACCCAGGTAAGCTTATAGTTGACCTTAAATAATTCGATAGATTAAGTATCTGCGGTGAAAATAGCACGTACAGCTAGCTATGGCAGATTCTCCCTCCTCAGACGAAGAAGCACGGCGGCAGGCGGTCACGGCGGCTGTGGCCCTTGTTACTGATACTCCATTATTTCCGCAACGCTATGAGCGAGAGCTACTAACTCTTTTCAAAGCAGGCAAGCTGAACGTTGACCAGGTTATAAGCCTGCTTGATGAGAGTATCTATCAGGTGCTCTATCGTAGTCGGGCCACTCATGTGCTGGTAGACAATGAGTTAGAAAGCTTGTTAACCCAATCGCGTATTTTCAACAAGGAGCATCAGATTACGGGCTTGCTTCTGTACAGCGATGGGCGGTTTATCCAGATTATCGAAGGCCCCGAAGCGGAAGTGCGTGCGCTTTACGCTCGTATTCAAGAAGATACTCGCCATACGCAAGTTGTGACTATTATTGATGGTCCCGGCCCGCAGCGTTGGTTTGCCGATTGGCGAATGGCCTTTGGCCGGGTAGATGCGCTGGAGCTGGACCAAGTGCTTGGGGTAGTAGAAAACCAAAAGCCGCTGTTTTTGCCAGTAGAAAACCCGCACCTGCAAACGCTGCTCCACGCATTCAGCACGCCCCGCCTGAATGAGCCCTAGCCGATGTTTGTTCCAGCTGCTATGTCTTCCGTTTCTTCATACTGTGCGCCTACAGCGCCGAATATTTCTTCGGCTTCAGGCCGAGGTGCTGCTCGAAGACTCGGGAAAAATGACTCAGATTAGTAAACCCTAGCTGATAGCCTACTTCCGAAACGGTTAGTCGTTTTTCCCGCAGCAGTTGGGCCGCTTTCTGCATCCGGCCAGCCTGGTAAAACTCAAATACGCCTTTACCAAAAGTTTGCTTGAAGAGCTTCCGCAGCTTGGGCTCGCTCATATTTGCTTCTTTGGCCAGCAAAGCAATATCCGGGGCATTCTCAAGCTGCGATTGCAGCCGCAGCTTGATGGCATAGATGGCCTTGATGTCGTCGAGGTGCATCTTGCTCAGCGGCAGGGCTTCTCGCTGCATCAGCAGAGCCATTGTGTAGCAAAGCAGCTCCTCGCATTTGAGCCTGTAATATTGCCTTTCCAGGCTTTCCGGCACCGGCTGGTGCAGCATTTCGCTGGCGGTATTGATTATTTGGGCAGAAATGCCCGTTTCGAGTACAAACGTGTCCTCAGCTTCCAGTACGCTGGCTACCACCGGGTGCGCCAGGTGCCCGAAAAGCTGAGTTAAGTACTGCTGCGAAACCCCAATGGCCACGCTGCCAAAAAGGGTATTCGACGGCATGCTGATGACGGAAGTAGCCAGCTGCCGACAGATTAAAATACTCGCTTGCTCGGGTACTAAGGGCTCGCCACTTTGGGTCAATGAAGGAAAAATGCCGCTCAGCATAAAAACCACATGTTCCTGTTTTCCAGGCGGTCCCTTTGTCCATTCGATGGAAATATCTTCTTTTAGATAATAATTGCGCAGCATCATCCGCAGGTTATTTCCCCAATCAAACCCGGTGATGTAGCCCGCCCCCATGCTTTCGGGGATGTCGACAAACCGCCCGCGGACGGTGGCTCCGATGGCCTTGGTAAAGTCGGCCATCATACCCGGCCCGGTAGCTGTGATTTTCATTTGCGACTATTTTAATAGCATTAATGGCTATTTTACCCCTAAAAATAGACGCAATTTTGCAGAGTAAAACGAAGGTTATTTCTCAACGCAAAATCACATGTTACTACAAAATAAAAAAGTGGCCATTATCGGTGGTGGCCCCGGCGGCTTAACCCTCGCCCGGCTGCTACAGCAGCAAGGCGCCAGCGTGAATGTCTACGAGCGAGATACGACGGCGCAGGTCCGGCCACAGGGCTCTACCCTCGACCTGCACCACGATACGGGCTTAAAAGCCTTGGTTACCGCTGGTTTGCTGGACGAGTTTAAGAAATACTACCGCCCTGGTGCCGATAAAATGCGCATCCTCAATAGCCAGATGGAAGTCTTACTAGATGACCATACCGCATCGGTGAACGATAACTTTGATGATGAGCATTTTCGCCCGGAAATAGACCGGGGGCCATTGCGCGATTTGCTCATGGCCTCCCTGCGGGCGGAAACGGTGGTCTGGAATGCACGCTTTACCGAGATGCAGCCGGCTGGCGAAGGCTGGCAAATCCGGTTTGAAAATGGCACCCAAGCGTATGCTGATGTGGTAATTGCGGCTGACGGGGCCAACTCCAAGGTGCGGAAATACCTGACGGATGCGCAGCCGGTGTATGCAGGAATGACCTTTCTGGAGGGCAATATCGCCGAAGCCCCGCAGCACGCCCCGGCGCTGTGGCAGCTTGTGCAGGGCGGGAGTCTCTATGCGCTGGAAAACGGCCAGATGGTCAGCTTTCTGGCCAAAGGAGATGGCACGCTGCTTTTTTGGATATACTTGCAAAGGCCCGAAGACTGGCTGGCTACTTCGGGAATTGACTTTACCAGCCCGACGGCCGTAGCAGCCTGGTTTCAGCAGGAGTTTAGCACCTGGAGCCCACAATGGCAGCTGCTGTTTAGCGCCAGTACGCTCACTATCGTGCCCCGCCTAACGTACTACTACCCGCAGGACCAGCCTTGGCAATCGCGGCCCAACCTTACGATGCTGGGCGACGCGGCCCACCGCATGCCGCCCAATGGGGAGGGCGTCAACCAAGCGATGGCCGATGCCCTGGACCTGTACGAGGCGCTGTGCGGCGGGCACTTCGAGAGCATCGCGGAAGCCATTGCCTCATTCGAAGAGACGATGGGCAAGCGCGTGGCCAACGTAGCAATAGAAACCCGGCAGCTACTGGAAATGATGCACGCAAGCAACAATCAGCAGCTATTTCTGGACTTTTTCACGGGAGCCACGCCCACGCTTATTCACCCGGAAGAAGCAAGCTGAGAGTAGCCTTGCCAGGTTTGTCGCTAGCAATTAGCCTACTCAACTAACAGCCAGACGTCCGCCATGCAGTGCGCAGCATGGCGGACGTCTGGCTGTGTATTAGCGGGCGCTTTCGTCGCCATCGACTGGCGCGCTCTGCTTGTGCACGACGGCGGCTAGCACCGGGTCGGGGAGGATATTGCTTATGGCGACCTGCACGTTGTTCATAAAGCCGGCGATTACGCGCTTATCGCCGTTCATCAGGGCTTTGTAGCCGTCTTTGGCTACGTCGGCCGCTGGCATGGCCCCGCCTTCGGCCACGTTTTTGGCCTGGGTCATGTGGGCTTTGTTGAAAAAATCAGTATCCGTGAGGCCGGGCAGCAGCGCCGTGATAGTCACCTTGCTGTCCTTATTCTCTTCCTGAATCGACTCGGTAAATGACAGCACAAACGCCTTAGTGCCGTGGTACACCGACTGCAACGGCCCCGGCAATTCGCTGGCCAGGCTAGCTAGTTGCAGGATTTTTCCGTCATTACGGGCCACCATTTCCTGGAGGTAAAGCTTGGTGAGCACTATTGTAGCCCCGATATTGAGCTGCACAATATCCAGCTCGCGGTTGATGTCGGTAGTAGTGAAGGTGCCGTAC
>CAXUKA010000236.1:0-7585 GCA_964251335.1 uncultured Hymenobacter sp.
GGGCAAGACTTTTTATCGAAGTAAATAGTCGACCAGCTAAACGGAGGTGCTCTTTATCTGCGCAGGCAACCAGCCCCTCATCCTTCCCTAAAAGGGCAGCCGCACGGGAATGGCTTTAGAAGAAAAGTGCTAAATCAGGTTTGGTCGATACAGCGGTTGTCAACCCCCGTAACAGACAGTCGGTGCGCGTTTATCTACTCCTTAGCGCAAGCATAAAATGCTGCGTCGGGTAGCGAATGGGGCGTTGCATAGATAGTACTCCGACTTGCTGCCGAGGGGGTAACGTTCGAGAGCGGATTGTCCTCCGGGGCAAGCGGCAAAGCTGGCTGGCTACTACTCTGCTCGTTTTCATGCTGACCACTATTCAGGGCTAAGACCTATATGCTGTTGCTAGCTGCTGCCCACTGCCAGAATCACCTCATGACTTCCGCTGCTGGCTCTAAAGCTGGTAATACAGGTAATACTCTTAATAAGCAGTAACACTGGTAAGCTAGATTAAAGCCGGTAACACAAGTAGCATTCTTCATATAGAGTAACACTGATAATCCAAGTAACACTACTAAGGATGATAAGTGAGAAAATCCGCTGCATCATAACAGGAGGTAACACGAGTAACTCTATACAACACGGGTATTACTGGTAGCTATAACAAGCTATGGTAACATCAATTTTCAGATGCTTTCAAGTAGACCAAAAGTGAGTACACGAAATGAGAAGATGCACTAGCTAGCTATTCGAAGCCACCAGTAGCCAAATGCAGTTGCGGACTTATGTGCAGACGTAAATAGGCCAGGGTAACGCAGCTAGTTCTAGTGATAGCCACTATAGGGAGCGCTGGGAATACTGCGTCGGTTTGCATAAAGCTCGAGCAGAAGAGGAGGCAGCAGCAACAGTGCTAGGAGTGGGCTATGTAGGACTTGCTAGTAGGTCCGGAATGGAAAAACCAAGCAGGACTATGCCACTTTCCTCAAGAGTCTTACTTGTTTTTAGCCGGGCAGCTTTGTTCCATTAGATAGCTAGTTGCTCTTGAAGGAAACCAAAGACGTGCGCATGAAATATGACAAAAATAAGAGGAAAAATATAGCTAAATAGATGTTGGTAGTTGATAGAGTGAATAGGCAGTGGGGGAAAAACAACTAATCAAGAATAAAGCGAAGAAGTCAGTGGGCAGGGCTATGGACTAACTAATAGGCAGCAGTGGGCAACAAACAGACAATTAGCTTTTGCAGGGTGTGGCTACTTATTGCGAGGAAGTGAAAGACAGGGAAACGGAAATAGCGTTTGGTAAGGCAATAAGGTTAGTAGGAGTAGTTCGTCAGAAAATAGGGCCAGGCAGGCAATAACTGGGAATCAAGACATAGCGTTTCCATTATTGTTGGGAGGTTGATGACTATAGGTTACTTTACTTCTTAGCAGTTATTATCGGGGGCGTATTTGGAAGTCTACAGGTGTATTTCGTAGCTTTCACTGAAGTGGCGCAAGAGCAGTAAAAGGGGGCCATTATTGGATCATGCAATTGTATTGTGTAAAATCAAAACTGCCATAACACACTATGGCAGTTTACACCTGCACCGGCTGACCCATCTTGGCGCGATGTTGCCCCTGAAGTATCCTTTTAAGCATTCCCAGCAGTTCTCAATATGAAGCCAGCCAGCACAGAAAAGCAGTACGCTATTATTCGGGTGGAGAAGGTGAAAAGGCCCGCCGATATTCGCCAGCGGGAGGCGCATAACCTGCGCACCAAGGAAACCCCAAACGCGGACCCCGAGCGTCTGGCGATGGACCAGGAACTGATTAACCTGGCGGGCCGGCCACTCGAGGAACTGGTGAACGAGCGCATCAAAGAAGCCATAGGGAGCCGCAAGGTACGGGCAGACCAAGTGCTCTGTATGGAAGTAGTCATGACTGGGAGCCCCGACGCGTTTGAGCGCGATGCCAAAGGCAACGTGCCGGACCAGCGGGGCAGCCAGTGGGTAGCCGCTGAATTGCAGTTTGCTAAGGAGCGCTGGGGCAAGAATTTAATCAGCTTCATGCTGCATCAGGATGAAAAGACCCCACACATACACGCGTTCGTAGTGCCGATAACTGAGAAAGGGCGGCTGAATGCCAACGAACTGTTTACTCCCAAGACACTGTCGGAACTGCAAACTGACTATGGGGTTGCGATGAAGGACTATGGGATGGAACGTGGCTTAGCTGGTAGCCGGGCCAGCCACAAGGACATGCGGGAAATGTATGCTCTGCAGACGCAGACGGCGGCCCAACTGGCCCCCCTGTTAAAACCCGTTGTGACCCCGGAATTTCAATTAGCTACGCCGACTAAATGGGAAAGAACAATAGACATAGACGGCTACTTGAAGCGCGAACAGGACAGGATTAATGAACTACTAGCGGCCGTGGTCAAAGAAGGGAATAATAAACTAGCCTTGGCGGGTGGTATAGCGGTAGCCAAGGCGGGGGAAGCGAACCAGGCCCGGGGTAACCGTAACTGGGTGGCAGCGGAGAAAAAACAAAAAACTGAGCTGAGTGGGAAAGTAGATGAGCTAGGGTTGAAAGTAGAAGTGAAAGAACTGGAGATTAAGAACCTGCTGGAGAAGACTGCCCAGGTAAAGGCGGCCGAAGCTCGACAAGTAGAAAGGCAGGCGGTGCAACGAGACCAACTGGCGCTGCAGGTGGCGCAAGGCACACCCCCCGCTGACTTGCTCAAGCGTGGGCAGGAACTATGGGAGGCGGAACGGGTAGCGGCTACCGCTATGCTTGCCAAAAGACTCGAACTTCCTTTGGCGAGCGAAGCTGAGTATTATGAGCGGGTGAGAAATTCTGGCTATCGCTGGGGCCGGCGCGCCCCTGACAAGCCGCAGGAATTAATCGAAAATCGGACGGGCGCGCGCTTTACCTGGTCTCAGGTAAAGCCCGGCGGCCCGGAGGCACCCGCTTTAGCAACACAGATTGCCCAGGCCGTCCAGGCAACGGAGCAGGCCAAGCAGGAACGCGAACAGGCAAGTATAGCGCGTCAGCTAGCTGCTATGGACGAGAGTAAGCGCCAACTGCACCTTAGCATAGAATACGGTGCTTTACAGAAATTGAGTTCTGAGCAAGGCGACAGCGGTTACGCCGTAGCCCGGATTCGGGTGCCGCACGCCAACGTGGCAGATATAGTGGCTAGGCTAGGCAGGAACACCGCAGTCGCGGATGAAAAAGCCGATACGGATGGGCTGACCGGTATCAACCTCTGCTACAACCCCCGCGCCACCGGGAACAGTGCCCGTATCAGCGCCGTCTTGGCGGAAGCAGTTGCCTTGGGTGGAGAGGTTTTTGAACGGGATGAGGCGAAAGCGATTCGCCAGAAAAATACGGTTTCTGACCACAGCCTGGCTGCTAATTACGTGGTCGAAAAGAAAAAGGAGAGAGGTATCGGAAGGTAAAAAAAATGGTAAAATTATATTCACTCCTGAGCTTTGAACTATGCTAAAGCGACCGGTAAACCAGCTTAAGCGGGTGCTACCTTGACCGGCCAAGCATCGCTGGCCAAGTTGAAGGCAGGGTTACCTACTCGGTCGGAACGGGTCCTAGAATGAAATGATACAAGAGCTAGTCAGAAACTCAGAATGAGTAGCAAATAACAAGCAGCTTAGCGAGGACAGCGATTGCTTTAATTAGCGAGTCAACTCCTGCCTCAGGGCAGCGCCACGTAGATTATTGGCTACGATGCGGCTGCCAAGGTCGAGCAGGAAGGTTGCCAGAATGCCCACTAGTTTGGTGAAAAGGGACAGGGGAGGGCTAGCTGAATGGAAACAGAACGCTGACGTCGATTAGCAATAGTCCCGGGGACAACGGCAGTTAAGCTGGAGCACTGACTGAAACGCTACTCCTCGTTGTCCTTCGGCGCAGGGGTGTGGGCTTCCGGGTACTGATGCAGCAGCTGCGCCAGCGCCACGTTGATAAACCAGGAACGGGGCTGCCGCCGCCAGTAGCTGAGGCGGCCCAACTTCTCGATTAGGCTATGGCGGATGGCATAGGTCTGCTTGGTCGTCGGCTCGCCGGCCAGCAGGGCCGCGTCAGGTCGCCCCGGCGCGGCGGAACCCGACAGCTCACCAGTTGACTGAGAACGGTAGTGTGCCTCCAGGTAGTGAACCAGGGCACCCAGCCCATCCGGCAGGAAGGTGGCTTGCCCGCCACTCATGTGCAGTGGTAACTGCAGGTAGTCCAGCGCCTGCTGCCACTGCACTGGTGCTAGAAAAAGGTAAGCCGCATCCAGGATGGTTCGGGCACTGCGTAATACACCGCAAGGGCAGCACGCAGCTGGTAGCCGACGAAGAGGTAGTCATTCCGCTGTCGATGAGCCGTGGTTCGCTGATTGTCAAGCCCAACCGCTGGGACCCGGCGCTAAAGCAGGCGCTCTGGAGCTGCGCGCACGGGGCCGGCCGCCGGCTCAGCCGCACCGATACGCTTAAGTACTGGCACTCGCTCAAACGGGAGGAGAAGGAAGCCTACCGCCAGCGCTTTGCGGAACTGTTCAACCGGCAGGGAGACTTTGACAGCAGCATTCTGCAGGAGTTCGACTTTGCCTATAAAGATTCTGCCGCGCTGCTGACTACCCAGCCACACTTGATTCGGTGCGACGAGACCTGCCCCATTGTTACCGTGAAATTTACTGGCGTATAAGTCGCTGACTGCCGGACTCAAGCCAACTGCGAGTTGGATAGGCCGATAACCTACGTGGTCACTAACCAGGAGTTGGTAACCACGTGGGTTATAACTTCACGGGGATAAAACGCCCTTGCCAACTCATACAACTGCTTTTTATTTCACCATATGCCTTCCCCGTCTGAAGCTACCAGTAGTGCGGCCGCACGTAAGCAAGCCTTGCAGGACCAGGTGCTGGCCATCATTCAGGGGCGGCGGCTGGCCGGCATCGCCCTGACTATGGGCCTGGGCAAAACCCTCATCGGGCTGCGCGACATGGACCGCCTGCTCGCTGCTGGCAAGCTCCCCGAACCGGCGGCCGGCAAGTCTTTCCTGGTGGCGGCCCCCACGCAGGCTATTCTGGACTCCTGGCCCCAGGAAGCCCATAAGTTCGGGCTGGCGCACCTACTTGACCACATTGAGTTCTCGACCTACCGCTCGCTGGGTAAAGCCTTAGCAGCCGGTACGTATCAGAAGCTTTACCTCGACGAGTGCCACGCCTTAAAGGACTCGCACGAGCCGGGCCTCAAAGCCCATACAGCCAAGAAGCGCAGTATTCTGGGATTGACGGGCACGCCACCCGCTCAGGCAAACAGCGAAAAGGGCCGGCTGGTAGCTACCTACTGCCCCATCGTGGTAGACTACACCACCGACGAGGCGGTGCTGGCGGGCCTACTCAATGATTACCGCTTGGTCGTACACCGCCTGCCACTGCGTACCGTGCGTGACTATGTGCTCACCACCAAGTCGGGCAGCCAGTTTACCACCAGCGAGCGCGAGAACTACTATTATTGGAGTAAGCGTCTGGCCAACGCCGCTCAGGACCAGGTGCCCATCGAGACGCTCCGCATCCTGCGCATGCAGGCCCTGATGAACTACCCCGGCAAGGGCCACTACATGCGCTACCTGGCCAGCCAGCAGACGGAGAAGGTGTTGCTTTTCACCAGCAACCAGCAGCAGGCCGAAGAACAAGCGGAGCACACCTACCACTCCAAGAATAAGCGCAGCGAAGCGAACCTGGCCAAGTTCAACACTGGGGAGATTCAGCGCTTGGCTTGCGTGGCCCAGCTCTCGGAGGGCATCAGCATTCCGAACCTGCGGGTGGGCATTATCTGGCACGCCTTCGGCAACGAGCGCAAGGCGGCCCAGCGCATCGGCCGGCTGTTGCGCCTCAACCCCGACCAGACGGCTACGGTGCACCTGCTTGCCTATCAGGATACGGTCGATGAGCAGTGGGTGGCGCAGGCGCTGGACGCCTTCGACCCCGCCAAAATCAGCTACGTCGACGCGACCGGCTACGACTCCCTCCTTACGGTATTACCGGAGTAAGCTGCCTGGGAGAGCCTAGTTAACACAAGTTGCGGACTAGCAGCCGGCTTGGTGTAAGGTGTGGGCAAAAATGAACAAGGCAATTTTCAAGGCAAATTCCTGGGCCGTCACAGCGTGAATCTGCTTAGGAAATCGGGCGGTGAGCTGACTAAAATAGGTTTCGATACCTTGCGAAAATACTGTAGCAGAAAGTTTTGCGCTGGCTGCAGGGGCCGTTTGCTGTTCTTGGTGCGGGCGCTTTGCTGCGGGCTCCCGCTGGCCTCGTTGAACAGGTCTTCGGCCCCGTAGTCCGTGTAGCCGGCATCGGGATAGAGGATGCTGCCTTCGGGCAGGTCCAACGCCAACCCGCGCCGGCCCGTCTGCTCTGACTCAGCTCCAGCATGGATAGTAAACTCGATGTGTAGGCCGTCACTGGTAGCCACGACCTGCACCTTGAGGCCGTAAAACCAGCTGCGCTTGCTGGCACGACGGCCATGATACGCCTTGCCCGTCAAGAGCTTACAGCGCGGAATGCGCGGCCCAAATGCTTTTGACGCATTTTATGACACACGGCCACGGGAAACGAGGCCAGCACGTAGCGGGCTTCTGTGTGCAGGTTCTTGAGCACCTCACCCATCGTAGCGAAGAGAGCTAGCAACGTATCGGTGAGCACGTGCAGACGGCGGGTAAAGCCGCTCTTGTCCAAGCGGTTCTGGCCCCAGTGCTGCGCCATGTAGTGTCTGGCCACGAATAGGTTGCCACCGAAGAAGCGAGCGGCCACTAGCGCCGTGATCAGCACCTGCGCATCGGGCAGCCGCCGGCCAGTAGCCGGAGGCTGAATGTCAGCAGGGCGGGTGAGGCAGGTTAGGGTGGAAGGTCAGAGACCCAAACCTAGCCTGTTCACGCCGAACAGACTTTTTTTATGACCGCACTAGCCCGCAACTTGGGTTTGCTATTCCGCCTGGCGCGGGGGTGCCAGTGACTACCCCAGAAAAAGCTGATTGCCAGATTTCTGCCAGGGTTGATGAGGGTATAGGGAATAATCCCGGAGAGATACCTACTGGTAGAGTAAGGGCTGAAACAGCCCGTCGGGGGTGAAAACCATAATAAGAAAAGCCTTGGCCTTGTCTTTCTTCAGTCTGCCTTTTCAGCTTTGAAGTAAACAGTTTCCTAATGCTTGCTTTCCATCGACTAGCAAATGAAGCTCCAAATATCTGTGGCATACCGGCATAACAGCTAAGGAGTGCGGACAATCATCTCAGCCAATCGAGAGCAGCAGCGATATGCCAATAGCTGTGCCTAGCGTCCGAGCGCAGCCAAGTAGATAACGGCAGCGAATTTACCAGCAAAACACTTGACTGCTGGGCCTACGACCAGCACGTCACGCTGGATTTCTCCCGGCCCTGAAAACCTACGGATGACGCGTATAGTGAATCGTTTAGCGGTAGCTTGCACGATGACTATCTGAACGTGCACTGGTTTCTGTCGCTGGCCGACGCGCAGGAGAAAGTTTAGCACTGGCACCAAGAATATAATGGCTTCCGGTTTCAGCGCTCTTTGCAAAACTCAACGTCCAATGAAGTAGTGAATA
>CAXUKA010000236.1:7595-10102 GCA_964251335.1 uncultured Hymenobacter sp.
AGTGAATACCGCTACTACCGTTGGTCGCCTGATACTACATTTTCAACCGTTCCACAAAAACTAAATAGGAGGAGTTCAAATATAGCCAAGGTAAATAAGTGCAAATTATTTTGTTCTATATTTTGTAATTATATTTGCTTTCAATTCCTCCTTCAATTTCTCTTCGAGATACATAACTTAATAATATCCTTAGTAGTGAAGCATTTTAAAGAATTGGACGGCCTGCGAGCTTTAGCTGCATTAATGGTTATGTGGTTTCATTTTTTTCAAGAATACGAACCAACTAATTGGATAATGAGAATTTTGCAAAAAACCTCAATATTCGGACAAACAGGAGTGTCATTGTTTTTTGTTCTTTCAGGCTTTTTAATAACTAGGATTCTATTATCTACTAAAGATGATGAACAGTATTTTAAAAACTTTTATATAAGACGCGCACTACGCATATTTCCATTGTATTATGCATTCTTAGTAATATTCTATTTATCTGTTCGGTATATTCTAAATCAAGAAACTTATAATTTTAATCAGCAAATTTATTACTGGGTATATTTGCAAGGTTTTGCATTAACATTCGGATGGCCAAATCAAGGTCCTGGTCACTATTGGTCTTTAGCTGTAGAAGAACATTTTTATTTATTTTGGCCAATACTAGTCCTTTATTTAAAAAGAAAAGGAATAATTATGGCTTGTATTTGTATTATTACCACTTCTTTATCAATACGTTTACTGTTGAATTATTATAATTTTGACACTTTCTATTTCACTTATGCTCGAATGGATGAATTAGCATTTGGAGGAATCTTAGCAATAGCAGAGAGCTATAATATGCTACAGCAAAAATACAATACACGTTTTCTTTTAATATTAGTTGCTATATTTGTTCCGACTATAATGGTTTGGCCATATTTTTCTGGATCAGGTAACTCGCTTATTTCAATGTATAAATTTGTTTTGCTAGGGTTTATTTATTTCGTGCTGATTGGCTGTATTATTACTTTTAATGATAATAATATACTTAAAAGGTTTCTTAAAATAAAGCCTTTGATTTTTACAGGCAAGATTAGCTACGGTTTATATGTATTTCATCCAATTTGCTTTGCCATATTCCATAAATACGTCAATAATAAATATTTTATTATTGATATAGTATCTTGTTTTACACTATCCTTTATCATTGCAACATTGAGCTATTATTTATTTGAGGCTAAATTTCTTAAATTGAAAAATCACTTTAATTACAGAAAAAATAAATTGCCATTTTTGGAGTGGTCTAGTAAAAACGGATAGTGAGCAAAGATAAGTTGTGTTCGAAAGCAAGAGTTCAGGCTAAATTACTATAGCAGTTTTGTGAATTTACTGCCTTTTTAGTTTCTAAGTTGCTGATTGACAATGCGTAATATAGAGGCTGTTTAGGAAGTAGGTTGTTGGCCAATCTTGCGAAGCAAGAGCACGGAAAACGCTAGCCAGTGGAAAGCGAGCCAGGTGTGCAAGCACGTTTCAAAACGCACCAGCAGGGTCTTAAAGCTATCGAGCCAGGCATTGAGTTGTTCGATAACCTGGCGGCGTTGGTACAACTCGGGAATAAAGAGCGTGTCGTCAGCAGTTTGCCAGTCGGTCGAGCGGCGGTTGCGTGGGACATTCACTTCGATGTCGCGGCGGGCGCAAGCCTGACGTAAGACGATGACATCAAACGCCTTATCGGCATTAAGAAACAAGCCGTCCAGCCGTAGCTCGGTGGCTTCCAGCAGGGCGCACAGCTCGGCAAAGACGGTTGCTAAGTCAAACGTATCGTGGTGCTGCCCGCTCTGCGGCGTGGCTACCGCTAAGAGCAGGCCTTGGTTATCAGCCACAAACAGGGCGTTGGTGGTGCGCGCCGCCTTACGACCCTGATAGCCGACGGCGGCCCCACCGTTCTTGGCCTGCGTATGGCTGCCGTCAAGCTGAATACTGGAAAGGTCAAGCAGGCGGCGATGCAGGCGCAATAAGCTGAGTCATAGATTTTTCCATGCGCCCTGTTGGCTCCAGCGATGGAAGTAATAGTACACGCCTTGCCAAGTCAGGGGCTCGCCGCTGAACAAGGCCGCCACCGGCCGCCAACGCCATTGACAGCCCGTTTTGAGCTTGTAGAGAATGGCGCTCACTACCTCGGCCGGGGCCACGCGCGAACGGCGGCCGGTAGTGGGAAAGGGTAAATGAGGTAGCAGCCAAGTCACGATGATATCTTTGGGCAGGACTTCCACGGGCAGGCGTGAGACATTTGGTTGGGTCGCACCCCAAATTTCTCCCCACCGTGGGAGTCTTTTTAATTTTTGACCTACTTCCTAAACAGCTTCATAACCAAAACGGATATACTGGTCACGACACCGCTATAATATAATCAGCTTGGTAGGGCACACCGGATTTGATGATGGCAAAGGTCTGTTTATAGCGGATTCAAGAACGGTGTAGCTACTACAAAGCTGTTTGCGTACTAGGCGCATGCAAGCGTATTCTCTTGATTTGCG
>CAXUKA010000237.1:0-10069 GCA_964251335.1 uncultured Hymenobacter sp.
GGCAAGCTCTTTGCGTTGTTTCAGCGCCTGCACGACCATGTGGAGGGCTCTGGCGTGGGCCTGTACATGGTTAAGCGGATGATTGAAAATGCGGGCGGCACCATTACCGTCGCCAGTGAGCTGGGCGTGGGTTCCACCTTCTCCGTTTCTTTTCCACTAGACACTCGTACCTGACCAGCATCGGCAGGCTCAGAAAGGCTTTTTTTCGGAGCTTGGAATAAACCCTCGACTACTAATGGGGCAACGATGCCGATAGACACGAACCTAGCGCAGCCGCTGTAGGCTACGCATGGAAAGAAACCACGCAGTGCATCTCAAGGCGCACTACGCAACCTTCTATTTTCGCTGTTTATCAGCTACTATTGCAACATGAAAACGCTGCTGCTTTGCGGGTTGGGGGCACTACTGGGGCTGCCCGCGCTTGCCCAGGTTGCCCGCCCCGATACCACGCTGCTGGCGGCTTCTACCGGCTTGCGCCAGCAGTATACCCAAGTGCTTGGAGATAAATCGAGCCTGTACAGCGGGCCAGAATATGTCAACTACGTGCGGCCTGGCACACAGGGGCATCGGTTCTTCGACTCGGCTACGCCGCAGATGGCCACCATTACCTACGGCGGCGTGACCTACGCGGGAGTACTGGCCCGCTACGATTTGGTACGCGACCAAGTGGTGCTCAGCGCCCAGAGCAATACCCTTGACCTGACCTTGGTCGACGAACGGGTGGCGCGCTTTACGCTTGGCAGTCACACATTTGTGCGGGTGGCGGCCGACTCGGCAATGGGCCTGCCCGAGCGACCTGCTTTCTATGACTTGTTGGTGGCCGGCCCGGTGCAGGTGCTGGCGGCCCGCCGCAAAAAATACGAGGAGAACCTCGAAGGCAGTCGCATTGTGAGCGAGATAACGGGCCGTACCGATTATTTTATTCAGCAAGGCAAGCGTTGCTATCCGGTCAGCAAGCTGGGTGATGTGCTGCGTTTGTTTCCGCAGCAGCGGGCGGCACTTCGCACCTTCGCGCAGGCTAATAACCTGCTGTTTGAGGAGGCTGGCCGTGAAGCGGCCATTGTAGCTCTGGTGCGCTACCAGGCTACGCTAGGTGCGGCTACTAACTAATGCAGGGCATCTAGTGGGGTGAAACCAATCAGCCTATAGCAGCGGCTGCGCACACGCTTACTGGTAAGGTAAAAGGTAGGGAAACAGGTGACTACGGGTAGGTAGCACATTCACCAGAACCTTACTTTGGTGCTTCTCTCCCACCCTCCCTCCTGTTTGCATGAAGGCTCTTTACCGGCTGGTGCTGCTTCTGCTATGCAGCAGTGGTAGCTTGTGCAGATACGCGCAAGGCACCGAGCCACTCGTCAGTGGCCGCTTTGAAGGCCTGAGCCTGGAGGAGTTTGCCCGCCAACTGGAAGTGCAGACCAGCTACCGATTTTTCTTCGATTCGGTGGTGGCGCAGGGCATTTCAGTCACGGTGCAGGCTCAGCAGCAGCCCTTGAGCAGCGTATTGCAACAGGCACTAGCGCCCAGCGGGCGGCGCTTTGCGGTGGATGAGGAGTACAACGTCTTTATTTATTCTGGCACGGGGCCTTCGGTGTCATTGCCGGGCGGTTTTTTTCAGGCGGGAGCGGCAGCCGTAGTTGCGGCTCCGGCACCCGCCGCCCCAGCGGCTGGGCCGACCGCGCCGCCAGTGCGCGCCACCAGTCAGGCGCGGCTGTACGAGATAGGCCGCCCTGGTGCGGGCGCGGGCCGGGCCACGCTGGCGGGCGTGGTGCGCGAGGCCAGCACAGGCGAGCCGGTAATTGGGGCGGCGGTGTCGGTCGAGTCGCCGGCCGTGGGCGTGGCCACCAACCAATTTGGCTATTATTCGCTGACCTTGCCCACCGGGCCGCATGTGCTGCGCGTGCGTGGCCTGGGCCTCAAGCCCACCCAGCGCCGCCTGCTGGTGCACGATGATGGCCGGCTCGATATCGAAATCGACCAAGACCTTACTACCCTGAAGGAAGTAGTGGTGCAGGGCAACAAAGACCGCAACGTGGCCGGAATGCAAATGGGCGTGGAGCGGCTCGATATCCGCACCATCAAGCAGGTGCCCACGGTGTTTGGCGAAGTCGATATCTTGCGGGTGGTGATGACGCTGCCAGGCGTGAAAACCATTGGTGAGGGCAGCACGGCCATCAGCGTGCGTGGCGGCGGCACCGACCAGAACTTGATTCTCTTTAATGATGCGGTGGTGTACACGCCGTCGCACTTGTTTGGCTTCTTTTCGGCGTTCAACCCCGATTTGATTAAGACGGTGGAGCTGTACAAAAGCGGCATTCCGGCGCAGTACGGCGGGCGGCTGTCGTCGGTGCTCGACATCAGGACGCGAGAGGGTAACAAGAAGAAATTCAGCGGAACGGGTGGTATCGGGCTGCTTACCAGCCGTCTGACGCTGGAAGGGCCGATTGGCCACGACGGCAAAACCTCGTTTATCATCGGGGGGCGCACCTCGTATTCGGACTGGCTACTGCACCGGCTGCCCGACCGCAGTATCAGCCAGAGCGCCGCCTCGTTTTATGACATGAGCGCTCACCTCAGCCACGAAATCAATTCTAATAACTCGCTCTACGCCACCGGTTACCTCAGCTACGACCGGTTTAAGTTCGCGGCCGATACCTCGTATACCTATTACAACCGCAGCGCCAGCCTCAAGTGGAAGCACAGCTTCAATAATAGGCTCTACGGGGTGCTCACGGCCACGGGCAGCCAGTATGAGTACCGCATCGCCAGCGAGCGCAACGCCGTGAACGCCTCGGCGCTGACGTTTGGCATCGCACAGTTCGGCGGGCAGGCCGATTTTACGTATTTCCACAGCGCGGCGCACACCCTCGATTTTGGAGTGAGCAGCGTGCGCTACCGCACCTCGCCGGGCAGCCTGAGCCCGCTGGGCGACCAGTCGCTAATAGTGCCTGACGCGCTGCCCCGCGAGCAAGCCCAGGAAAGCGCCCTCTACGCCGCCGACCAGTGGCAATTGACGCCTCGCCTCGCGGCCTACCTTGGCCTGCGCTACTCGCTGTACCAGGCGCTGGGGCCGCGCGAGGTGAGCCAGTACGCGCCAGGCGCGCCGCGCACCGTGGGCAACATCACCGATACGCTGCGCTACGGCGCGGGGGCCAATGTAGCCACCTACCACGGCCCCGAGTACCGGGTGTCGCTGAAATATGCGCTCACCGCCAACTCATCGGTGAAAGCCAGCTACAACCGCACGCGCCAGTATTTGCACCAGCTTTCGAATACGGCCTCCGTATCGCCGGCAGATACTTGGAAACTGAGCGACAACTACGTGCGGCCCCAGGTGGGCGACCAGGTGGCGCTGGGCTACTACCACAACTTCCGGGGCAACACCGTCGAAGCTTCGGTGGAGGGCTATTATAAGAAGCTGCGCGACTTTGTGGACTACACCAGCGGGGCGGTATTGCTGCTCAACCACCACATCGAAACTGACCTCGTGAACGCCGAGGGCCGCGCCTACGGCGTAGAAGTTTCCTTGAAAAAGACGGCTGGCAAACTCAACGGCTGGCTCAACTACACCTATTCGCGCTCGCTGGTGCGGGTGCCGGTTGGTACTGCTGCCGAGCTGATAAACGGCGGGGCCTGGTACCCAAGCAATTTCGACAAGCCCCACGATGTGAGCTTGGCTGGCAACTACCGCTTTTCGCGGCGCATCAGCACTTCGCTCAATGTCAATTATAGCACTGGCCGGCCTATTACGCTGCCCATAGCCCTCTACGATTACAATGGTGTGCCCCGCGTGCTGTACTCCGACCGCAACCAGTACCGCATTCCCGATTATTTTCGCATCGACCTGGGCCTCAGCCTCGAAGGCAGTCACAAGGCCCGCAAGTTGGCTCATAGCTCCTGGACGCTTTCTATCTACAACCTGACCGGGCGTCGCAACCCGTACTCGGTGTATTTCAAGGCCCAGGATGGCAAGATTACGGGGTATCAGCTTTCCATTTTCGGGCTGCCTATTCCGACGGTGACGTACAATTTTAAGTTTTGATGCTTGCGTGATACCCCACCCCCAGCTCCTCCCCTCCGGGAGAGGGGAGCCTTTCGTCACTTAATAACGAGCAATTGTTAATGAGCAATTAGTAATCAACAGTCCACTCATTATTAATTATCAATTGCTCATTACATCCGGCACCCCTCTCCCGGAGGGGAGGGGCTGGGGGTGGGGTAAAGCGTCATTCAGCCAGCTTTCTAACCTTTCTTTTCACCAGCTATGCCCAAACTCATTCCCCTGTTAGCAGCTCTGCTTCTGCTACTGAGCGGCTGCGTCGACAAATACCAGCCCGACGTGGTCGGCACGTCGCAACGCTACCTGGTGGTCGATGGCCTCATCAACCTGCGGGGCGTGACCACGGTGCTGCTCTCGCGCACGCGCAGCCTGAGCACGCCCACCCCGCTCGTCGAAAGCAAAGCCACGGTGAGTATTCAGGATGAGACGGGCACCAAATACGCGCTCACCGAACAGGCACCGGGCACCTACACCTCGCCCGCCCTCACGCTCGATGCCGCCCGCCGCTACCAGTTGCGCGTGCGCACAGCTGCCGGCCGCGAGTACGCCTCCGACCTGGTGGCCGGCAAGCTCACCCCGCCCATCGACCAGATTTCGTGGGCCCAGGAGCGCAACGGCGTGCAGCTGTACGTGGATGCCCACGACGCCACCAACAACACGCGCTACTACCGCTGGACTTACCAGGAAACGTGGAAATTCAGTGCGCCCTACTTTTCGGAGTACGAGTATATAAACGGGAACATGGTCCGGCGCGTCGATAACATCCAGGAATGCTGGCGCTCCGAAAGCTCGACCGCCATTATACTCGGCAGCACGGCCCGCCTGAGCCAGGATGTGGTGTCGAAGTACCCTCTGCTGCTGACGCCCGGCGACTCCTACCGGTTCCGCATCAAGTACAGCCTGCTGGTGCAGCAGTACGCTCAGTCAGCCGAGGAATACGCCTACTGGGAAAAGCTCAAAAAGAACACCGAAAGCCTGGGCACGCTCTTCGACCCGCTGCCCACCCAGCTCACGGGCAACGTGCACTGCCTCACCGACGCTAGCGAGCTGGTGGTGGGCTACGTGGGCGCCAGCTCCCTGAGCGAAAAGCGGTTATTCATCGACCACACTGAATTTCCGGCAGGCACCAATTTTCTCACCGGCTACGAAGGCCTGTGCGAGCAACCTGATACCGTATACGTTTCCAATCTAGCTACCGGGTTTACCTCAGCCTATCTCCCCTTGCAAAAGGCTTTTTACACTTCTCCCCCCTACCCACCCATCTTCAACGGCCAGCTCATGGGCTATAGTCGGTCGCTGGCACTGTGCGCCGACTGCCGCTTACGAGGCACCACCGTGAAGCCCAGCTTCTGGCCCTAAGGGCTTGGTTGCTTTTTTATCTTTCTTTAACATCTTGCTTTTGCCCGATGCGCGACCTGCCGCTTGCCTGGTTTACCAACTGCCGCTGGATGCTACTGGTACTAGCCGGCATGCTCGGGGCCGCGCCCGCCTTCGGCCAGGCCGACTCGCTGGCGGGCATCGGTCAGCGCTTTGCCAGCTATAGCCAGCGCCACCCTACCGAGAAGCTATTTGGCCATCTCGACCGGCCAGCCTACGTAAGCGGCGAAACCATGTGGCTGAAGCTGTACGCGGTGGAGGGCACCACGCAGCAGCCGATGGCCGCCAGCACCATAGCCTACGTGGAGGTACTCGGCCCGGCGCAAAAGCCTGTGCTGCAAACCAAAATAGCCCTGCACCAGGCCACCGGCCAAGGTTCGCTGGTGCTGCCGGCCACGCTGCCCTCGGGCCGCTACACGGTGCGCGCCTACACAAATTGGATGCAGAATTTTGGGCCGGAGTTTTACTTCCAAGAGGCCATTACCATCGTCAATACCCGCGTGCCGCTGGGGGCGGCGGCCGCCCAGCCGGCTGCTAGTTACGACGCGCAGTTTTTTCCCGAAGGCGGCTATCTGGTGCAAGGTTTGGCCAGCAAAGTCGGCTTTAAGGTGACCGATAACACCGGCCGGGGTGTGGCCGCCGAAGGCACCGTGCTCGATGCGGCCGGGGCCACGGTAGCGCGGTTCAAAACGCTACGCTTCGGCCTGGGCAGCTTCTCCTTCACGCCCGCCAAGGCCGGGGCCACTTACCGGGCAGTTATAAAACTCGCTAATCAGCAAACCATTACCCAAAACCTGACCGCAGTGCGCGAGCAGGGCTACGTGCTACGCCTCGAAGACGCTGGCCCCGAGCAGCTGCGCGTGGTGGTGCAGGCACAAGGCCTAGCGCTGGCCAACGAGCGGCTATACTTGCTAGGCCACGCCCGGCAGCAAGTAGCCGTGGCGGCCGAGGGGCAGCTGGCGGCGGGCCAAGCGGTATTCACAATACCCCGGCGGCAACTGGCGGCGGGCGTGGCGCACTTTACGCTTTTCAACAGCCGCCGCCAGCCGGTGTGCGAGCGGCTGTACTTCAGCCCGCCTCCGGTCACACTGGCCCTGCGTGCCCAGGTCGATAAGCCCCAGTATGCTGCCCGCGAAAAAGTGACCTTGCACCTGGAAGCCGGCACGCAGCCGGCCAACTTATCGGTGGCCGTGTACCAGCTCGACTCGCTGTCGGTGGCCGGTGGGGCCGACATCACCAGCTACCTCTGGCTGAGCGCCGACGTGAAAGGCCCCATCGAGCACCCCGAATACTACTGCGCCACCCCCGACCCCGAAGCTGCCGACAACCTGATGCTAACGCAGGGCTGGAGCCGCTTCAGCTGGGCCAACGTGCTGACTCAACGGCCCGACTCACTGGTGGCCTTCCCGCCCGAGTTGCACGGCCAGCTGGTACGTGGCCGGGTGCTAGACCGCCGCACGGGTGCGCCAGTGCAGGGCTTGCAGGTATATCTGGCTGCTCCGAGCCGGCGTATCCGACTCTACGGGGCCATAAGCCAAGCCAATGGCAGTCTGGTCTTTGAGGTGCCCGACTGGTACGGCTCGCAGCAACTGGTGATGCAAACTGACACCCAGCGCGACAGCTTGTACCGGCTGGAAATTCTCAGCCCATTTTCGGGGCGCTATGCCGCCGCGCTGGGCCGCCCGCTCACGCTAGCCGAGCGCTGGGCGGCGAGTCTGCTGCGCCGGCACGTGCAGGCTGAGGTGCAGCAGCAGTATGCTGCCCGACCGGTACGCTACCTGGCTCCGGCCGCCGACAGTAGTGCTTTTTACGGCAAGCCCACCGCCCGCTACATGCTCGATACCTACACGCGCTTCCCGACGCTGGAGGACGTGTTGCGCGAATACGTGCCGGGTGTATTAGTGCGCGCTCGCAAAGACGGCTTCCATCTACTAGTACCCGACAACAACCGCCGCGATGTAATGGAAAACCCACTGGTGTTACTCGATGGCGTACCCGTGTTTGACACCAACCGCATAATGGCGTTTGACCCGCTGAAAATACGGCGACTCGACGTAGTGCTGAGCCGCTACATTAGCGGGTCGCTCACTTACAACGGCATCGTGAGCCTGAGCACATACAAGGGCGATTTAGCTGGCTTTCCGCTCAACCCGCACGCGCTGCTCCAGGAGTACGAAGGCGTGCAGGGCCAGCGCGAATTCTACGCCCCGCGCTACGACTCGCCGACCGCCTCACGCAGCCGCCAGCCCGATTTTCGCAACCTGCTCTATTGGAACCCCGAGGTGCATACCACTCCTACCGGCACGGAGCTAACTTTCTATACCTCTGACCAAGCAGGGAGCTACCGGGTGGTGGTGCAGGGCCTCACCACCAGCGGACTAACGGGCAGCACCAATGTTGTTTTCGGCGTGAAAGTGGCGCTGTGAGAAAATGATAAGTGTAGTTCTAAAACGCACCCTTATGTCTTGCATCAGACGGGCTGAACAACGACGAGACGCAAGCATGCGCCCGCAACTGACCCTAGGGCTGTGCTAAAAAAACCTAAATACCAGCCGTAGTGAAGCCAAGAATGGGCGCATTTTCTCCCTCGCCCAGCTGAAATACCGGCTCGGCCACCGCCATCTCATAGCGTACTACCACATCGGTTTCGAAGGCAATAAAATACTCGCACAGTAGAGCAAGCGCCCTGGCGGGCCAGGCCTCAGTGAGGTAGGCCTCCAGCTCGGGCACTGTGAGGCTTTGCAAGCTGATTTCGAGCGCGGGTAATGTCTCTTGGTACTCACCGCCAAGCACTAAGTCGGTGCCCAATGCCAAGTAACCTAGGGTGCCGCTGGTGGGCAGCGTGCCAGTGGCCGAGGCGGGCAAGAGGTGCCGCTGCGGTGGCAATACGCGCAGCTGCACCGGCTGGCCCAGCACACTCTCGAAGCAATGGCGGGTGCGCGCAAGGTCGCCCACGATGTTGCAAGCCAAGGGCAGCAGATAGAGTAGATTGGTGAGCACCGTAGGCGGTAGGCCCGCATCGGCCAGGCCCCAGAAGCGAGCCAAGGCTTCGTTGTACCAATGCGCCGCCAGGCTGGTAAAATAGCGCCGCTCTTCCTGCTCAATTCCTACGCGAAAGCGAAAAAACTCCTGCTCAAAAGGCAGGAAGAACAGCCGCGTGGCTTTTTCGCGGCGACGCTGCGCCCGGCTGTCTTCTACCATCTCCCGAATGCCGGTCGGCTGCCCCGAGCCAGTGCCGGGCTCGTGAAATACCTGCTGCGGCAGGGCATCGTAAAGGCCTTCGCGGTGCACTTCGAGCACCGTGCGCACGACGGGCTGGTGGCGGCGCTCGAAGGGCTCGTCGTACACTTCGCCTAGGTCGCGGCGGTAGCGGCGCGCAAACAGGCCGACGGGCCGCACCAAAAAATCCTCGAGCTCGTAACCCTGGGCCAGCAGTTCAGCCATAATGGCCTCCAGGCGCAGGTCGAAGGGCTGGCGGCGTAGGCGAGCCAGAAGCCGCCGCACCGACGTAGAGGAATCGGACATAAAACCCAAGGAGAAAGGAACAAGCGCTAAGCTAAGCAACGGCTGCCATTGCCTACGCCCGCCTGTTGCGATAGGTTAGCCAGGCAGTAGCCCGCCACCATTGCCCCAGTAAGTAGATTTCCCGTACTTTGGCAGCAGTAGCCGCTTGGCTTTTCCAGTTGTCTTTGCCTGCTTCATGCTCCCAGACCCTACTTCTCAGGCCCGCTCGGCCGCTACCAGCACCCTTTCCAACCTCAGCTCGCAAGTGCAGCGTAGCAAAGTCTTTCTAAGTCTGCTGCTTTATATAGTGCTTACGGTATTGGGTTTTGGGCTGCTCGGGCTAGCGGCAGTGCGCAGCTCGTTAGGCTATCCGCTCACCTTCGGGCTGTTGCAGCTGGCGATGCTGTTGCTGGGCGCGCTTTATGCGGCGCAGCTGCCGCGCTGGCTGCCGTGGCTAAAAGAGGGTAGCCGCTGGCAGGCGAGCCTGGCGCTGCTGGCTACGGCGGCACTGGGGGGCGGGGTTATTTGGGCGTTGCGCTGGCTGGCGTGGGCGCAGGGCCATTTGCCGCCTTCGGGCTTTATAATGGCGGTTATCCCGTTTCTGCTTCCTTATTTTTTCTGGCAGTCTTATTTGGCGTGGCAGGCCATTCCGCACCGGCAGTATAAGCTTTGGCGCTACAACCCGCTGGCCCACGGCCCCGATTTGTCGCGCATGGACCTTAATAACTTTATGGTGGTGCACTTCTGGATGACGCGCCGCTACGGCGAGGCGCTCTACCACGATTTTTCGTCGAAAGCGCCCTACCAAATGCGCCTGAGCGACTTGTTCGCTATTTTCCTGACCGATTACAACCAGCTCAAGCCCGACCAGGCGCTGCAATACATGGATGGCCAGGGGCAAACCTTCGGGTGGCTTTTTTACGCCAAGCAGCCGTGGTGGCGGCGCCGGCACTACTACGACCCCGACCGCACGTTTCAGGATAATTTTCTGCGGCAGGGCAGCATCATTGTGGCTCAGCGGGTGCCGCTGCTGGGCGCAGCAGCAGCGTAGGCGGCTAAGGGTTTTTCTTCTGTTACTTTCGCCTCTCTTTCACGGCTATGCTTCCAGACCTTACGCACTACCCGGTGAAC
>CAXUKA010000238.1:0-10033 GCA_964251335.1 uncultured Hymenobacter sp.
CATTATACACCGGCCAGAAGCGCTGGGCCTGGTCCTGCGTCAGGGTGAGGCGGGCGGTAATGAAGGCAATGCGGGCGTTATCGAGCTGGTTGAGGCGGCCGCCCGGCTGGGCCATGCGCCCGCCCAGGCGGCCTTGCGCCCGCACTATTGAAGGGCTGGCGGCCAGGGCCAACAGGCAAAAGATGCTGAGGGTAAGCGTGCGTAATTGATTCATAAAGGGTAACATAGGCTTACAGCACGGTGGCCTCTTCGGTAGGCTGGGCGTCGAGCGCCTCCGTCAGTTCGGTGGCCGAGGGGTGTAGGTAGTGTCGGGTAATGTTTAGGTGCTGTGCTGGCAGGTCGGCCAGGTCCAGCATCGTAACGTGGGCTTCGCTGGTGAGGTAGTCGAGGAGCTGCTCTTGCGGCACGCTGGCGAGGCTGGTAGTTGGTGTGGCCGATTGTGGCCCGCTGCCCAGCCAGAGCGCGGCCGCAAACGTGCCCAATAGCACCGTCGAGGCCAGGCTGGTGCGCACGTAGGCCGGCGCTTGCAGCAGCCAGGCGGGCAGCAGCAAGCGCCGGGCGGGCGCGGCGGCCACTTGTACCATCACCCGCATAGGCAATTGCTCGAAGTAGCCAGCGGGCGGACTACTCAACGGCTGGGGCCAGCGGCGCGGGTGCTGGTCGAGGCGAAAAGAAGATTTCATAGTAAGCATTGGATGAAAACGCGAGGCCAAGGTTTAATCGGCTTCGTCGGGCGAGTAGCCCGGATTGTCGGCGTTGGTCACGTACTCCTCGATTTTGCGCACTGCGTGGTGGTAGCTAGCCTTGAGTGCGCCCACGCTGGTGCCGGTGACTTCGGCCATCTGCTCGTAGGGCATTTCGTCGTAGTAGCGCAGGTTGAATACCAGGCGCTGCTTATCGGGCAGGCGCAGGATAGCGCGTTGCAGCTTTAGCTCAATCTCGTCGCCCGCGATGGCGGGGTCGGCTTCGAGTTTGGCCGCTAACTCGGTTCCCACGTCATTTAAAGGCAGGAAAAACTTGCGGCGCTTGCTTTGCAGAAAGCTCAGGCACTCGTTGGTGGCGATGCGGTAAATCCAGGTGAAAAGCTGGGCATCCTGCCGGAAGTTCTCCAGATTTTTCCAGACCTTCACAAACACGTCCTGCGTAAGGTCGTCGGCATCGTCGTGGTCGATAACCATCTTGCGCACATGCCAGTACACCTTCTGCTGATACTTGCGCACCAACTGATTAAACGCCAGATTGCGGCTGGCAGGGTTCTGAAATTTGAGGAGGATTTCGTGGTCTTCCAAACGCGGGAGCGGGCAAGCGGACTGGTTGGACGACGAAAATGGGCCGGGGTTTAACGACCCACGCTAATGCTTGTGGCGCGCATGTAGCCGACGTAGCACTTCCGCTGTTGCGGCCTTGTCATTTGGGTGCTGATGCTGATAAATCATTTTCTCTACCAGAATCGAGTCGTTCCGATAGAATTGCCGCACCAGTGTTTCGGTAGGTATAGCCCAAGCAATCAGCCCGAGGCTAGCAGTCAAAACAGTTTGTCGTGTCAAACTACCTACCGACGACTGCCAAGCTATCGTCAACAATAGCATCCCTGTGCCAGCTGGCAACATAAATGCTGCGCCTTTCCAAAAAAGTAGTTTGAAAGCTATGCCAGAAAAGGTAAGTCCATTGCCGAAAGCCAGTATATAGCGAATTAGCTGTGAAATAAAACTCTCACTTGGCGGGGAAGCAGAAAGTGTGTTAAAAATAGACTCGTCAGCTATATCAGTGTACGAAGGTTCAAATGCTTTTAAAAAATAAACGATTGCTAATCCTTCCAGACCAGTTAGTAACAGGGTATCGCCTCCTTGCACCAAGAAGATACCGCGTAGCAACAATCCTAAGCCAAGTACAAGCCAGAATATCAATTCAGCCTTAGGCAGCACGGCGTCGTACAAAAAATTCCCCTGCGGCTGCCCTTCCATTATCGCCCAAAAATCGCTACCGACGTCGTCTGCGTCGAGCGGATGGTGAAATTGCGCACGTCGGTGAACTTGCTGCCGGTGCTGGTGGCGGTGCGGAAGACCAGCCGATACACGCCCGGCTGCATGGCTAGGTTAACCTTGCTGCTGGCTTCGGGCAGGTTGGCCACCCAGGTTTGCGAGTCGTCGTTGCCGACCAGGTAGATGCTGCCGTGGCCCTTCAGGTCGCTGGTAATGTTGAGGGTGCCAGGCGCGGCGTAGGTGAGCGTGGTCGTCTGCCCTTGGCGGATGGCAATGCGCTGCACCGTGCGCGGCAGCGTCAGCATTTCGACCTCGTAGTTGCCGGCCAGCAGCTTTTGCTTGGCCCCGAATGGCAGGGCCACAGCCGTGGCCCCGGCCTGCGTGCGTACTACGGCCTGCACCGTGCCGTAGGGGTTGGGACTGACGTTGGGGCCTTGCAGCGCCAGAATGCCCTGCGGCGTGCGGTAGGTGAGTACGTTGGCTTTGCCGGCTTTGATGGCCAGGTTGGCCTGGTGCACCGCTGGCACCGTGTTGATAGTCAAGTCGTAGCTCTGTAGGGCGTCGATGTCGAGCACATCGGCTTTGCCTTGGGCGTCGCGGTAGTGTACATAGTTGTACTCGGGCTGGCCGGTCACGTTGTTGACAAATGTCATGTTCACGTTCGACTCTACCGGACGGCCATTTTCATCAGTCAGGTTAATCGCCACGGTGGTTTTGGCCAGCGTCTGGGCGATTACGTCGTTGAGGACAGTTTTAAAAGTCTTGACCTCCGCCGCATTGTAATACTGGCCCAGGCATTCGAGCGCCTTGCCAAACTCCTTCTGCGCCCCAATGCCGATAACGAACGGCTTGAGAAACACCCGCTTGCGCTGCAACGCGATGGACGTGGCGCAGGGGTCGCCCTTGCACGACTCTACGCCGTCGGTGATGAGCAGCAGCACGTTGCGCGAGGTTTTATCGGCCGGAAAGTCATTGGCCGACTGGCCCAGCGAGTACGTTATCGGGGTGTTGCCCTGCGCCTTGAACACCTTGAGCTTGGCCTTGATGGCGGCGGCATTTTTGGGCGCAAAAGGCACTTCGAGGCGCGAGTCTTCGCAGTTTTGCTCGGAGTTAGGGCTTTGGTGGCCGTACACGCGCAAACCCAGCTCCAGGTTGGGGTATGTGTTGAGCGAGTCGGCCATTTTGGCCAGCAGGCGCTTGGCCACTTCCCAGCGCGGCTGGCCTTCCCAAGGCGCCATCATCGAGCCCGAGGCATCGAGCAAAAATAAAATGCGCGTAACCTTAGGCCGCTCTACCGGCGCGTTTTGCGACAAGCCCGGTAAGCTGCTAAATAGCAGCGCCAACATGCTGACCAATAAAACGAAACGAGCGTGCCGGAATGAGGTGGAAAACCGACGGATGGGAGAGCGGAAAGCCAGGTGCATGGCCGCAAGGTAAGCAACACCCGGCTAAGCGCCAGCGCTATTTCAGCAATTGCGCGGCGTGCTCTTTGGTGTCGGGCCGCTTGATGACGCGGGTAATAACGCCGTTTTCATCCAGCAAAAACGTGGTGCGCACCGTGCCCCAATACGTTTTGCCGTAGTTTTTCTTTTCCTGCCACACGCCGTAGGCATTCACGATAGCTTTGTCGGCATCGGCCACCAGCGGGAAAGCTAGGTCGTACTTCTGCGCAAATTTGGCGTGCGAGGCCGCGTCGTCGGTGCTCACGCCCACTACTTTGATGCCCTGCGCGGCGAGCTGGCTTTCGTTGTCGCGCAGGTTGCAGGCTTGGGCGGTGCAGCCGGGCGTGTCGTCTTTGGGGTAGAAGTAGAGGGCCACTTTCTGGTCGCGCAGGTTGCTTAGGGTGAAGAGGTTGCCGTGCTGGTCGGAGGAGGTGAAATCGGGGGCGAGGGTGCCGGGTTCTAGGAGCATAAGGATTGGGCTGGAGGGGTTAAGTTATAAATTCCGTCATGCAGAGCGCAGCGAAGCATCTCGCGTGTTTACGTCTGCGAACGTTAAGGATTACTGCACCACGCGAGATGCTTCACTGCGTTCAGCATGACAATCGTAATTGGAAGTCAGTGCTACAAGCTCAGCGGAATCACCCGCTCGTTGCCGGCTTGGTCAGTCAGCCGCAGCTCGGCGGGGCCGCGCAGCGCCGGCGCATTCGGGTCGTTGGAAACCGTGAATACAGTACTGTTTTTATGCTCGAAACGCAGCAGCCGGAAGTGCCCGCCAATGAACAATTTATACGAGGCCAACCCCGACAAATCGTCGCCCACGCGGAAGAGCAGCTGCCCACCCGGCCGGCCCAGCAGGCGGCCCTCGGGCGCTTTAGTGTCGGCGTAGAGGCGGAATTGCCCGAACACTTTGGTATTAAAGGAAATCTGCTGGCCGCTCTCATCCCAATTACCACCCACGTAGGCCCGGCCGCCATTGGCCGTGACGCTATACACGGCTGTGCGCTCGCGGTCGGCGGGCGGGGTGTTGGTTTTCAAGGTAATGCGTAGCGGCAGGTAGAGCGGCGTAATGGCCGAGCCGACTATCCAGGTTTCGGGTGCGGCGGTGGTGGCGGGGCGGTAAGCCGTGTTCAGGTACAGCGGCGAAAACAGCGTTTGCGGTCCAAAAACCAGGTTGAGGTGCGGCGTGGTGTAGCTGGTTTCCTGCCCGGCCGGAATCATCACCTGCCGGTCAAACTTCTTCGATAACTCGCCGAAAACCAGCGAGTCGGGCAGGCCGGCACGTAGGTCGTAGAGGTAGGTGGTTTCGTGGGCTTTGGTGTAGCTGGGGCGTATTTCGAGCTGGCGGCCACCGCGTCGCAGTACTAAATGGGCGGGCATGCCGCTGGTGTCAGCGGTGGCATTGGTCACCACGGCGCGCAGCAAGTTGCGGGTGATGTCATAGCGCAGCCTAGGAGGCAATGGCCCTTTGCCGCCTATCGTAAATACGCTTGGCGTGCCAAAATTTATATACTCATGCGCCCGCTCACCGCGTAGCACCAGCCGCGCCGTGGCCTTGTTATTATAGGAGTCGGCCAACTCATAGTCAACAGTATAAACCTTGCCCGGCTCCACTGTTAGCTTGCCCTGGCCGAGGCCGGGCGGCGTGTAGAATGGCAGGTCGTTGCCTTCATCTACCCAGAGCTTTTGCATCATGCGGCCCGATTGGAAATGGTAGGCGTAATCCACAAAGTTGTTGACCTGCCGCGAGCCATTCGGGAACGGTACTGCATCGATAACGTGCTGGTAGTGTGGCTGCCCATTCACGCGCACCGTCACGCGCTGAATGCCGTTTTTATTCCACGCGCCGTCAAATCTATCGAAGCCTTGCAGCAGCAAACCCACTTGGCCCACGCACGGTATCGTGTCAGGAAAAACCGTACTGGCCCCCGGCGCAGGCTGTAGTTTGGGCACCAATATCGCTCGCTCAAACTGCCCGCGCACCCGCGCTGCGACACCCAGCGGCTCGACGGCCAGCGCCTGCAAAATCGGCCCTACGTGGTCCTGAATTTCGGTGAAGCCGCCCCATTGCAAAGGGTTCAGCTGGCGGTCCTGCGCGTCGCGCACTTCCCAGTGCAGGTGCGGGCCGGCCGAGCCACCGGTGTTGCCCGACTTGGCCACTACCTCGCCGCGCTTCACGGGGAATTGGTCAGGCTTGAAAAACAGTTCCAGCTCGTAAGTCTGCTTTTCGTATTGCTGGCGGCGCAGCTCGGTCAGCACTGGGTCCAGAAACTCGTTGAGGTGGCCATATACCGTGGTCAGCCCATTGGGATGGGTGATATACAGCACGTTGCCGTAGCCATACGACGATTGCTTGAGGCGTGAGATGTAGCCATCGGCAGCGGCGTACACCGGCTTGTTTATTACGCTCGCCGTCTTGATGTCGAGCCCGCCGTGGAAGTGGTTGGGCCGCAGCTCGCCCATGCTGGCCGCCAGAAAATTGGGCTGGCCTGGCATAATGGGAAACAGAAAGTAGCCCGGCGGCACCGTGATGGCGGCGGCCGCAGCGGCCGGCCGAATGGGGCCGCTGACGCGGCGGGTGGTCGTGTCGTCGCTGCCATCGTCCTGGCCGTGGCTGGCGGTGGCCAGTAGGGTAGCGGCCAGGCCGAAGGCGGCCAGGCGGTATAAGTTGGTAGCTTTCAAAATAGAATGTGCGGTAAGCTTTCGCTTGCCGTTGAGGCTGTTGTAGGCTTGCGCCGCCGCACGCGGCCCGACAAATCGGGCCGGCACGGGCATCCTCCAAACAGCGCTATTCTTATAATTTTCGGACTAAGTATCGGGCGTAATGGGTGCGCCTAGGGCATAACGGTAAGCCGAAGCTTACCGCACATTCACCTCCAATATTTTCTCGTCTTCGAGGTAGCCCACCAGTTGGTCGCCCACCTGCACCGGCCCTACGCCGGCTGGCGTGCCGGTAAAAATGAGGTCACCCTGCTTGAGGGTGATGTAGCGCGACACGAAGCTGATAATCTTGGCGAAAGGATTCAGCATCAGGCTGGAATTGCCCTGCTGGCGCACCTCGCCGTTTACTTCGAGGCGGAAGTTGATATTGGCGAAATCGGCAAACTCGGTGGCGGGCTTAAAGGTGGGTGATACCGGGGCCGAGCCATCGAACGCCTTGGCTAATTCCCAGGGCAAGCCCTTCTTTTTCAACTCACTTTGCAAGTCGCGAGCCGTGAAATCGACGCCCAGCGAGATGGAATCGAAATAGGTATTGGCAAATTGCTCCTCGATGTGGCGGCCGTTTTTGCTCACGCGCAGCACCAGCTCTAGCTCGTAGTGCACGTCGGTCGAGAAGTCGGGGTAGAAGAAGGGCTGGCCGCGCTGAATAAGCGCGGTTTCGGGCTTGAGGAAAATGACGGGCGCGGTGGGCGTTTCGTTTTGAAGCTCGGCAATATGGTCGGCGTAGTTGCGGCCGATGCAAATAATTTTCATGGGGCAGGGGAGGGGCCGCGCAAGGGGCGGCAGGCAAGTAAGAAAATGTTGGATACTGCGGAGAAAAAGCACGGGTTTCGGAGTTCAGCGCTTTCCTTCGCAGTGCCGGTCGCTTGGTTGCGGAAGCGGCACTCCGGACACAAAGTAAACATTCTCCCCGCCCGGTTGCGTATAGCCTTGGCCATTGCCCGCCGAAACTGGCCCGAAACGTGCTATTTTCTTACGGCCATGGTGGCTATTCTTTCTTTCCCAACCCGACCTTTTTCCATGTTTAAAAAAATTCTCCTCGCCACTAGTCTCGCCGTAGCTGCCGGCTGCGCTACGGTGCCCATTACCGGCCGCCGCACCCTGAGCCTGGTGCCCGAGAGCGAGATGAACACCCTGGCCGTGACGCAGTATAAGCAGACGCTCGGCACGGCTAAGCTCTCGACCAATGCCGCCGAAGTAGCGCAGGTGCGGCGCGTAGGCCAGCGCATTCAGGCGGCCGTAGAGCAGTATTTCCGCGAGCAGGGCCAGAGCGACCAGCTGGCTGGCTACGCCTGGGAATTTAACCTCATCGACGACCCCAAAACCGTAAACGCCTGGTGTATGCCCGGCGGGAAAGTGGCCGTGTACAGCGGTATTCTGCCCCTCACCCGCGACGATAACGGCCTGGCCGTGGTGCTGGGTCACGAAATTTCGCACGCCGTGGCTCGCCACGGGGCCGAGCGTATGAGCGACCAGCTGGTGGCCCAGGGCCTGAGCACGGCGCTCTCGACAGCGCTGTCGCAAAACCCAACCGCCACCAAAAGCCTGTTTATGGAGGCCGTAGGCGCGGGCACGCAAGTAGGCATGCTCAAGTTCAGCCGCAACCAGGAAAGCGAGGCTGACCACCTGGGCCTCATCTTCATGGCGATGGCCGGCTACAACCCGGCCACGGCCGTCCCCTTCTGGCAGCGCATGGCCGCCCAAAGCCAGAACAGCACCCCCGAATTTCTATCTGACCACCCCGCCGATGCTACCCGCATCGCCGACATTCAACGCCTGCTGCCCGAGGCGCAGAAATACTACAAGCCCCGCTAAAGAAGTGCTGAAGCTGGGGTTTTAGGTTAATGCTTCAATAGATAGCCTAGCCTGGAAACCCTGGCCCAGCACGCACTATTTCTCACTTAACACTCACAAAATGCGTATTTTCCCTCGTCTCCTGGGCGTTGGCCTGTTGGGGCTACTAGTTGGGCTGCTGTTGCTTACGTCTTGTGAAACCAGCCGCAACCGCGAGCGTAGCGACCCCACCCGCGAAGCCCAACGCCTGAGCGAGGAGTCGGCGGCGATGTCGGGGGCGGCAGCCAGCCGCCAAATAGCGCAGGTAAACGAAGCCGGCCCGCCCTCTTTCAAAACTGCTGAGTCAGTGCTGGCAGCGGCCTTCATCAAGCAGTTTGGCGATGGCACCGTGATTGATAAAATCCTGGTGCGCCAAGCACCCGGCCCGCCCAAATCGAACAATACCTACTACCTCGTGGGCATGGGCCTGAACGATGGCAAATTCCGGGCAATGGCGCTACCCTTGCGTAATAGCGGCAACGGCGCGCTTTACCTCACCCCCAATGCTGAGCGCTACGTGCTCATCGGCAGCGGCTGCCCGACCTGCGTCTTCAACTTCGAAGGCGACCAGATTGTGGGCTCAACCTGTGCCGACAACTCGGAAGGTGCGGGTAGCTGCGAATTTAAGGTGCTAGATGATAATACCTTATTTGTCCGCAAATGAAAACGTCAACTAAATGGCTGCTGCGCCTTTCGCTCACTGCCCTGGCCCTGCTGCTGGCTAATGACAGTGGCAAACGCCGGGAGAAGAGATAAGGTTAAGGCAATAAAACCGTCGGTCATGCTGAGCTTGCCGAAGCATCTTGGTCGCTTCGTTGCTAACGATAAAAGTTAGTTCACCAGCCAAGATGCTTCGACAAGCTCAGCATGACTGACGGTTTTTTTATTCTCTATTCCCTCATTATACCAATTCTTCTCTTTCGTGCCACTCGCCGCCCTGCACCGTGGCGAGTACGTTAAAGTCATTATCGAGCAGGCACATATCGGCTCGCGAGCCTGCGCTAATTTGGCCGATTTCGCCATCCAGCCCTAGCAAGCGCGCTGGGTAGAGGGTGGCCATGCGCAGGGCTTCCTCAAGAGGCAGGGCTGCGTGCTGCACACAGTTGGCTACGGCCTGGGGCATGGTGAGGGCCGAGCCGGCCAGGATGCCGTTTTCATCCACAAAATGGTTGCCCTCGCGGTGAAATCGGTACGCGCCCTGGGTGCTATTGTCCACGGCATCGGTGATAAGGAAGAGCCGCTCGCCCATCATTTTCTGGCTGATGCGCAGGCTGGCGTAGTCGCAGTGCACGCCATCGGCAATGATGCTGGCCACGGCATTCGGGTGGTCGTACACGGCTCCCACCAGGCCGGGGGCGCGGCTTTCGAAGCCCGACATAGCATTGAAAAGATGGGTGGTTGCTACGTAGCTGCCGTTGAAGGCAGCGGTGGCCTGCTCGTAAGTTGCCAGCGAGTGGCCCGCTGATAGTATCACGCCCGCCCGCCGCAGCTGCTGCGCCACTTCGGGTGTCACGCATTCGGGGGCCAGCGTCATGATACTGAGTACGTCGTGCGCATCGCGTAGCAATGCCTCGACTCCTTCAAGGGTTGGAGTTTGAATAAACTCGGCTTGGTGTGCGCCCTTCTTGCCGGGGTTGATGTACGGGCCTTCCAGATGCAAACCCAGCAGGCCGGGCACCGACTTTTGAGCTTCACGCACTGCCTGTACGGCGGCCGTCATCATCTCGAGCGAGTTGGTAGGCATGGTGGGTATGAAGCTGGTGGTGCCGTTGCGCCGTAGGTACGCGCCCAACTGGGCCAGTACCTCCACCGTGGGCTCGACGGAGAAAAGCACGCCGCCCCCGCCATACAGCTGCACATCTACAAAGCCGGGGCTCAAATGCAGGCCGCGCCCATCGCGCCGGGGCAGGTCGGTGGGGGCCGCTACGGCCGGCACCAGCGCTTCGATGCGGTCGCCATTGACAATTACCGCGTAATGGGGCAGGGTAGAACTGCCCGTGTACACGGTGCAGGGCGAAATTAGGTAGCGCATGGGTTGGTTTTTACTCGGTTGGTAGT
>CAXUKA010000239.1:0-10009 GCA_964251335.1 uncultured Hymenobacter sp.
GCGAAGCAGATACGTGCCGGGGGCCAGCGTGGGCAGCTCGGCCAGGGCCTGAGGCGTGGTGCCTAGCTGCACGGTGCGGGTATAGACGGCGCGGCCATCGGCGGTGAGCAGGGCTACGGTGGCAGCCTGAGTTTCGGTGCCGGGCAGGGCTACGTTCAACTCGTCGGTGAAGATGGTGGGGTAAGCTACGGGCTTGGCAGCGGTGAGAGCGGTGGTGCTGGCGGCCAGCGTAACAACCGGCGAGTAGCTGGTAGTGCCGTCGAAGTCAACTTCACGCAGACGGTAGTAGCTAGTAGCGGCGGGGGCAGCGGCGTCGGTGAACTGGTAGCTGTGGGCCGAGGCCGTAGTGCCAGCGGCAGCCAGCTGGCCGATTTTCGTAAACGACTGGCCATCGGCCGAGCGCTCTACTTCGAAGTGGTCGCTGTTAGCTTCCGAGGCGGTAGTCCAGCGCAGGATATTGCCGGTGCTGCTGGCCTGGCCCGTGAACGAGGTGAGCACTACTGGCAGCGGCGCTACCGTGTTGAGTGCACCCGAGGCCAAGGTGGGCTGGGTAGCCGACTGGCTTTGCTCGAAGCGGTACACCGTGCCGCTGGCGTTGCCCACGAAGAGGTCAAGCAGGCCGTCGCCGTCGAGGTCAGAGATGGCAGGGGCGGCGTAGCCGTTCACGCTGCTCAGGCTGATGGCGGTGGTGCCGTTGGTGGTGAGGCTGCCCAGCGACTTGAATACCGTTGAGTTAGCAGCCGTTTGGGTGTAGAGTACGATGCTACCGGCTTTGTTGCCCAGCAGCATGTCGAGGTAGCCGTCGCCGTCGTAGTCGGTCAGCAGGGGCTTGTCTACGTCGCCAGCGTCGATGACGGTGCCGTCGGCCAGCTTCATTTGGCCCAGCGTGGTGAAGGTGGCGGCGTTGGCGGCGGTTTGCTCGTAGCGGCGCAGGGTGCCGTCGTTGCTGCCTACCAGCACGTCGAGCAAGCCATTGTTGTCGAGGTCAGCGATGGTGGGGCGAGCATACGAGCCACTGTTGGGGGCGGCGTGGGTAGCTACGCCGTAGGGGTTGGCAAACAAGGTCGAAACGCGATTGAACGACAAGGCATTAGCACCGGAAGCAGCCACCTGTTCGTAGCGAACTACGGTACCCAGGTCTTCGCCTACCAGCAGCTCCAGCAGGCCGTTGCCGTCGAGGTCAGTGAGGGTCGGCTTGGCGTAGTACGTTACGCTGAGGGTGGTGCCATCGGCGTTTTTGAGGAGCGTGCCAGCGTTGAAAGTAGTCGAGTTGGTGGCCGATTGCTCAAACACCATGATGGTGCCGTTGCCCTGGCCCATTATCATATCTACCAGGCCATCGTTGTCGAGGTCGCCCATTACGGGGGTCGAGAAATTGCCGGTAGCGGTAGCGCCATTGCTGTTGGTCGATACCTGAGCGTAGCTCACAGCCGACGAAGCCCGCGTGATACCCAGCTTGCTGCTGGTGAGCACCGTGCCGCTAGCCGTGGTGAGGCGCATGCGGCCCGTAGCGGCAGCCGGCGGCACAATTACTTTCACGGTAGTGGCCGAAGGATTACCCGTGACGCGCATCTGCTGGCCATTGAGCATCACCGATTTGAGCGAATTTAAGTTAAGGCCCGTAATCGTGACGGTAGCACCAGCGGCAGCCTGAGTAGGCGAGAAGCTAAGGATAGTTTGAGCCGAGGCGGCTACTGGCAGCAGGCCGAGAGTAGCGAGGGTGAGGCGGCGGAAGGTGGGCAGCAAAGCGGTAGTAGGCAGGCGGAACATGGCAGCGGAAGAAGATTATATTTTTATATCAGGTCAAGTAAGCGGCGCTGGCAAGTAGCTGTTTTCTAATATTTACTTTCCAGTAAGGCTGTGCTTAGATATCCAGCGCCGTTTTAGTGATACAAAATTATTTTACCCATCCAGGCCCAGTTGGCCCTTCTCGCTTAACCCTCACTTGTTGTCTGTCAACGGCGCTGTTTTCTGTGCGAAGAGAGCCGCATCACAGGTGAATTTAGGACAACAGTAACTTTTCTATATCATTCACTATGAGAAACAATCCTAGTTTTTATACCCTTAATACCAATGAGCTATTTAGTGCCTCACTCAGGTGGCAAATGTGCAGTGCAAAGCACTGCTCGGTGTAGCGGCCATCTGGCGTGCTGCGCGCATACCCGGAGCTACCACTTGGTAGCTAACTCAAGCGGCGGCATGTTGTCAGCCGAACGTGATTGTTTCTATGCAGAAAGCCGCAAAGCGGCGACACTAGTGTAAAGTGCCGCCGCTTTGCGGCTTTCTATTCTATTGAACGCGTCAGGCTACTGATGTACTGCCGCTTTGCAGCTACTCCAAAAGTGAGTAGCTACAGCCGCTCGCGCACCTCGTGCAGCAGGCGCTCCATGGCATTGCGGGTGGCCTGGTCGTTGCCGGGAATGCTATTGTTGAAGAAGGTCACGGCCACCAGCCGGCCGCTTTTGCAGCGCACGTAGCCCGCCAGGTTGCAGGTGTGGGTGAGCGTGCCGGTTTTGCCCCACAGCCAGGTGGCTTTTGGTGGGCCAGCCTCAAAATAGCGCTTGCGCAACGTGCCCTGGCCGCCCCCGGCCGCCAGCAAACTCAGCAGGCGGGGCTCGGGCACCTGCTGGTGCAGGCGGCAGAGCAGCGCCGTGAGGGTGCGCGGCGTGAGCAGATTGAGGCGCGACAAACCCGAGCCATCGACCCAGTCGGGGCGGTCGGGCAGGTCTTTGAGCTGATTTTTGAGCAGAAAATGAATGGTGCGCGAGCCGCTCAGCGAGTCGCGAAAACCCACGCGGGTGCTGGTCATTAGTAGCAACTGCTCGGCCAGGAAGTTGTCGCTCACGCGCAGCATGCGGCGGTAGAGCGAGTCGGCGCGCAGGCCGCGCAGGGTGCGAATGCTGTCCTGGCCGGGGCGCGGGTGCCACTGCACGCCCACAATGGCACGGCGCAAGGTATCGCCGAGCAGGCGCAGCAGCAGTTGGCGGCTGGTACGGTAGGGCACTTCGTCAATCCACTTTTTACTGCCCGAGCGGTAGGTAAAGCGGTTTTCGAGCGGGGCGCGGTACACGTGCATCTCGTCGTCCTGGTCGGGCGAGAGGCGAAAATCGGGGCCGGCCACCGTGGTGAGCGGCGCAAAAGAGCGCGGAAACACCCGCACCCGCTGCGGCAGCACCTGGGCCGGTGCGCCCGGCCGGGGCCGCACCACCAGCGGGGCGTTGGCATAAAAGCGCACCGTGTTGCCAAACAGCGGAAACGCCGTGCGCTCGGGCTGGAAGTAGTAATTAAAATCGTCCCAGGCCCAGCTGGGGCCGTAGGCGGGCACCGTAGCTATATCACAGTAAGCCAGCAGTTTCTCAGGCCGATTAAGCAAAAACGAATACGCCCGGCGCGAGGGCACGTCGCCGTGCAGCAACGTGGGGTCGCCGGTGCCTTGGAAGAACAGCGTATCGCCCCGCGAGAAGTAGCGTAGGCTGGGCAGCGAGTCGGGCAGCAGCGCCAGGCCGGCGTAGAGGCTCAGCAGCTTCATGGTGCTGGCCGGGGTGAAGTACTTAGCCTCGTTGTAGCCAAAAAGCGCCTCGCCGGTGGTGGCATCGGCCAGGGCCACGCCCACTTGCTGGCGGCGCAGCGTGGTGCTGCTGTCGAGCTGCTGGCGCAGCCAGGGCATATCGACTTTGCCGGTGGCCGAGTCGGTGACGATGGCCGGGGGCGCGGGCGGCGTAGTAGTTTGCCCGCAGGCAGCAGTGAGCGAAAGCAGCGCCAGCGGCAGCAGGGCGGCATAGCGCCGTTTCCGGCAATTGAAAAAAGAGGCGGGCATAAGCACGAGCGCAACTTAAGCAGAAACCGGCCACCAGCCTACGCCGGCCGGGCCGGAGCAAGCATTTTTCAGGCTAGGGCATCACAATTGGGGGCTTCGGCTGGCGCACTTTGCCCTACCCTGGCGGCGGCTTTTTCTTGGGTAGTGGGCAGTTGGGATTCACCTACTACTTTTAGCTTTTGATTTACTATATATATCAAAATCATAATGCTAAACAACGAACTGGGCATCCTCAGCGCGAACCTCTTTGAAGAATACACCGAGGCGTGGAACAGCTTTATCGCTACAGCCAATGACGATGAGCTGACGAATCTTTTTAGGGGGCCGCACGACACATACCTGCCCTTCGTGAGCCTCCCGCAGCAGCAGCTACTCTGGCTGCTGTCCACGATGGGTATGCACCAGATTAAGGCGCGCTTTGTACTACTGCCTGCTGCCAGTGACACCCAGGCGCGCTTTTCGGTGGCCTTGTATGCCACTGGCGAAGGCGATACCCCCGCCTCCGCCTACTACCTGACCGACGCGGCGTGGCAGCCTGTGCAGCCGCCCTTCGAAGGCGGTGAGGTACCGCTGGCGCTGGCCACCGAATGGCTGCACAACTGGGAAACGACCGAGTTGGTAGCGCCCGCCATGTTTGCCACCAGCACCACGCCTTTGCAGGGCTACAACTTTGCGGTGCGCGATTTTATCGACCCGCTACTCGCTCCCGATTCGGGCGGTAGCGACCAAGGGCTGCGGGTTTATTTTGGCCTGCACGCATACTACCGCGCTACCGAGGGCGAACAAGCTCCTGCGCTGGGGCAAACTTTCGGGCTGGTGCTGCGCCTGGCCGGGGCCGATGTCGGCAAGGCACCTTACTACGATATAGCACAGGCCGTTCCGCCTGGCAGCTAAGGTGTGTAGACAGGTATACTTCTCAAGTAAAAGGTGAAAAAAGGTGGTGCTGACTTCCCACCTGATATGGCTCCATGTTCGACTCGCTTCTCTCTGGCATTATTTGGCTACCCGTTGGCATGGTGCTCATCACCAGCGTGGTCGGGATGGTACGCTATCGCCAGCTACCGCTTAGCCTGCGGTACCTGGCGCTGCTGGCCTGCTTCGATGCGCTGCTGGAGATAGTCTGCTCGATATTTTTCAATATTCTCCACGTATCCAACCTCTTTCTCTTTCCATTTATTACCGTGGGTGAGTTGACGCTGCTGGCCTTGGCTTACCGCCAGGCACTACAATCGGCCGCGCTAAACCGGGTAATGCCGTGGGTGCTGGGCCTATTCAGCGCCTACGCGCTGCTCGAAAACCTGCTGCATCTCCACACCATTCACTACGCCACAAGCCTGGGTATTATCAGCGATTTGCTGAATATCGCCTTGGCCGGCCTGTACTTTCGCAAGCTCCTCAATGAGCTGCAAGTAGAGCGCCTGCGGCTCGACCCTTTCTTCTGGGTATCGGTGGCGCTGGTAGTGCATGGCCTGGGCGACTTACTGATTGCCTTGTTCAGCAATTACTTAATTGCGCACAGCTCCTTGCTGCTGCAAAAGATAGTGATACTGGGCGTGCGCAACATATTCAACTTCCTCCTCTACGTTTCTTATTTTCTGGCGCTGGCGATGCGCCCACCCAAGTCAGCTTCGCACGGCGCTTAGCCAGCGCATGGGCTGCTAATGCACATACCTAACCTGTATAGCTGTCACTTACCTTTGGCATCTTCATACTCTTTCATCTTTTTATGCAAGAAGCTAACGATTCGGAGAGCATCAGCCCGGAGCAGTACGAGACATACTCGGTAGCCTGGCGCGAGCTTATCCACTCAGCCAACGACGACGAGCTGGCGCAGGCATTTCAAACACCTGCTAGCGAGCGCAGCAATTTTTTAACTTTTTCTATCGACCAAATCCGCGCGCTGGTATCGGCAGTGGGCGCGGCCCTCATCAAGGCGCGGTTCTTACTCATGCCCGATGCTACCGGCCAGGCGCGCTTTAGCGTCACGCTTTTTGCCGTTGATGCCAAAGGTGACCCTCTATCAGCGTATTACATACCGACCCAGTTGGCTGCCACAACTGCCCAAGCAGTCGAGTCATCTGATGAGCCCAGCACCCAGATAACGCCAGCAGAAGCCCTGCACTGGCTGACCGATTGGGTAGAAGCTGACGCGTTGGCCACGGCTATGTTTACGACCTCGCACGGCCCGCTGCACGGCTACAACTTTGAGGTCAGCACCTTCAAAGACCCGCTGGCCGAGGCGCATCCCTACGACGAAAAAAACCTGTTTCTCAACTGCGGGCTGCGCACCGAAACGGAGATTACGTTGATTACGCTGGTCGTTTACATCAGCCAGATTGGGAGCCGCGTGCAAGGCAGCCTAGCAGGTATTCCTGGGGATGGCCCCTTCTACGATACTGGGTTGCCCTGCCCGCCAGCGACCTAAGTCAAGGCCAGCATCATTTCACATATCACTATAATACAATTACTTATACCTCTAATGAGTACAGATTTATTCGCTGCGTTCATCGTCTGGCTGCTTTACGGGTCGGTTATAGCTGCCGGAATTAGTGGCCTTATTCGGTTTCGCCGACTGCCGCTGAGTTTGCGCTACCTGGCGATGCTCGCCATCTTCGATATGGTGGTGGAGCTGACGGAGCGGGCTATGATTAAGGTACTGCACATGAAGTCCAATTTATTCATGATGCCCATTACAGTAATTGGCGAGATAATCCTGCTATCCTTAGCTTACCGTGAGGTCTTGCAGTCGGCCACGTTCAACCGACTGATGCCGTGGGTAGTAAGCGTTTTTAGCCTCTATGCGTTGGTCGATACGTTTGCCGGGCTCGGCATTGTTCGCTACGCTACTGGCGTCCAGATTACCTCCGACCTGATTCAGCTTGGCCTGGCCCTGCTCTATTTTTGGAAGCTGCTCAGTGAGCTGCGCGTCGAGCGCCTGCGGGCCGACCCGTTCTTCTGGGTATCGGTGGGCCTCATCGTGTACGTGCTGGGCGATATGCTCATTATGCTGGTTAGCAATTACTTGATGGCGCATTATTCGCACGACTTGCAAGTACTGGTTATCCTGATTATACGCCCCTTGTTTGTCATTTCCCTTTACTGCGCTTATGCACTGGCGCTATGGATGCGTCCGCAGCAGTCAAATTCGCTCAGCTATTAGGTATTGGCACCGGGCTGCCAAGTACTCTACGGCTACAGCTTTGAGCACCTGCAAAGCCCCGGCGTAGGGGCGCCCCCTTACGCCGGCAACTGTTTGTGTGTCAACTGCAGACTGAGTACCGAAGCAGAGAAACGCTGAGTGTGTTGGTTGGCTACAGTAGCCGGATTGGGAGCCGCACGCAAGGCAGTCTGAAATGCATTCCCGAGGCGAGCTTCTATTACGATAAAGCAGAATCCTGCTTGCCTTGAGGCCGGGTAATTATTCTCTCGCATATCATTACAGAACAGCAATTTATATTATCAATAGATACAAATATGCTCTACATTTTTGCTACTTGGCTGCTTAGAGGGATGGGCATTGCGGCCGGACTTAGCGGCCTTATCCGGTTTCGACGGCTGCCGCTGAGTTTGCGCTACGTGGCGCTGCTCGCTAGCTTCGATATGGTGATGGATTGGACGCTAGCAGCGCTGATTAAGGTAATACACCTAAAGTCCAATCTGTTCCTGATACCCCTTATTGTAAGTGCCGAGGTGATACTGTTGTCTTTGGCTTACCGTGAGGTCTTGCAGTCGGCCACGTTCAACCGACTGATGCCGTGGGTAGTGAGTCTTTTTAGCCTCTATGTGCTGATTGATACGTTTACCGGGCTCAGCATTGTTCGCTACGCTACTAGCGTCGAGATTACCGCCGACCTGCTTCAGTTCGGCTTGGCCATGCTCTATTTTTGGAAGCTGCTTAGTGAGCTGCGCGTCGAGCGCCTGCGGGCCGACCCGTTCTTCTGGATATCGGTGGGCCTGGTAGTGTACGTGCTGGGCGACTTACTCATCACCTTGGTTAGCAATTACTTGCTGGCACATTACTCGCACGACCTACAAATACTGATTATCCTGGTTGTGCGTAAGTTTTTTCTTGTCATTCCGTACTGCGTTTATACGCTAGCGCTATGGATGCGCCCGCAGCAGTCAAATTCGCTCAGCTACTAATCGGCTACTAATCGGCGGCATCAGGCGGCAATCACCTTTTAAGACCAGCTCGCCGGGGGCCGCCTTACGACAACAAAAGCCTATTTCTTAACCTTGGGCTACGCACCGAGGCAGAGGCAACGCTACGGGCGCTAGTCGTCTACGTTAGCCGGATGGAAAGCCGCACGCAAGGCAGTTTGGCATTCCCGGTGATGAGAAGATTCCTGTTCACCATCTTGTTAAGCCAAAGCTATCAGTACGTCATTAGGTCATTGCCGAAGTATTATTTACGTCCCTAATGGATATTCATGCACTCACTATGTTCTCCAGATGGCTGCTTTACGGGTCGGTTGTCGCTGCTGGGGTTAGTGGCCTTATTCGATTTCGCCGACTGCCCCTGAGCCTGCGCTACGTGGCGTTGGTCGCGGGCTTCGATATGGTGATGGAGCTAATGTCGCTGGCTTTAACTTGGGTAGTACGCCATAAATACTTGAAATCCAATTTATTTATGGGGCCACTTAGCGCGATTGGCGAGGTGGCACTATTAGCGCTGGCTTACCGCGAGGTCTTGCAGTCGGCCACGTTCAACCGGTTGATGCCGTGGGTGGTGGGCCTTTTTAGTGTCTACGCGCTGGTCGATACGTTTGCCGGGCTCAGCGTAATTCACTACGCCACCAGCGTCCAGATTACTGCCGACCTGCTTCAGCTCGGCCTAGCCATGCTGTATTTTTGGAAGTTGCTCAATGAGCTGCGCGTCGAGCGCTTGCGCCAAGAGCCCTTCTTCTGGGTATCGGTAGGTCTGGTAGTATACGTGCTGGGCGACTTACTCATCACCTTGGTTAGCAATTACTTGCTAACGCATTATTCACAAAATCTGCAAATAATGATTATCTTGGCTATCCGTCCTTTGTTTCTCTCTACGCTTTACTGCGCTTATACCTTGGCTCTATGGATGCGCCCGCAGAAGTCGAATTTGTTCAACTCTTAGTCGTCGGCATTGGGCTGCTGCTGCTAGTAGGGGGCGCGCTAGTGCTGTTTGTAGTCACGTACCAGAAGCGTTTGCTGCAACAGCAGCTGCGCCTACGCACCGCCGAGGCCGAATATCAGCAGCAGCTGCTGGCCGCCGTCATTGAGGCCCAGGAGCTTGAGCGCGAGCGCATTGGCCGCGACCTGCACGATGGCATCGGGGCCACCCTGGCCACTACCCGGCTGCTCATGAGCCGCCTCGAAAGCAACAGCCAGCCCACCGCCGACGCCGAAGAAGCCGGCCTATATGGCATGGTAAACGAGCTGATGGGCACCGCCGTGCACGACGTGCGCAGCATTTCGCACAGCTTGTTTCCGGCTGTGCTGGCCCGCTACGGGCTGGCCGAGGCCCTCCAGCACCTCGTAGATGTAAGTAACGAAACCGGTGCCCTCGACGTGGCCCTCGAAGTAGACTACCCGCAGCCGCTGGCCATAGCCCAGGAGCTGGCTCTCTACCGCATTTGCCAAGAGCTGATACACAACGCCTTGAAGCACGCCAAAGGCGCTACCCACCTCGATGTGCTGCTGCGGCAGCGCGGCCCCTTGCTCACGCTGGTGGTCGAAGACGATGGCTGCGGCCTCGACCCCGCCCACCTCGACCCCGACGGCAAGCCTCTTACTAAAGGCGCGGGCCTCCGCAGCATCGATGTGCGGGTGCAAATGCTGCAAGCCCGCCTAAGCCAGGAGTCGGAACCCGGCCAGGGCCTGCGCACGCTCGTGGAGCTACAGTCGCAGGCCTAAGGCCTGCGCACGGCGCGTGCGCTGATGTGCCCTGTTGATGCCAAGGAAAGTCGATAAATTAAATTTTTGATTATCAAATTTTTAATTTATTATTCTTACTTTTTATCTAACGTCTGTGGCCCTAAAATTGTCCTAAGAGCGATTTCGCAGTAAATACAGAGGCAGCGTCGTCGTTGCGGAGGAAACATAAGCCTTCAACCGCTTGCGTCCCTACCCCTGCACGGTCCTGCATTTGCCTCTAAAACACCTTTGCAGTCGCCCAGGGCTCAAGTTGATGGTCCAGGTGAAATAGGGCGGCTCGAG
>CAXUKA010000240.1:0-10002 GCA_964251335.1 uncultured Hymenobacter sp.
GGCCCAGGCTTCAGCCCGAGCCAGGCCCTAGCCTTTCTCAAAGACCGCCGCTTCCACTTATTCGTGGGCTTTAGTTTGCTGCTGGGGTCAATTTACCTCACCATTGCATTCACGTCGTTCTTGTTCAGTGGTCGCGCCGACCAAAGCATAGTGGCCGCGCTGGGCACCGTGCCGGTGAAGGAAGCCGGGCAGGAATCGGGCAACTGGCTAGGTTTGCTCGGTGCTTGGCTGGCCGAAAAGTGCATCTACCGAGGCTTCGGGCTGTCGGCTTATGCGCTGATTCCCATTGTGTTCTTTCTGGGGTATAAGATTGTATTTCGCCGGGCCAAGGGCTCGGTGAGCTACGTGCTGGCGCTGGGCCTGTTTACTATGCTGTGGGCCAGTATTTTGCTGGGCTACGTGGTAGTGCAGATGGAGCAGCCCGGCACCGACCCCACCCAGGCGCACCGCCTCGACTGGCTGAGCGGCAGCGGTGGCTACGAAATGGCTCTCTGGCTGCAATCGCTGGTGGGCTGGGGCACGGTGCTGCTGCTGGCTTTCGGGCTGATAATGTTCGTGGTATTCTTCTTCAACATCACCAGCCTTGACCTCGGCCTGGGTAACCGCGACGAGGAAGAAGAGGAGGAGCTGGCCGAAGAAGCAGCTGACGTGGAGCCAGCTATTGCGAACCGCCCCTCGGCTAAAGCCCCTGCACCTCGTCCTGCCGCGCTAGCCAGTGAAGACGAAGACCAAACTGCCTCTGAACCCGAGTTTGAGCCGGCTCCCGCGCCGCGCCCCAGCCCGCTGAAGGCACCAGTCATTAGCACCGCTTTTGAGGTAGCCGAGGCTGCTCCAGCAGCCGCCGATGCCGAATTTGAACCCGCCCCTTGGCAGCCTGCTACTGGCGCGGCAATGCCGCTGGCGGTAGCTGCTACCGCTACGGCGCTGCCCACGGCGGTTGCTTCGGCAGCTGCAACAACTGCTGCCGTAACGGCTGCCGCTGCTACGGCAGCCGGCCCCACGTTCTCCTTCGAGCTACCCGAGGCCGAGCCGGAGAACACGCAGGCCGAGGCTCCTGCCACGGTGGCCGCCACCGTGCCCACGCCGCTCTCGCTCGCCGACCTGGCCGATGACGATGCGCCGCTGCCGAGCCCAAGCATCAGGCCTCAGGCCCCAATTGCTAGCCTGGAAATCACAGTACCTAGCCGCGACGACCTCGACCCCAACGCTGGGGCCGACATCGCCGCTGTAGCTGATGAGGACGAGGACGCCGACGCCATGCCCGACGTCAACTACGACCCCACGCTCGACCTCTCGCGCTATCAGTTCCCGACGCTGGAGTTGCTCAACGACTACGGCGTGGCCAAAGCCCAGGTAACCAAGGAGGAGCTGGAAGCCAACAAGGACCGCATTGTCGAAACCCTGGGTCACTACAACATCGCCATTGCCAGCATCAAGGCCACCATCGGGCCGACGGTGACGCTGTATGAGATTGTGCCAGAGGCCGGTATCCGCATCTCCAAAATCAAGAGTCTGGAAGATGATATTGCCTTGAGCTTGGCAGCTTTGGGTATTCGTATCATCGCCCCGATTCCGGGTAAGGGTACCATTGGTATCGAGGTGCCGAATACCAAAAAGGAAATGGTAAGCATCCGCTCGGTGCTGGGCTCGGAGAAGTTCGCCCGCTCCGAAATGGACTTGCCGGTGGCCTTTGGCCGCACCATTACCAATGAAGTCTTCGTGGCCGACCTCGCCAAAATGCCTCACTTGCTGATGGCCGGGGCCACGGGCCAGGGTAAGTCGGTGGGTTTGAACGTGATACTGGCCTCGCTGCTCTATAAGCGGCACCCTGCCACGCTCAAGTTTGTGCTGGTCGACCCTAAGAAGGTTGAACTCAGTATCTTCAATAAAATCGAGCGCCACTTCCTGGCCAAATTGCCCGACACCGAGGAAGCCATCATTACCGATACCAAGAAGGTGGTGAACACGTTGAACTCGCTGTGCATGGAGATGGACCGGCGCTATGATTTGCTGAAAGAAGCCGGCTGCCGCAACCTCAAGGAGTACAACCTGAAGTTTATTGAGCGGCGACTGAACCCCAAGAAGGGCCACCGCTTTATGCCGTTTATCGTGCTGGTAATCGACGAGTTGGCCGACTTGATGATGACCGCTGGCAAGGAGGTCGAGCAGCCCATTGCCCGCCTCGCGCAGTTGGCGCGCGCTATTGGTATTCACCTCATTGTGGCCACCCAGCGCCCTTCGGTAAACGTTATTACGGGTATCATCAAGGCCAACTTCCCCTGCCGGATTTCCTTTAAAGTGACCAGCAAAATCGACTCGCGTACCATCCTGGACACGGGCGGGGCCGACCAGCTTATTGGCCAGGGCGATATGCTATTCTCGGCCGGCTCGGACCTCATTCGGGTGCAGTGCGCCTTTATCGACACGCCCGAAGTCGACCGCCTCTGCGACTACATCGGCGAGCAGCAGGGCTACTCCGATGCCTACTTGCTGCCCGAAGTGGCCGGGGCCGACGGCGACGATGGCAGCGGCCAGGACGAGATGGACCCCAGCGAGCGCGACTCTATGTTTGCCGAGGCTGCCCGCTGCATCGTACTGCATCAGCAGGGCTCTACTTCACTCATTCAGCGCAAGTTGAAGCTGGGTTACAACCGCTCGGGCCGCCTCATGGACCAGCTCCAGCAGGCCGGTATTGTAGGGCCTTTTGAGGGCAGCAAAGCCCGCGCCGTGCTCATCCCCGATGAGTACCAGCTAGAGCAGCTGCTGAATAGCATGAAATAAGTAGCTTGGACTCTGCGAGCCCGAGCGCGAGCGTAGCGAGCATCCACGTCAGAAAAGCCCGGACTATCAGCGGCTTCACCAAACGTAGATACTCGCTACACTCGTGTTCGGACTCACAGAGTCCAAGCTACTTTTAAACACTTTGGCCCTGCTTTTGCGTATGCCTTTCCATCCGGCCCCAACCAGCCGGATTTTCTCTATCTATATGACTCAGAAATTTTCCCTGCTGGCGCTGGCCGCTACGTTAGCTTTGCCCGCTGCCGCGCAGCAAGACCCCCAGGCTGGCAAAATCCTCGATGCGGTAAGCGCTAAGTACACGGCGCTCAAGTCGTTCCAGGCAGGTTTTACCCAGACGCTGGAAAACCCTGCCGCCAAGCTCAAGCAAAATATCACCGGTGACGTGACCGTGAGTGGCCAGAAATACCACCTCACGGCCAGCGGCCAGGAAGTCATTAATGACGGCAAAACCACCTGGACCTACCTCAAAAATGAGAACGAGGTAAACATCTCCGAGTCCGACCCATCGAACCAGGAAATGTCGCCATCGCAGATGTACACTATGTACAAAAAAGGCTATAAGTATCAGCTGCTTAAGCCTGTGAAGGAAGGTGGCGTTACGTATGACCAGATTGAGCTGTCGCCCGAAAACAAGACCAACGACGTATTTAAAGTACAGATTTTGGTGAGCCAGGCCGACAAGTCCATCAAAAGCGTGAAGACGTTTAAGAAGAACGGCACGCGCACCACGTTCACGCTCAAGAATTTTAAACCTAACACGCCGGTGACGGCCAGCACGTTCGCTTTTGACAAGGCGGCGCACCCCGGAGTGAAAGTGGTAGACCTGCGCTGAGGGTAGGGTAAGCTTTAGCTTGCCATGCTACAAGACTAAATTTATACGGCCTGCTCCGCTAGAGCAGGCCGTTTTATTTTTGGGCGATTTTCTGTTGTTGTGCTTATTGGCTGGTTTCTTTACGTCAAGCTAAAGCTTACCGCCCCCTGAATTTATGCGCGAAGATTTCCTGCATTACGTCTGGCAGCACCAGTACTTCGACAAGGCCGACCTGCGCACCACCAGCGGCGAAGAAATTCAGGTGCTGCGCCCCGGCCAGCGCAACGCCGATGCCGGCCCCGACTTCCTCAACGCCCGCCTGCGCCTGGGCGACGTGGAGTGGAATGGCGCAGTGGAAATCCACCTGCGGGCTTCTGATTGGCAGCGACACAACCATCAGCTAGACAAAAAGTACGACCAGGTAATTCTGCACGTAGTGGGCCAGGCCGATGCCGACGTAACGCGCACCAACGGTAGCGTTATCCCAACGCTGGCCCTGGCTCCACGTCTCGCGCCCGACCTGCTGAGCCGCTACGAGGCGCTGATGCAAGCGCCCCCGGCTGCTGCGCTGCCCTGCGCGCCACTGCTGGGCCAAGTGCCACAGTTGGTACGCATGATGATGACCGAGCGGGCCTTATTGGAGCGGGTGGAGCAAAAAGCGGAGGTTATTGCCGAGCTGCATCAGCACCTGAGCCACGACTGGGAAGCCACCGCCTACCACGCCCTCATGGCGGCTTTCGGCTTTCAAAAAAACAGCGAGCCGTTGGCTCGCCTCGCCAAAGCAGTGCCGCTGCCCATACTGCGTCGCCACCGCCACGACGTGCGCCAGCTCGAAGCCTTGCTTTTTGGCCAAGCGGGTTTTCTAGCAGAAAATGAGGAAACGGCAGATGATGACTACATCCGCGACCGGCGGCAGGAGCACGAGTTTTTGCGCCATAAATATGGTTTGGGCGCGGCCGCCCTGGCCGCCCACGAGTGGAACTACCTGCGCCTGCGGCCCGCCAACTTCCCAGCCGTGCGGCTGGGGCAGCTAGTTGGGCTGCTGCACCGCCGCCCGGCGCTTTTCGATGCGCTACTCACGGCGCAGAGCGTAGTAGCGCTGACGGACTTTTTTGCGGGTGCGTCGGCCCCCGATTATTGGCGGCAGCACTTCCGGCCCGGCCGGCCGGGCAAAGTGCCGACGTTGGGCAAGAGTAGTATTGAGCTGTTGATTATCAACGTAGTGGTGCCCTTGCGCGTGGCCTACGCCCGCCACACCGGCCAAACCGAGCTGGTCGAAAGCAGCATTAACCTACTGAGCGAGTTGCCCGCCGAGCACAACCAATACACCGACCTGTACCAGGAGCTTGGCTTTGAGCACCGCACTGCCGCTGACTCGCAGGGCTTGCTGTCCTTGCACAAGAGTTATTGTGCGCCCCGGCGCTGCCTGCACTGCGCCATCGGCGGGCGGCTGGTAGGCGGCGAGCCAGCGCGCATGCGCGTGAGCCGATGAAGCTATTTATCGCCTTAATTCTAAATGTATTGCTACTAGCTGTGCTGGTCGGCTGGTTGCGCGCTGAGTATCGCCGGGCAGCACCGGGCTTACGGCGCTGGCTGTTGCCCGCGCTGGCCCTGCGGCTGGGAGCTGGTCTGTTACCGCACGGCCCCGATAGCCGGGTTATGAGCTTTTGGGGGCAGGCCCTTACGGCGCAGTTTTGGGCGCGGCCCAGCATGGCCCGGGCACTCTGGCAGGGCCACGATATAAGGGCTAATGGAGAGGTGCTGAAAATTTACGAGTGGTCTAATACCTTGTTTATCATTAAGATGGCGGGTTTAGTAAACCTGGCATCGCTCAGTAGCCAGTGGCTAACCAGCTGCTACATTAGCATTGCCTGCTTTGCGGGGTGCTGGGTGCTGGTTTGCACGCTGGTTCGGCTGTTTCCGGCTGCGCCGGTTGGAGCCGGTGTGGTAGCCTTTTTACTGTGGCCATCGGTGGTCTGGTGGGCATCAGGCCTCACCAAAGAGGCGCTGATACTTGGTAGCGGGGCGGCCCTTACCGCGTTAGTGCTGAACAAACTACATGACCATTCACCGCGTGGTATATGGCCCCGGCTGGGTAGCTGGTTGCTGCTGGTATTCCTGGCTTGGCTGCACGTACGGATGCGGTATTTCTTTGCCTTGCCGCTGCTGGGCTGCCTGCTGGCACTGGCTGCCACCACGCTGGCCGTGCGAGCGGGCTGGCTACGAGCCGGCTGGCGCTGGCAACTGCTAGCGCTGGCGGGTAGCCTGGCACTGGCGGGCCTGTTGGTAGTGGCAGTGGGTGGCGAGCCTGTATCACAGGCCTTTGTAACCAGCCAGCTATGGCAAAACTATCAACACGGCATCGCTACCTCGCTTGGTCGCCCGCACTTAGAATACGCCAATTTGGGGCCTTCTGTAAGCAGTATGCTCCACTATGCCCCGCTGGCCGTCGGCCAAGCGCTGACGCGGCCTTGGCTGGGCGAGTCGGCCGCGCCGCTCTACCTGGCGGCCGGGCTCGAAAACCTGTTCCTCCTTGGGCTGCTGGTGATAACAGCCGTGGCCCTAGCGCGTGGTCGCCCAGGCCGCTTGCCGGCTGGGCTGGTGCTGGCGCTCCTGCTCTATTGCCTGGTACTGGCCGGCCTAATTGGTCTGAGCACGCCCAACCTGGGCACGCTGCACCGCTACCGCGCCATCATGCTGCCCTGGATGCTTTGGCTGCTGCTTCAAAATGACTACGCCCGCCAGCTACTGCGGCGTTTTCGGCTAGAATAGCCAAACCAGGGAGCCAATACCCGCGCTGCGCTGTTTACTGCTGCACGCAACGCGTAACTTTGCTTTTTATGGAAAACCCTGTTATCATTCTCGGCGCACAGGCCATCGGCACGGCCGCCCTGGATGCGTTTCTCTCCAACGATTTGGTCGTCTACTGTATTCTCGACGACGACCCCAAACTACATAACACCGAACTACTCGACGTGCCCGTGATGGGCAACACCGATGATGGCGAGCTGCTAAAACTGCTCGGCAAAAAGTGCGAAGTATTCGTAGCTACCGAAGATGCCGCTAGCCGCCGCAGCCTAACCAAGATGCTGCGCGACGACTACGAGGTCGTTCCCGTCAATAGCATTCACCAGCGCGCCAGCGTATCGCCCCACGCTGAGATAGGCCACGGCAACTACGTAGGCCCCAATGCAGTAGTGTCCGCCACCGCCAAAGTAGGTGAGGGCGTGCTCATCGGCCCCAACGCCGTAGTCGAAGGCCAAGCCACCGTAGGTGACTATGCCCAACTCGGCAGCGGTGCCCAAATTGGGGTGGGGGCTTCGGTAGGCGCAGGTGCCTTTGTGGGAGCCGGCGCAGTGCTGGTAGCGGGCGTGAAAGTGGGCGACAAAGCCCGCGTAGGAGCTGGCTCGGTAGTAGTGGCCGATGTGCCCGCCAACCAAACGGTATTCGGCAACCCGGCCAAACAGGTATGATTTTTTAGCTGTTAGCTTTTGGCTGCTAGCTCTCCATAGAGAAAAATGCTAGTGGCAGGCTAACAGTTAGCAGTCAAAAGCTAACAGCTAACTATAATGAGCTACCAAGTCCTCCTTTATTACTGCTATACGCCTCTCGAAAACCCTGAGCAATTCCGCGATGAGCACCACCGCTTGTGCCTCGACCTGGACTTGCGCGGCCGCATCATTGTGGCGGCCGAGGGGCTGAATGGTACCGTATCGGGCACCCGTGAGGCCTGCGCCGCCTATATGGCCGCCGTGAAGGCCGACCCGCGCTTTGCGGCGCTGGAGTTTAAGATTGACGAAGTCGAAGGCCACACTTTCCAGAAGTTGCATGTGCGGCTCAAGGATGAAATTGTGTACAGCAGCCTGCGCCACGTGCGGCCCCACGAAAAAACCGGCCAGCACCTCACGCCGCAAGAATTCAAGGAGTTGAAGGACCGCGATGATGTGGTGGTGGTAGACGTGCGCTCGGACTATGAGTACAACCTCGGCCGCTTCAAAAACGCGGTGACGCTGGATATCGAGAACTTCCGCGATTTCCCCGAGCGCGTCGAGCGCTTGCAGGAGTTCAAGGATAAAAAAATCCTGACCTATTGCACTGGCGGCGTGAAGTGCGAGAAAGCCAGCGCTTTTCTGCTGGAGCAAGGTTTCGAAAACGTGTATCAGTTGCACGGTGGCATCATCAAATACGGCCACGAAGTGGGTGGCGAAGACTTTGACGGCCAGTGCTATGTGTTTGATAACCGCGTGGCGGTGGACGTGAATACGGTGAACCCCACCATTATTTCGCGTTGCCACCACTGCCAGCAGCCTTCGGCGCGCCTCATCAACTGCGCCAATCCGCATTGCAACGCGCATTTACCACTCTGTGAAAGCTGCGGCGAATTGCTAGATGGCGCATGCTCGGAGGCTTGCGCCGAACACCCTGATAAGCGGCCGTATGACGGTACGGGCACGTATCCGAAAATCAGCAACCATTATACGCCAGCGCAAGGGTTGGCTTCGTATAGGGGGTAACTCAACGTTCTTTTTTTGGTTGTCATGCTGAACGCAGTGAAGCATCTAGCGTGCTGCACTAGTCTCCAACGTTTGAGATTACTGCGCCGCGCGAGATGCTTCACTGCGTTCAGCATGACCTTGTAAAATAGTACTCATATGATTCCTGAATCCGAACTTATCCTGAACGCCGATGGCACGATTTATCACCTCAATCTGCTGCCCGACCATATTTCCGATACCATCCTGACGGTGGGCGACCCGGCGCGGGTGGCGCAGGTGAGTCGGCACTTCCACTCCATCGAGTTTGAGGGTACGCACCGCGAGTTTGTGACGCACGTGGGCTACTACCGGGGCAAGCGCCTGACGGTACTGAGCACCGGCATGGGTACGGATAACATTGATATCGTGATGAATGAGCTGGACGCGCTGGTGAACATCGACTTTATGTCGCGCACTGTGCGCCCGGCTGAGGAGCGCCTGAGCCTACGCATCATCCGGCTGGGCACTAGCGGCAGCCTCCAGTCCGATGTGCCCGTGGGCTCGCTGCTGGCCACCCAGCATGCCGTGGGCCTCGACAGCCTGATGCAGTTTTATCCCTTCATGGAAACCGGCCTCGAAACGCAGGTAGCCAAGGACTTGCAGCAAAGCCTGGGCTTGCCCTTTGCGCCCTACGTAGTGCGGGGTTCTGACTTGCTGCGCGAGCAGCTGGGCAGCGATATGCTCATCGGCAACACCGTTACCTGCCCTGGCTTCTACGGCCCACAGGGTCGCACCCTGCGCCTGTCCCTGCGCCAGCCCGACTATATGCAGCGTCTCCAAAGCTTCCGCCACCAAAGCCCTGAAGGCGATTTTCGCCTCTCCAACTTTGAGATGGAAACGGCTGGCTATTATGCCCTTGGGCAACTGCTAGGCCACGAAGTGCTGAGCCTCAACGCCATCGTAGCCAACCGCGCCACCGGCGAGTTTGCCAAAGACGCTGGCGACATAGTCGACCGCCTCATCGCCCGCACCCTAGCGCTTTTATAATAACAGATTTAACGGATTCAACGGACTGCCCTGATACGCCGCTGGCTTAGGTAATTCTCTTGGTTATCAAACACAAAAGGCTGCCTAAAGGCAGCCTTTTGTGTTTGTTTAGGGGATAAGCCAATTTAGAAAAGTCAGCCGCGTCAGCGGCGTATCCGCGCAATTCATTAAATCTACGGTCTAGAATTCGAAGCCTAGTACTGACCTAAGTGGCAGGTTAATATCACCTTTCAGCGACAGATATTGGTTGTGTGCCGTCAGCACCATAGCCCGCACGCGCTTGGTGTGGCCGTCGGCAGTACGGAAAAAAATAGTGGTTTTGGTGTGGTTGCTGTTGGTGAGGAGCACGGCGCGGTCGGCATCGGCGCGGCGGCGCTTTTGCTGGTCGGGGTGGGCAGCTAGTACGTCGTCGTGAATGAATTCGAGGCTAGTAAGCTGTTCGCGGTCAATGGTTTCAACCGCTTCATCGGTGGGCAGGTAAAACATAGCAGAAGGGAAGGAGAAAAGTAAAGCAGCGGTAAAACAACTACGCGCGCCTGAAGGCAGGCTGAAATTATTTTGAGGCCAGACTTGCCAGCATTTCTGACAGGCATACGTGTGACCAAGTGCTTCAGGTTTAATAAATTCATCAAAAATTCATAAAATGGTTTTTGATGGCTACACCTCAGCCGCCAAAAACTCCATCGTGTCGATGCCATCGGCGTAGTCAGCCACCCCAGGGGTTTGCGCACGGCCGAAAGCAAACGAGCCGGGGTAGCGTGCCCCCGCCGATACCAGGCACTGCGTTTGGGCAGCTACGTTGGTAAGCTGGTCGAGTAGGTCGATTTCCTGCGTGTAAGTGCTGTAATGCACCACCGAAATAGGTGAAAC
>CAXUKA010000241.1:0-9989 GCA_964251335.1 uncultured Hymenobacter sp.
GATTTCGTAGTCGCCGGGATACCAAATCCAGGTGGCTTTGGGGGTGGTTTGGGCATTTGCAGAAGCTGCCAGCAGTAGCAAAACCAACGCGACGGCAACTCGTTTCAGATAGGGTTTTAGCATCAGGTGGGTTGATGTGGTATTTCATGAGGGTCATGCTGAGCGCAGCCGAAGCATCTCTACCGCTTCGTTGCAACGGCATTGGTTACTGCTGCGGTAGAGATGCTTCGGCTGCGCTCAGCATGACGGCCTTTTAGTTATTTATTGATGTTGTTTTTCGCAAATCTTGGTAAGCCGGCTCTAAACCAGCCGCCTGCTTAATTACCTCGCTCACCATCGGCCCGTTGTTTTTCCAGACATTGCCCGGCCCGTTAGCATTGGCCAGAAATTTCTCGGCCGGGCACCAATTATCCTGCACCATGATATTGGACGAGCCTTCATCCAGATAGAGATAGAACCAGTGGTCCGGGTCGTGCACGTAGGGCGCGCGACCTATTTCATCGACCCGGTTTTCGCTGATAATCGTGCCCGGCTGCGCCGAGAGCGTATACACTCCCGCCACATCATAGGTATGCTGGGCGTAATGGTGAATATAATTGGCCAGCACCTTGTTATCACGCATGCAGTTGGCGGTTTTGGTCCACCCCCAGCCCACGCTAATGCCGCTGTAAGGCACCTGCGACACTTCGTTATGCCGGATGGTCACGCCCCGCACAAAGCCTGCGCCGATGCCCACCGCGCCCCAGTCCTCGTTGCCGCAGTCAGTGACGAGGTTGTTCTCCACCAGCTCATTGGCACAGATTTCCCGCTCGTCCTTCGGGTTGTAAGGCAAGTGCGTCTCCACGCCTTCGTCAGAAAACTTACCCAGCTGGATGCCATTCACGGCTACATCGCGAAAGGTGCAGCCAGTAATTATATCATCATGGGTGCCGTTTTGGTAGTCCAGCGCCGTCGCGCCCATGTGCACAAATTGGCAGCGCTCAAAGCGGGTATGGTGTGCCCCTTGCAGCTCCACCCCCGCTGGCGGCCGGCCAATCCAACCTTGGTTTTCCAGACCGGCCTTATCGGGCGTGCCGGGCTTGGCTAGCGAGTAGCCATCCAGCAGATACATGCCGGCTTGCAAGGGTACGTGGCCTTTTTCTGAGGGCCGCAGCCACGTCGTATAGGCGAAAGTCAGCCCCTTGAATTGTACGTAGCTCACCGGCTGGTCAAGCGTGCCGGCTACGCGCACCACCGTTTCCAGCGCCGGCGCTACCACCTGAGCGGTGCTTAGGTTTTCGCCGGGTCCCGGCCAGTACAATACCTGCCCGTGGGCAGCGTCATAAAACCACTCGCCGGGCTGGTCGAGCAGTTCCACAGCGTTGGTCAGGTAGAAGGCCGAGCTGCCGTTTTTGCCATTAATGATGGGCCGGGGCCACGGGTGCTCAAATTGAATCTGACTCTCGGGCTCTTGAAACGTCACGCAGGCTTTGTCGCCGGCCACGGTCAGGGTTTTCACGCGCAGCACGTTCACGGCCCACATCTGGTGCAGCACCATTTCCAGCTGGCCGGGCTGCTTCACGCCACTCAGCGCGGCGGTTGGAATAGTGGTTTCCCGCTTATCGGTGTCCCAGGTCAGCAGGCGCGGCAGATAGTCATCATTAGGCGTGCGGGCACGAACGGCCTTGCGGCCATTCACCCAGAGTTGGCGAAAATCTAGTTTCCGTCCTCCAAATAGCGGAGCATCAGCTACCCACACATGGCTCTGCGCGGCGGCAGGCAAGCCCGGCACTTTGGCTACCGCCTTGTGCCAACCTTTTACCGCCACGCCGCCGCTGAGCACTGGCTGCTCGCCGGGCGCAGCTTCAATCAGCGTGGGGCTGGTGGTGGTGCCTGCATCTTCGGGACGCAGAAAAAGGGGTTCATACAGCTGGTATTCGCCCCCGCGCACCCAGATGTGCGCGCCGGTTTCCACGCTGGGGTCGTGCAGGCGGCGCAAGTCGCGCACTTGGCGCAGGGCGGCGGCGATAGTAGCCAGTGGCTTATCAGCGGTGCCCGCGTTGCGGTCGGAACCGGTGGGCGCTATCCAGATGTCGGCGGCTTGGGCAGGAATGGCCGCTAGTAAGCTAAGTGCTAGAAAAATGTTCTTCCGTGTCATGCTGAGCGAAGCGGAGCGTAGTCGAAGCATCTCTACCGTTTCGTTGAAATCGTTGGAATTAGTTGTGCGGTAGAGATGCTTCGACTTCGCTCAGCATGACGACCTTTTTTTGCGTCTATCGGGCAGCTGTCGACTTCGCAAAAACCGCTTGCAAATCATCGAAGCTATGCAGCGCATTGGCCGGCAGCCCCTCCCCTTTTGGCCCGAAAACCCGTTGCGCCTCTTCCTTCTCCACCGTCACTTTCGACTCGTCCAGCTTGCCGGATTTATCCTCCGCAGCGGCCAGATTCAAGCCCAGGTTTTTGGCCATAAACTCGTACATCGCCTGCCGTTTCGAAGGGCCGTAATCGTGGACTTCCTTGGGCAGATGCACGTTTTGCACGAGGTCGCTTTTGCCGTAGTAGCCGTAGATTTTTTGCAAGTAAGGATAGACTACTTCGGGCGTCTGGGCGGTCCAGTCGCCGCCGTCGGTGATGGCGAGCTGGGGGCGCGGGGCGGCCATGGCGGCCAGCTCGGCGTTGTTGGTGCCGTTGCCGCAGAGGTGCACGGGCTGGCCGCTTTCGCAGGGGCAGCCGCCGCTATGGTAGGTCGAGAGCATCACCACCGGCACGCTCACTTTGATGCGGTCGTCGAGGGCCGTGAGCAGCATGGTTTGGCTGCCGCCACCCGAGCCGCCGGTGATGGCCACGCGGGTTTTGTCGGCTTCTTTTAAAGATAATAAGTAGTCCAGCGCCCGCTCGCCGTTCAGGGCCTGCACCGTCATGGCGAGGCTGCGGCGGTGGTCTTCGCCCTTGAATTGCAGCAACGACTCGCCCCAAGCAAACAGGTCATAGCTGTATACAATCGCGCCCATGCGGGCCAGCGTGGCGCAGCGCAACTGCGCATCGGCCCGGTAGCGGCCGTCGCCAAAGTGCCCGTCGGGACTGATGATAACCGGGACTTTACCCTTGAATTTGAGCGGCTTGTAAATTGAGCCGGTCATGTAGTATCCCGGCAGCGTTTCGATGGCCACGTTTTCCACGGTGTAGCCATCGAACTGCCGTTTATTGGTTATAATGGGCTTGCTGGTCGGCTTGGCCGGCATGGGCGACAGCCGTAGCGCCGACCACATGCAGCTGCGCAGCTCGGCCTTGCGCTTTTCCCAACTGGCCACGTCGTGGTACTGGCTGGCTAGCTGCGCTAGTTGGGCTGCACCCTCCTCGGGCGTTTTGAGGTGATATTGGAAGGTCTTGAGCTTGTAGGTTTTATCGCCGGTTTTCGCCGCTTGGTAGTCGAAGGGAGCCAGCACGCTGCGCAGCGTCTCGTCCACATCGGGGCGGAAGCGCCACTCGGCGTAGGTCACGTATTTGTCCTTCACCATCGCGGCGTCGGGCCTGATTTTCACGCCGTAGCGCTGCTGAATCTCATCGAGTACCGTTTGCAGCGGCAAGCGGTACTGGTCGTCGGAATTTGGGGCTTGGGCTGGGGTCTGAGCTTGAGCGGCTGTACTCAGAAGCAAGAGACCAAGTAGCAGACGGAAGATTCTGGACATGGGTGGGGATGCAGTTTAAATGTGCGCTGGGGTCACCTCACCCCCCGGCCCCCTCTCCTTGGGGAGAGGGGGAGCCGAACGATTTTCAACGTGAACTGACGCTTGGCACCCCTCTCCCCAAGGAGAGGGGCCGGGGGTGAGGTTACCTAGTTAATCCTTCGTAATCTCCGCCGTGCCTTCCGGCGCTTTGTAGCCTTTCATGGCCGGCCACACGCCGTTTTCAATCTTCACCAGCTGCATTTTTTTCGGGTCGAGCACGGCGTGCTTGATGCGCTGACGGCGCCAGGTGTACACGAAATGCACCAGCCCGTCTTTGGTCTGAATCACCGACGGGTACGAGTACTGGCTGATGGGCGAATCTTCCAGAATAGCCACCGCGTACCACTCTTTTCCATCCTTCGACACGGCCACGTTGAGCGGGGTGCGGGGGCCTTTGGCGAGGGTGCCGGGTGGTAGCACGTGGTTATAAACCAGCAGTTGGCGGCCGTCTTTCAGCGTCACCGCATCGGTACCGGAGTTGTTGTTGGGCAGGGTGGTTTTCGCAAGCGGCGACCAAGTTTTGCCCTGGTCCGTGGACCACGTTTCCAGAATGGCGCGGTCGCGGCTGCGGCAGAGGGCTTGCAGGCGGCCATCCTTATGAAAGAGGATGCTGGGCTGAATCGCGCCCTGGGTCGCACCGTCGGGCACGGGCTCGGTCTTCGTCCAGGTCTTGCCAAAATCGGGCGAGGCCTCGAAATGCACCAGCCAGCCGCCGCTGCCCTCGGTGCTGGTGGGCGACAGCAGCGTGCCGTTTTTCAGCAGCACCGGCTTGTTTTTCACCGGCCCGATAAAGCCTTCCGGCAGCGCCTGGGCCGCCGACCACGTCAGGCCATTGTCCTTGGACGTGCGCATCCAGCCCTTCCACTCCGCCGGTTTCGGGCCGATTTTATAATACAGCTGCAACTCGCCGCCCGGCACCTGGTACAGCACCGGGTTCCAGGTGGGGTAGCGCAGGGTTTCGCTCTGCACGCCGTTGGCCACTTCCACGGGGGCGGTCCACTTGCCGTTTTCCTGCCGGCTCACCCAGATGCCCACATCCGGATTGCGCTCCTTGGTGCCGCCGAACCACGAGGCCACGAGGCCCTTCGGCGTCTCCACGATGGTAGCGGCGTGGCTCTCGGGGAAGGGCGCTTTTTCGAAGATGAATTCGTCGGTGATGATGCCTTGCTTCCAGGGCGCGGTGGCTTTCTGCGCTAAGACGCAGCTGGTGCTGAGAGCGGTTAGGAGGAGGATGGAGAGGGTTCGTTTCATCTATATTTTACTTCGAGAATTCTTAAAGTCGTGTCATGCTGAGCGCAGCGGAGCGGAGTCGAAGCATCTCTACCGCTTCGTTGCAACGGCATTGATTACTAATGCGGTAGAGATGCTTCGACTTCGCTCCGCTGCGCTCAGCATGACCGTTCTTTTTTGATTCGCTTTATTATTCGATTCATCATTCTACTGCTTCGCCACAAACGCGTACTCCCCCGACCCTACCTCAAACACCGCCCTATCCCCTTCCATCCGCACGAACTTCACGCCCTCCGCCGACGAGGCCTTTTTGCCGCCTTCCGTCACGTCCTTGGCATCCTTCGCGGGCAGATACACCAGCGCCTTCACGTTGCCCGGCACCATGATGTTCCAGGTGAAGCGCTTGGCCTCGCGCTGCCAGCTGCTGCGGATTTCACCGCGTACCGATTTATATGAAGCTTTTACTGAAGTCAAGCCGTCAATCAGGGCCGGCTTCATTTCGAGTTGCGAAAAGCCCGGCGCGGCGGCCTTGATGCCGGCCAAATCCTCGTAGTACCAAATCAGCAAATCGCCGAGCAGCATCACGTGGTTTTGGGAGTTCATGGCGGGGTCGGCGGTGTTGCCGTTCCAGAGCTCCCAGATGGTGGTGGCGCCGTTGGCGGCCATGTAGCCCCAGCTGGGGTAGTCGCGGTTGGTGGCCAGTTTGTAGGCAATGTCGGGGCGGCCCTCGGCGGTGAGGCCGCGCATGAGCCACTGCGTGCCGATGACGCCGGTGCTGATGTGGCCCGTGTTTTCGACCAATATTTTCTGCGTGATGTTCTGGAAAACCTTGCCGCGCTCGGTGTCCGGCGTCAGGCCATAGGCCAGGGGTAGCAGGTTGGCAGTCACAGTGTTATTGCTATACTGCGCGGTTTGGGCGTTCAGGAATTTCTGGTTGAACGCGTCCTTGATTTTAGCCCCTAGGGCGGCGTATTCCTGCGCATCAGCGGGCTTGCCGAGCACGGTGGCGAAGCGCTGCATCAGCGTGAGCATGTGGTAGTAGGTGCTGGTGGCGATGACCTCGCCGCTGGTGTTGCGGGCGGGGTCTTGCGAGTGAATCAGCTTGGCCGATTCGGGCGGCACGCACCAGTCGCCGTACTTGTCCTTGGTAATAAGGTTGTTATCCGAATAGTTGGCGCGCATGTAGGCCAGCCAGCGGCGCATCGAATCGTAGTGCCGGGCAATGGGCTGCGCGTCGCCGTACTGCTGGTACAGCATGTCGGCGATGGTGAGGTAGGTGCCGGGCCAGGTCACGTTGTCGCCGTAGTAGCGCCAGAAGGCGGGGGCCACATCGGGGATGCTACCGTCGGCTTTTTGGGCCTGCGCAATGTCGTCCAACCACTTGGCGTACAGGCGCGAATTGTCAAACACGAAGCTCTCGCCATACGCGCCGGTGGTGCGGTCGCCGAGCCAGGGCTGGCGCTCGTTGCGCTGCGGGCAGTCGATGGGCATGCCCTTGTAATTGCTCCGGATGCCCCAGTAGGCGTTGCGGTAAATCTGGTTGATGGTGGCGTTGGAGGTCACGAACTCGCCGGTCGTGGCCATGTCATCGTACACCACGCGCCCGTCGAAATCGGCCAGCGTGGGCGTGCCGGGGTAGCCGCTGATTTCGACGTACCGGAAGCCGTGGAAAACGAAGGTCGGCTCCCAGGTTTCGCGCCCGCCGCCGCGCAGCGTGTACACGTCGGTCACGCGGGCGTCGCGCAGGTTGGCCACGTACAGCTCGCCGCTGGCTTGCAGGGTTTCGGCAAAGCGCAGCGTGATTTTGTCGCCCCGCCGGCCGGTGGCGCGCAGCCGCAGCCAGCCGGCCATGTTCTGGCCCATGTCGAGGATGAACTTGCCGCCAGCCAGGGGCTTGAGGGCCACCGGCTTCAGGGTTTCCATCACCTTCATGTTCTCGTTCATCTGGGCCTCGTAGGCGCCGCCGGGCTCCTGCACCAGCTCAGTTTTCAGCCAGTTTTTGGCGTCGAAGCCGGCCGTGGCCCAGCCGGGCATTTCCTTGGTAGCGTCGTATTCTTCGCCGTCGTACTCGTTGTTGGTGCGAATGGGGCCGTCGGCGGTGGCCTGCCAGGTTTCGTCGGTTTTGATGACCTCGTGGCTACCGTCGGCGTAGGTCACGTCCAGCTGCATCAGCAGCTTGGGGTAGCCGAAGGTCTTGATTTTGTACGGCTTATAATTTTGCCGCATGGCGTAGAAGCGGCCGTTGCCGAGCACCGCGCCCACGGCGTTGGCCCCCGGCCGCAGCAGCGCCGTCACGTCGAAGGTGTTGTACTTCACGCCCTGGGTGTAGTCGGTGGGGCCGGGCGCGAGCACCTGGTCGCCCACGCGCTGCCCGTTCAGATACAGCTCGTACAGCCCCAGCCCGATGATGGAGGCCGTGGCCTGCGTCACCACCTTGGTGGCGGTAAACTCCTTGCGGAAATACCGCGCCGACAGCCGCGCGTGCGACTCCTCCTTGTCCCAGGCAAAGGCGTGGTCGAGGCCAATCCAGCGGCCCTTCCAGTCGAGGTAGTTCAGCAGGCCCATGCTCCAGCGGGCCGGCGCGCTCCACCCCGATTCGCCCTGGTTGGTCCACGTCCGCACCTTCCAGTAGCAGCGGGTGCGGCTGCGCAGCGGCGCGCCCCCGTAGGCCACCAGCCCCGACTGCCCCCCGCCGACCTTGCCCGAATTCCACAAGTCGCCCTCGTCGGCGGCCAGCTTCTCGGGCGTCGAGGCCACCAGCAGCTGGTAGGCGGTTTGCGCCAGGCCGCGCGCTGGGCCGCTCAGCTCCCAGCTCAGGCGCGGGGCGGTGGCGTCAATGCCCTCCGGATTGGTCAGCAGTTCGCAGCGCAGGTGCGCCAGCTGCACGGCGGCCGGTGCCGCTGCTTGGGCCCATGACGGGCCCACCAGCAGTAGCAGCAGAAAAAAAAGCAGGTGTTTTTGGTTCATAGTCAGGGCCTTCCCCCTCCGGCTCCCGCGCCGGCTGCGCGAGAAAACCTGCCGCTTGGCAGGCCTGGACCGTGGGGGTTGCGCGGGGCGCATTTGGCACCCCAAAGTCCGACTTTTTTGCTTCCCTTTATTCTAGGATGTTAGCACGAATCTTCACGATTTGCGCAAGGTGGCGGGAGGATGGTGGAATGGGGGTGGGTTTGGATTCGCCGACTTGCTATTTCAGCAGCTCTATAATAGTTGGCAATTGCTTATCCTTGACGTAATCTAATGCTACTAACCCAGCTTTATTTCTTATGTCTTTGCGCGCACCGGAATCAATTAAGTATTTCATAAAATCACGAAAATCCTCTTCTCGCGGCACAGAGTCATCATAGAAAGAACTTCTAGCAGAATACATCAACGGCGTAAATCCATCACTATCTTGCGCATTAATCCGGCTTCCGTATTTTATTAGAACCTTAGCTTTTTCTAATTGAAAACTCCCTGCTGCAAGCATCAGCGATGTTGTACCATGATAATCCTTACAATTAACATCAGCGTGGAGTTTGCTTACAATGTAATCAATCATTTGCCCGTCACTCTTTTCCACTGCGTGCATTAGCAAATTTCGACCAAGCGTATCTTTATCACCAATTTTGTATTTGTACTTACTCAAAAGAGATTGCACAAACTCGATTTTATTACTATCAGCAGCTCTCATTAAAACTGTAGTACTGTCATCAAGCTTCACGTTTGGGTTAGCTCCCAATTTCACAAAATACTCAAAAAGTTGCTTGTTTGCTTTGCCAGCAGCATAAGTAAGTGCCGTTTCTCCTTCTTCCCCTCTCCTATTAATATCGGCTCCCTTTTGCACCAGATATTCTACCACGTCCTTTTGTTCAGTTAGAGAAGCTAAAGCCACTGGTGTTGAACCCTTATTATCAGCCAAATTAACATCAGCACCTTTCTGCACCAGCAGCATTACGCACTTGAGAGGACTCCCCTCTGTAAAAGAGAGAAAAATCGTTTCTATCAATGGTGTATCACCTTGTTTATTTTTGGCATTGACATTCGCGCCTTTACTGATTAGATAAGACATCATATCATAATTACGGTTTTTAGCCGCAATTAGTAAAGGAGTTTCATTTGATGATAAAATTTCATCTGGATTTTTATCATCAATATTTATTCCTCTGTCTAGCAGAAACTTTACAGCTTCGATATTTTTGCTTTCAACAGCTGCATGAATTAACCCACGCGCATTTTTCAACTCTTTAACGTCAGCGCCCTTAGACTCCAAGTATTTCATTAAGTCTACATGACCTCCCGCAGCAGCATTACGCATAAGCGAATTACCACCTTCATCGAGCGTGTCTAGTTTTCCGCCTGCTTCAATGTATGCTTTTACCTTATCAATGTTCCCATCAAATGCCACTTGATGGATGTCGTTTCTAGAAGTGCATGAAGCTAAAGCAGCTAAGAAAATCACTAATACAAGGCCTATTCTTTTACTCATTTCCCCAGGATAAACACCAATAAATTTACTTCGCCACAGTAGAAACTTCCGCTACCCGAGTTTCATCCCCATCCGCCAACACCTTCCTCAACCAAGCCCGCACTGGCTCGTCGTAGAATTTCAAGCAAGCGTAGGCAATGGCTACGGCGGCCAGAAAGACCAGCGCCGCCACGGGCCAGCCGTCGCGCAAGGGCACTTTGTGCGTCGCGACCCAGGCCGTGTAGGTGTAGATGAGCGGATAGTGCGTGATGTAAATCGGATACGAAATATCGCCCAGGAAGCGGCACAGCCGTTGGGCCGGGGCCGAGCGCACCGCCCCGCTGGCCCCCAAGAAGATGATGCCGGGGAAGACGAGCAGGATGCTGAGCGCATCGTAGAGCGCATTCTGCCACGGGGGCGCGGGGCTGCCGATGCGGGGCATGGCCAGCACCCCCACCACCAGGTAGGTCGATCCCCCGCCGAAGTCCCCGACCAGGTTCAGCGGGGGCACCGGCGCGTCGCTCGGACCGATGGCGTGCAGCGCGCCGGTGATCGCCAGGTAGTTGATGTCGTGCCCGGCCCGCCGGGCCAGCGGCCCGGTCTGGCCC
>CAXUKA010000242.1:0-9978 GCA_964251335.1 uncultured Hymenobacter sp.
GGTTTACCCCGAGCCACAGGTCCGAAAAGCTAGGGTTCAGGGTGTGCTGGCTGCGCTGGTTCATCAACTCCTGGCACTCCTGGCGGGCAATAGCGTAGTAGGTGAGGTAGTCAGCCTGCCGCGTCATGGTGTTGCCCAGCAGCATATAGCCGCCGCGCTGCAAGGCGATGCGTGCCCGCAATGCCTTCACTGCGCCCTTGGTGATGCGCTCGTTCACCACGCCTGCACCAGTGCGGTAGGGCACGAGTTTTTCAGCAATGGCTAAGTCGGCCACGAGGGCCGTAAGGGCCTGCACGCGGTCGCCATTAGGTACGTTGAAGTTCTGGTCGTAGCTCGATGGGGCCAGCTGAATCGGCACGTCGCCCCAGTTCCGAATCAACTCCAGATAATACTGCGCCCGCAAGGTCAAGGCTTCGCCGTAGAGGCGGTGCAAAGCGGCCGTGTCGGCGCTGGCCCCAGTGGTGTACAACGCCATCTGCGGGATGTACTTGATGCAGACATTGGCCCGCTCTACGCCCTGGTACAGGTTGTTCCAGGGGTTGATAATCTCGGTGTTGCTGGCGAAAGCCTTGTAGCGAGCAATGCCCCGGCGGCCCGTGTCATACGTGCCCGACGAGCCAATGAGCTCATCGGTATCGTAGGGGTAGTACATGCTCAGGCGGGTGCCGTAGGTGTTGTCGCCCGAGAGGGGGTCGTAGGCCCCAAGCACGGCGCTGGTCGCGCCGCTCACGGTGCTGAAGGTGGCCTCGGTCGTAGTCAGAGCCGTGGGCTCAATGTCGAGGTAGCTTTTGCAGGAGCTGGCCAGCCCGGCTGCCCCGGCCAGCAGCACGGCCACTGTGGCCTTCCGCGAAGTAAAATTAAAGGCTTTCATAAGGCTAGGAACTAGCTAAAGTGCGGGTGGGAAAAGATTACAGCCCCAAGTTCAGGCCGAACAAGAAGGCGCGGCTGCGGGGGTAAGCAGCATAGTCGACGCCCGGCGTGAGCGGCGTGCCGCGGCGGGTGTTCACCTCCGGGTCGTAGCCCGAGTATTTGGTGAAGGTATACAGGTTGTTCAGCGTCACGTAGAAGCGCAGGTTCTGCACTTTCACCTTGCTCAGCAATGCTTTGGGCAGCGAGTAGCCCACCGTGATGTTGTTAATGCGCAGGAACGAGCCGTCTTCGATGGCGTAGGAGTGCAGCAGGTAGTTGCCCCGCACCGGCGACCACATCGTGGCGTTAGCATTCACCTGGTTGAAGGTGGTGGCATCAGTGATGAGGGCACCGTTGTTGTCGATGTAGCGCACGCGGTTGTTCATCTCGCTCAGCAGGTTGGCATAAGGCGTGTTGGCCGTGCTGGTCGTAAACTCAATCTTGTTGGCGTTGTAGATGTCATTGCCCAGTACAAAATTCAGGAAGATGCTGGCATCAAAGCTCTTATACGTAAACTGTTGGTTCAAGCCACCAATCATCTTGGGGTTGGCATTGCCGATAACCGTTTTATCAGCTTCCGTAATCTGGCCGTCGCCATTCACATCGCGCAGCTTGAGCGAGCCGATGCTTAGCGCGGTGTTGCCCGTCACGCTCAGGTCGCTGGCCACGTTGTCGGCCAGCACGCCAGTGCGCGTGGCGTAGTTGTACGATTTGAAGTCATTGGCCGTGTAGAAGCCATCGGTTACGTAGCCGTACATCTGGCCCACCGGCTGGCCCACACGAGCCACGTAGTCGGGGCCCGATAGAGCAGTGCCGGCCCAGCCCGACTGAATGCTCGGGATTTCCGACAGCCCGCCTAGGTCCGTGATTTTATTGCGGTTGAACGAGGCGTTGGCCGAGGCCGTCCAGGTAAAGTTCGGCGTCTGAATGATGGTGCCGCTCAATTGCAGCTCCAAACCTTTGTTCGAGGTCGAGCCGATGTTGCGGTACTGCGAAGTGTAGCCCGAGAAGCCCGGCAGCGGTTGCGCAATCAGCAAGTCGTCCGTAGTGTTGTAATACACGTCGGCCGTGAACTGCACGCGGTTGTTAAACAAACCCATGTCCACACCCACGTCGCGGGTCGTGGTCACTTCCCACTTCAGATTGGGGTTGTAGAGCGTGGTGAGGGCCGTGGCGGGCGTCGTGATGTGGTTAAGAGCGTAGTTGGTGTTGCCAGCTTGGTAAAGTGGCTTGGTCAGGAAGTCCGGGATGCGGTTGTTGCCGGCCTGGCCGTAGCTCACGCGCAGTTTCAGGTCCGATACTTTGGTGAGATAGTCCTTGAAGAAGTCTTCCTGCGAAATGCGCCACGCAGCCGAGAGGCCGGGGAAAACGCCGCGCCGGTTGGGGCCGGGCTCAAACTTCGACGAATAGTCGAGGCGGGCCGAGGCCGAAAACAGGTACTTGCCATCGAAGTCGTAGCTCAGGCGGCCAAAGCCCGACACCAGGCCGTAGTCGACCGGGATGGTCGTAGTCGGCAACACCGGCTGGGCCGAAATGCCAATCGGCAGCACCGCTTGGTTGATGTTAGCCAAAGCACGCTCGGCGGTGATATCGATGGGGAAATAGTTGACCTGCACCGAATACTGCGTGGTGCGCTGGCGGTAGGTTTCCTCGCCTAGAAGCGCCGTGAAGGTGTGCTTGTTCTTTTTCAGCGTGTAGTCCAGCACGTTCGAGTTGTTGAGCGTCGTCGTGAGGCCGTCGGTGATGGTGATGAACGGCTGCGTGTTGTAGCCGCCCGCCGCCTGCCGGATGGTAGGCGAGTAATACCCGTTGAAAGTGCTTAAGTCGGAATACGTGATGTCGAAGCCGCCCGTGGAGCGGAACACCAGCGTGGGCAGGATATTGAACGCCGCCGTAGCGCCCATGTTGAAGGTGCGGCGCTTCTCCGACCGGTACTCGTTGTTGATAACCAGCACTGGGTTAATCAGCGTCGAGTTGTTGAAGAAATCCGGGTCGAAGTTGGCAGTCGGGTCAGCCCCCGCGCCAGTGGGCAGGTTGAAAGGAATATACTGCACCGTGTTGCGCAGGCGCGAAGTCACGCTCGAACCCGTATTCACCAGCTGGCCCGTGCTGGAGGTGCCCAGCGCCGCGCCGGTGCCCGCGCCCAGGTTTTCCTGGTCATTAAAGCGAGCGTTGAAGCCCAGGCGGAAACGGTCGCTAGCCTTGGTGTCGATGCGGAAGTTGACCAGCTTGCGGTCGTAGCTCGAACCCAGCTGAATGCCGTCTTCCAGGTTGCGAGTCAAACTCAGGTTGAAGGTGGTGGCCTTCGTGCCGCCACTCACCGATACGTTGTGCGTTTGCTGGAAGGCGCTGCGACCAAATACTTGCTTCTGCCAGTCCTGGTAAGGCGCGTTGCGCAGGTTATTCAGGGTATCGCTATTATAGTTGAGCGAGCCAAACACCGACTTAAAGGTGCTGAGGTTGCCCGTGGTACCGGCGGCCACACCCACCAGCTGCGCCCGCTCGTACTCCCAGTTAAGGTAGTCGGCCGGCTTCATCACATCGAGCGTCTTGGTAATCTTGCGGAAGCCCGCAAAGCCGTTGTACGTCACCGAGGTGCGGCCTTCGCGGCCATTCTTGGTAGTGATGATAACCACACCATTGGCCCCACGCGCACCGTAAATGGCGGTCGAAGAAGCGTCTTTCAATACGTCGACCGAGGCAATGTCCTGCGGTGCGATAACCGACAGCGCATTCTCAATCTGGATACCATCAACGATGTACAGCGGCGAGTTGTCCTGGGTAATCGAGCCGCCGCCGCGCACCTTTATCTGCACGTTGTTATTGCCGGGCGTACCCTCGGCCGAGGTCAGCTGCACACCGGCCAGGCGGCCCGTAAGCGCTTCAGCGGCCGAGTTCACCGGAATATCCTTGATTTGCTGCGCATTAACCGACGAAATGGCGCTGGTCACGTCGCCGCGCCGCACTTCCTGGTAGCCGATAACCACCACGTCGTCAAGCGACTGCACATCCGAAACCAGCGTGATGTTGATGGCCGTTTTCTCGCCCACGGCGACTTCCTGGCTCACAAAACCCACGAAGCTGAAACGCAAGGTGGCCGATTTGCTATCGGCCGGCACATTGATGGTGTAGCTGCCATCAACGCCAGTGGAAGCGCCATTGGTGGTGCCTTTCACCAGCACCGTCACGCCGGGGAGGGTTTCGCCGTCCGAGCCCTTTACCACGCCGGTAATGGCGCGGGTTTGGGCCAAGGCTACGCTAATGCTGGCGCATAGCACGAGCCACAGCAAGAGAAAATGTCTTTTCATAAAAAGCAGCAGAGGTAAAAGTGGATGGGACTTGAGAAAGGCGAGAGCAAGGAGGCTACAAGCCGGCGCGTGGGCCGGCGAGCCGAGAAGGCCAGGTAGAAACGGGCTGCTAGCCGCCACCGGACCAAGGACAGGTTTTTAAAACTTTTACAGGATAAAAAGCCGTTGCCAAGCCGAATGAAGGCTTGGCTGGTTCCGAAGTTTAGCCCCGGATGGTGTTAAGGTGAAGAAGTGGACCGTTTTTATTTGCGCAAACGTTATCGGCAACGATCCCAACAAGCCGAAAATGGACGCTATGCAACCGTTTGTGTCGTCGCGATTCGTTTAGGTTATACCTTTAGTGTCAGAAGCCGGGAGGATTTAATAGCCCGACAATTGAATTTTACCTATAAGTTAGCTTGGAAGCCGCGACCCTCAAAGACATTGCCCGTGAGCTGAATATTTCGGTATCGACCGTGTCGCGCGCCCTGCGCGACAGCTACGAGATTAATGCCGAAACCAAGCGTATAGTGATGGAGTGCGCCGCTCGACTGCACTACCGCCCCAATCCCATCGCCCTCAGTCTGAAAGGCAGCAGCAGCAAGGCCATCGCGGTAATCGTGCCCCAGATTGCCAATTATTACTTTTCGCAAGCCATCAATGGCATCGAGGACGTGGCCCAGCGCCGGGGCTACGACGTGCTCATTTTCCAAACCCACGAAACCTACGAGCGCGAAGTAGCCAACATCCGCCAGGCCCTGGCCCGCCGCGTCGATGGCCTACTCATCTCGCTCAGCAGTGAAACCTCTGACGTGACGCACCTGCAAGAGTTGCAGCGGCACGGCACGCCCATCGTGCAGTTCGACCGTGTGTCGGCGGCCGTGGACACGCCCCGCGTGGTGGCCGACAACTTCGGTGGGGCCTTCGCCGCCACCGAGCACCTGATTAAAACCGGGCGGCGGCGCATTGCGCACCTCACCATTCAGCCGTGGCTCAGCATTACGCAGGAGCGGCTGGCCGGCTACCGCGCCGCCCTGGAGCAAAATGGCCTGCCCTACGACGAAAGCCTGGTGCGCTTCGGCAGCTTTGGCCCCGACGAAGTAGGCCCGCTGGTAGATGAGCTGTTGGCCCTCACGCCCCGGCCCGATGCCTTCTTCACAGCCAGCGACCGGCTGGCGCTGGGCTGCTTGGCCGCCCTGCGCCAGCGCCGCATCACCATCCCCGACGATGTATCGCTCATCGGTTTCACCAACCTCAACGTAGCCGATTTGCTGTCGCCCTCGATGAGCACCGTGGTGCAACCGGCTAAGGAAATCGGCCAGGAAGCTGCTGAGCGCCTGCTCGATATCATCGAGCGTAAGCACCGCGTAGCACTGCCCGTCACCACGACCACGGTGCCCACGACGATGATATTGCGCGAGTCGACGCAGCTGCCGGTAGTAGCATAAGGCGAACTATAAAATCCGCGCTACTTCCCAGTTGGTACCCACGGCGCACCGCCGCCAAATATGTTGGGCAGCGTATAGCGTTTCACTTCCTTAGCCGTGAGCTGATGCGACCACTTGGCGCGCGCCGCTGGGTTGGCCCCAGCGCCGGTAGACTGATATTCGGCATAATAAGCCGTCTTCTCATTGTCGGCGCTGCGCCAATTATCCCAGCCTGTGGGCAAGATGTGTGCGCCTAGCTCGCAATGCAGGTACACAGTGCGCGAGTGCGGCCGCCAGGGCCGGCCCAAGTACACTTTGTGGGCCGCTGAGTCGGCCGTAAGGCGGCAATTCATAAACACGAAGCCAAATTCCTGCCGCTCGGTAGTAGCCGCCGCCGCGATGTAGGAGTTGCGCTTGCTGTGAATTTCGCAGTTGTCAAACACAGCCACGGCAGTGCCGAAAATGAAGTCTGTCGTGCCCTCGATATAGCAGTCCTGGTAATACTGCCGGCTGTTCTCCACGGCCGGAAATAGGGTATCTTGGTTGCCTAGCATGCGGCAGTGGCGGAAGGTGGCGCGGTCGCCCTCTACGTGCAGGGCCACCGCTTGGCCCACTGGCCCGGCTGAGTTTTCGAAGGTGATATTTTCGGCCGTGAAGTCGTTGGCCTGCACTAGCACGGTGTGCGAGGAATAGGTATTGTGCCCCGCCGCATCGCCCGTATGGTCGCCCCAACGGATAATAACGCCCTCGCGGCTCTCGCCCATCAGCCGGATGTGCGGCTTGTGCGAGGGCACCACCAGCTTCTCCTGGTACACGCCATTCTTAATGAGAATCGTGACCGTAACCTGCGACCAGTCGCGCACGGCCAGCACTGCCTCCTGAATGGTGCGGTAGTCGCCGGTGCCATCGGCAGCCACGCTTATCCGCAGTACCTGGGGCGGCGGTGCAGGGCGAGCTGGCGGCATGCCATCGGCGGGCGGGGTAGTTTGGGCAAGCGCAGCAAACGGCAGCAACAGGCTGGCGGCGAAAAGGTAAAGCGGTTTCATAATGAAGTTTAAGGCTGTTCAGGATTCCAGTCGCGCAGTACTTTCTCGCGGGTGTAGCGCTGCGCCTCAGCCGCCGTAAGCTGGTGCGACCAGGCTACCCGGCTTTTTGGAACTGCGCCGGGGCCAGTCGATTGATATTCACCGTAGTAAGCGGTTTGCTTATTGGTTTCCTTGCCCCATTCATCCCAGCCCTCGGGCTTGACGAGCGCGTCCAACTTGCAGTCCAGGTAAACCACTTTGGCATAAGGCCGCCAGGGCCGGCCCAGGAAAAAAGAGCCGGTCGGTGCATCGCCCGTAATGTTGCAGCGCCGAAACACGTAGCCATAACGGGCCGTGTCGGGCGTAGAAGCCGCCGTGAAGAAGCCGCCACGCTTGCCGAAAATGGTGCAATCCTCGAACCATGCTGTACCCGCACCGAAGATAAAATCGACCGTGCCCTCGATGTAGCAGTCCTTGTAATACTGCCGGCTGCCCGGCCCAAAGGTGTACAGCGTATCCTGAAAGCCCAGCAGGCGGCAGTTCTTAAACTTCGCCTTGTCGCCGGCTACCCACACGGCCACGGCCTGCCCCACTGGCCCGGCCGAGTTCTGAAATGTCAGGTTTTCGGCCGAAAACTCCGCGCCGTAGATGTAGATACTCGATGAGCCCGAAGTGCCCATGTCCTCGCCAAAGCGGTTTTTCTTCTGGTTGTAGTCGTCGTAGGTCAGGATAGTTTTGTCGCGGTCCTCGCCCACGAGGTGAACCATCGTCTTGGTACCGGCCAGCACCAGTTTCTCCTTGTAAATACCTTTTTTGATGAAGATGGTCGTCACCAGCTTCCGAAAATCGGGCACGGCATTGATAGCCTCCTGCACCGTGCGGAAGTCGCCCGTGCCATCCTGTGCCACGGTAAACGTGCCGATGGGGCCGGCCGGCCGGCTACTAGCATGAGCTGACAAGATGCTTAGTATAAATGCCAAGCAATACGCTGTTAGGCAAAGTTTTATATGGTTCATATTGTTGCGGACTTATTAAAGTTTATATTCGGTCGTTTACCTCACCCCCGGCCCCTCTCCTTGGGGAGAGGGGAGCCTGACGACTTATCGACAGTGGCCCGGCTCATGTCTGCTTACGGTCGGCTCCCCTCTCCCCAAAGAGTGAGGTAGTAGCGTGAGATTAGCTCAAGTGCTACGGCTCCACGTGCCACCAGTCTATATCGGCGTAGCCGGTCGTAGTCGTAGTACTTGGACTCAGGCAAAATACGCCCATCTTAGCGCCCACCCACTTGCCTTCGCGAGCCGGAAACTCCGCGCCCAGAGTCGTAAACTGCCGCCCATCAAGGCTATAGCTGAACTGGCATTTGGCCCCCGGCCGCACCGCCACGCGCAGGTACAGCGGCTGCCCGACTAGAACATTTACAGGAGTCGAGGTGGTTTCTGGGCCTCCCTTATCGGCCTTGAGGCAAACGGTTTGCGCGAGCTCCAATTTGCTGCCTTGGTAGGTGGCGGCCAGGTAGGCGTAGTCCAGGCCCATCATCACCAAGCCAGCTTTTTCGCCCTCGGCGCGGGGCGTAAACGTGAGCTTGGTCGTGGCTGTGAACGACTCGGCGGGCAGCTTCTGCACCAGCAAACTCGGCACTTGCCAGAAATTCTGATAGTCGGCGGCGCGCGGCGCGGCGGCCAGCCGCACGCTGCCTGGCGTGGCCGTGAGGGAGTACCAAGTAGGCTGCGGATTAGCCTGCCATTGCCACTGCAAGCCCAAGGTTTTGCCCGAAAACTCGTCGGAGGTGGCAGGCGTAGCCAGTGCTGTTTTGCCCGAGATGGCAGGCTTGCGGTAGGTGAGGACCGGCTCGCCAGTGCCGTCGCCATCGGGGTCGAGGCCGATGACAGGCCAATCGTTTTTCCAGGTCATAGGTTGCAAATGCACTACTCGGCCATAAGCGCCTTGGTCCTGAAAGTGCAAAAACCAGTCTTGCTTGCCATCAGGCGTATCGACCCACGCACCCTGGTGCGGACCGTTGATGCTCGACTTGCCCTGCGCCATGACAATCTTGTCTTCATAAGGGCCGAAGACGTTTTTTGAGCGCAGTGCCACCTGCCAGCCCTGAGTCACGCCGCCGCCCGGCGCGAAGATGTAGTAGTAGCCGTGGCGCTTATAAAACTTTGGCCCCTCAATGGTCGGGTGGTCTTTATGCCCATCAAAAACCAGCTTATCATCCCCAATCAAACTCAGCCCATCGGGGGCCATTTCGCTGACGTGAATCACGCTTTTGATGCCCGCTCGGCTGCCCGCGAAGGCGTGCACGAGGTAGGCGCGGCCGTCTTCATCCCAGAAAGGACAGGGGTCAATCCAGCCTTTGGCTTGCTTCACACACACCGGTGCCGACCACGGGCCGGCTGGGTCCTTGGCCTTAGTCACAAAAATGCCGAGGTCAGGGTCGGGGTAGTAGAGGTAAAACTCGCCTTTGTGAAAGCGTATCGCCGGAGCCCACACGCCATTGCCGGGCTGCACCTGGTCGTAGCGGGCGCGGGGCAGCTGCACGGGTAGCGCGGTGCCGATTATCGACCAATTCACTAGGTCTTTGGAGTGCAGAATCTGCAAGCCCGGCACCGAGCTGAAGCTTGAGGAGGTGAGGTAGTAATCGCTGCCCACGCGCACCACGTCGGGGTCGGAGTAATCGGCGTAGAGCACCGGGTTTTTGTACATCCCGTTGCCCAGGTCGGGCACCCAAACCTTGGAAAGAGTAGAAACAGTCGGGCTCTGAGCCCTGGCTGCGAAAGCCAGGGCCCAGAGCCCGGTGAGTGTCAGCAACGAAGTTTTGGCAATGCGCAGCATAGCAAGGCAGGGTGGGAAAGCAAGGCTGACCAGCCAGCGCTTCCCCAAGCCCTACCGGGCCACGGAGCCGCGCTTAGCTTACCAGAAAATAGTGTAGAGTGAGGTAATGATTACCACCACTACAGCCGAGCCAATGGCAAAGCTGCGGTTGGGGCGGAACATGCTCGAGTCAATTTCCAGCCCTTTGGGGTTGGTGCGGCCGTGGCCTTCAATCAGGCTGATAATGGCCATGCCCACGATGCAGAACAAGAACACAAAGCCCATGCGGTCGAGGAACGGAATCTCGTAGATATTAGAGCCTTCGGGCTTCACGGCGAAGCCAAAAGGTGCCAGGAACGACAGGTCCATCATGCCGGGCAAAAACTTGAGTACTATCGAAAACACGAAGCCGCCGATAGTAGCAAAAAGCGCGGCGCTCGACGTGGTTTTCTTCCAGAAGAAGCCCAGGATAAACATGGCGAAAATGCCCGGCGACACAAAGCCCGTGTATTCCTG
>CAXUKA010000243.1:0-9919 GCA_964251335.1 uncultured Hymenobacter sp.
AAGGAAGGGTTGCTTCGTCGTTCCTCCTCGCAATGACAGGCGAGGGAAGTAGTAACAATTAAATAAACTCTTTTTTGTCCTTCACCATGTCGAAGAGCAGCTCGCGGGCGCGGTGCAGCTGGGCCTTCACGGTGCCGAGCGGGGCTTTGAGCTCGGTGGCGATTTCCTCGTAGCTCAGCTCATCGAAGTAGCGCAGGCTTACGAGGCGTTGGTACTTATCGGGCAGTAGCGACACTACGTGGCGCATGATTTCGATTTTCTGATTCTTAATCGTCGTGTCGGCCGGGTTCAGGTCGTTGTCACGGAATTCGAGTTGAATTTCGTCGCCATCGCCCATCTTCACCGCCGAGTCGATGCTCATGGTTTTGATTTTATTCTTGCGAATAAAGTCGATGCAGTTGTTGGTGGCGATGCGGAAAAGCCAGGTACTGAACGCAAACTCAGGGTTGAATTTGTGTAGGTTTTTAAACGCCTTGGCGAAGGCCTCGATGGTGAGGTCCTCGGCGTCGTCGGGGTTGCGCACCATTTTGAGCACAACGTGAAACACCGGCTTCTTGTAAATCTGCATCAGCTCGGCATAAGCCTTCTCGTCGCCGTGGTCTACGGCGGCGCGGATGAGCTTGAAGTCATGCCGGGCTTTAGACGAAAACTGTTTCTGAATATCAGCGGGGTTTACTTCCATTGGAGCGGGCGGCGCACCGAGAGCGAGAGGCCCCAGGCACTATAAAAAACTAGGTACAGAAAATCGAGAAAAGGAAGGGCAGCTAGCGGCAGCGCCTGGCCGAAGCGGCGTGCCAGTGGTGTATAAGCCGCTAGCAGCAACAATGTTCGCGCCAACCAGATTACTCCCAAAGATATCAAATTTTCGGGGGAAAGTGATAAAGCTAAGAGTACTGGCGTGAACAAATAAAAAAACAAATTAGAGCCCATAAATATAGCCAGCCGCAGGCGGTCGGCGGTGCGGTAGCGGCTGCCGGCCGAAAGGTGCCGCCGCTTCTGGTGCCACCAGCCGGCCCAGGTTTCGACGGGCTGGCTGGTAGTTTGGGCGGGCGGGTCGGCTACCACGGCGGCGCGAGCACCGTGGGCCACTGCATCCTGCACCAACAAGTCGTCGTCGCCACTGAGGCGGCGCATGTGGCTGGCAAAGCCCTTGGTAGACTGAAAAGTAGCGCGAGTATAGGCCAAATTTCGGCCCACGCCCATGTACGGCTTACCCGCCCAGGCTAAGCCCAGATACTGCGCAGCCGTGAGTAAGGTTTCATAACGGATGAGTTTATTTAATAAACCCGGCCTTTCGGCGTAACCTGAGAAGCCTAGTACAAGGTCTGCGCCATTTTTTTGGGCAAAACCACGCTGCATTAGCCGCAGCCACTCGGGGCCAGCCGGCCGGCAGTCGGCATCGGTAAAGAGTAGGCGCTGGTGGCGGGCCGCCTTAATGCCGAGCGTGAGGGCGTACTTCTTGGGCGCAAAGCCGGCCGGCGTGTGCGAAACCGTCACGAGCCGGAAGCGACCGGGGTAGTACTGCGCCAGCTGCTGGGCATATAGCTCGGTGTCGTCGTGGCTGCGGTCGTTGATGAGCACCAGCTCGAAGCCGGCCGGGTAATCCTGGTTGAGCAGCAGCGGCACCAGCTCGCGCAGGTTATCCAGCTCATTGCGAGCGCAAAGGATAATGGAAACCGGCTCAGTGTCAGGGCCGGGCTCATCGGCGGCGGCCTCCAGGGGGCGGCGGGCCAGCGGCCGGAAATACCGCGCCCAGTACCAAAGCTGCACCAGCAGCAGCGGCAGCAGCAAAAGCGCGGGCGGAAAAGAAGAAAGCGGGGGTAACTGCACGGGACTAGACCACAAAGGTACGAAGGGCTGTACCGTGGACTCGGCGAGTCCGCGCGTGGGTGCCAAGGCCGGGCTTATCCACACCCAAAGAAAACTGCTCACGCGCAGACTCGCCGAGTCCACGATACTACGAGCCGTACCTTTGTAAGTCAGTTTTAGCCATGACTTTTGACCTCCAGGCCCGCGACGCGGGCACCAAGGCCCGCGCCGGCCTCCTCACCACGGCGCACGGCGCCATCGAAACGCCCATTTTTATGCCCGTCGGCACGGCTGGCACGGTGAAGGCCGTGGGCCAGCGCGAGCTTAAAAACGACGTGCAGGCCCAGATTATCCTCGGCAATACCTACCACCTTTACCTGCGCCCCGGCCTCGACGTGCTACAAGCCGCCGGCGGCCTGCACAAGTTCAACGGCTGGGACGGGCCAATTCTCACCGATAGTGGTGGCTACCAGGTATTTTCGCTGAGCGGCACGCGCAAGATTAAGGAAGAAGGTGTAACCTTCCGCTCGCACATCGACGGCAGCAAGCACCTTTTTTCGCCCGAGGGCGTGATGGATATTCAGCGCCGCATCGGGGCCGATATCATCATGGCGTTTGATGAATGCACGCCCTGGCCCTGCGAGTACGACTACGCCCACCGCTCCTTGGACATGACGCACCGCTGGCTCAAGCGCTGCATCCAGCGCCTCGATACCACCGAACCGCTCTACGGCTACGAGCAGACGCTATTTCCCATTGTACAGGGCAGCACGTTCAAGGATTTGCGCGTGCAGTCGGCCGAGTTCATTGCCGAGCAGGGCCGGGCTGGCAATGCCATTGGCGGCCTCAGCGTGGGCGAGCCCGCCGAGCTGATGTACGAGATGACCGAGCTGGTCTGCGACATCTTGCCGCAAGACAAGCCTCGCTACCTCATGGGCGTGGGCACGCCGGCTAACATTTTGGAAAACATCGCGCTGGGCGTCGATATGTTCGATTGCGTGCTGCCGACCCGCAACGCTCGCAACGGGATGCTGTTCACTACGCAGGGCATTATCAATATCGGCAGCAAGAAATGGGCCGACGACTTTTCGCCCATTGATGCTGAACTGGGTGGGCATGTCAGCACGTTTTATAGTAAGGCGTATTTGCGGCACCTCATTCATTCGAAGGAAATACTAGGCGCGCAAATTGCTTCGCAACATAATCTCACGTTTTATCTGTGGCTGGTGAAGGAAGCACGCAAGCAAATCGTGGCCGGCACGTTTGGGGCGTGGAAAGCTCCAATGGTGGAAAAGCTGATGCGCAGGCTATAAAAAATCGTCTGTCATTGCGAGCGCAACGAAGTGGAGCGCGGCAATCTTTCCTGCACATTCGCACGACCCGCCAAGACTTCTAGATGAAAACCTACTACGTCTACATTCTCACCAACCAAAACCACACAGTGCTCTATATCGGCGTTACAAACGACTTGGCGCGGCGAGTGGCCGAGCACAAAGCAGCCATACACGAAGGTTTTACGAAGCGATACAAGATAAATAAGCTGGTTTATTTTGAAGAGTCTCCCAGTATCACGGCCGCTATTGAACGCGAGAAGCAACTGAAAGCCGGTTCGCGGGCGAAGAAGCTGGCACTGATAAATGAATCAAATCCTTACTGGAACGAGTTGGCCGACGTTGGGGAGTGAGGCGACTGTGCAGGAAAGATTGCCGCGCTCCACTTCGTTGCGCTCGCAATGACAGATGACTTAGCTGCTAATGAAACTATTAGATAAATACATCATCACTAAGTTCCTTACCGCGTTTTTCTTCACGGTGGTGATGCTCGTGTCGGTGATTTGCGTGATTGACTACACCGAAAAGAACGACGATTTTATTCACCATAATCTCTCTTTCGGGCACGTCTTCACGCACTACTACGTGTACTTGTTTCCGTATTTCGCCAACCTGCTGTCGCCGATTACCATCTTTTTGGCGGTAGTGTTTGTGACGGCGCGGCTGGCGGCGCGCACCGAGATTGTGGCCATGCTGGCCAGCGGCATGAGCTTTCGGCGGCTGCTGCTGCCGTACCTCATGGGGGCAAGCGTGATTGGGCTGCTCACGTTTTGGCTGGTGGGCTGGGTTATTCCGAAGGGCACCAAGCAGATTGTGATTTTCGAGTCGCTGCACATCAAGGAACCCTGGCGCTTTGAGGGGCGCAACGTGCACATGAAAATCTCGCCCAAGAGCTACGTGTACCTTGAAAGCTACAGCAGTGGCAACAATACGGGCTTTCACTTCGCCCTCGAAACCTTCGACGGCACCATCTTGCGCCGTCGCATGACGGCCGATAACCTGGCCTGGGACAGCACCAAGCAAGTCTGGAAAATGTCGCCCCAGCTGGTGCGCACCTTCCTGGGTACCAAACAGGAAACGCTGAAAAGCCTGCCCGCCCGTGACACCACGATGAACCTGTATCCCAAGGATTTTGCCAATACCTATCGCCTGGCCGAAACCCTGACTTCGCCCGCGCTGGATGCGCTGATTCAGAATAAAATCTTGCGTGGGGCCGACGACACAGCCCAGTACATAAGCGTGCATTACGAGCGCTTTGCTTACCCGTTTGATATTCTCATTCTCACCTTCATCGGGGTGGTGCTGAGCGCCCGCAAGAGCCGGGGCGGCGTGGGCGGGCAAATCGCGCTGGGCTTCGTGCTGGCGTTTATTTTCATCATTTTCGTAATGCTGAGCCGCAACCTGGCGCAAGTGGGCAGCATGCCGCCGCTACTAGCGGCGTGGTTTCCGGGCATGGTATTCTCGGTTATCGGGCTGGGGTTATACCGGGTAGTGCCCAAGTAGCTGTGAGATTGTGCCTTGGTGAGGTGGTGGGTTTTTCTGAATAACTCATTATTCCGCCATTAACCACCTCACTATTTCACCATCTTACTAATGCTCAAAGACTACCTAAAGCTCCATTTTATCGTCCTGCTGTGGGGCTTTACGGCCATTTTGGGCAAGCTGATAGTGCTGCCGCCCGTGGAACTGGTGTTTTGGCGCACGCTGCTGGCGAGCACCGGGCTGGCGGGCCTGCTGCTGGTGCGGCGCACGGGCTGGCGCGTGGCCCCGGCCGAGGCGCTGAAGCTGCTGGGCGTGGGCGCGCTGGTGGCGGCCCACTGGATTACTTTTTTTCTGGCCGCCCGCCTCTCCTCGGTGAGCGTGTGCTTGGCCGGGCTGGCCACGCTGGCCCTGTGGACTTCGCTGCTGGAGCCGCTGCTGCTGTGGCGGCGGGTGCGCCTCTACGAAGTGGGCCTGGGGCTGCTGGCGATGGTGGGGCTGTATCTGATTTCGCAGGCCGAGTTTACGCAGCTCACCGGTTTGCTGGTGGCGGTGGCCTCGGCGGGGCTGTCGGCGCTGTTTAGCGTGCTCAATTCGCAGTTGGTGAAGCGGCACGCGCCGATGCGGCTCACCTTTTATGAGATGTTGGGGGCATACCTGAGCATCGTGCTTTTTCTGCCGTTCTACAGCCGCTACTTCACCAAAGACCAAGGCTTGCACCTGGCCTTGCACGGCTACGACTGGCTGTGGCTGCTGCTGCTGGCGGGCGTGTGCACCGTGTATGCCTTCTCGACTTCGGTCGAGCTGATGAAGCGGATTTCGGCCTTCGTGGTCAACCTCACTGTTAATCTAGAACCGGTGTATGGCATCGTACTGGCGCAAATCATGTTTGTGCTGCGGGTGCCAGGCTTTGGGCAGGAAAATATGTCGAGCGGCTTTTACCTAGGCACGGTGCTCATCCTGGCCAGCGTGCTCATCCACCCCGTGCTCGACCAGTGGAACCAGCGCCGCACCCGCAAACAGGCGGTGGATGCGGTGGTGTAAAGGTTGTCATTGCGAGCGCAGCGTTAAGGTTTATAATTGCCCTCGCCACACCACATACTCATTAGGCCAATTCAACGCCGGTGCTTCGCTCACGCCCGCAAACAACCCATACACCGCCGACCCTGAGCCCGACAAGCTGGCATAGGTAGCCCCCGCCGCATAAAGCTGCTCCTTGATACCCGCTAGCACCGGATACACCGGAGCCAGCGACGTTTCAAAATCATTGCTAATAGTGTCGCGCCAAGTGCTCATGGGCTGGGCCAGCGCCTCGCGCAATGGGATTTTGGGAGCTTTGGGCACGATGCCCGCGAACGCCTGCGCCGTGCTAATGTGAAGCCCCGGATACACCACCACGCAGGCCGTGCCGCTCAGGCTGAGGCTGATGGGCTCGAACACGTCACCGCGCTCCAAGGCCAGGCAGGGCTTGTTTTGAATAAAAAAGGCGCAGTCGGCCCCCAAACGGCGGGCGTAGCTTTCGAGTTGTGCCACCGACAAATTCAGCCCAAATACCTCGCTGATGGCCCGCAGGGCAAACGCCGCATCGGCTGAGCCGCCGCCCAGGCCCGCACCGATGGGTACAATTTTGTGCAGATGCATTTGGGCAGCCGGCAGCGCCGGAAAATCAGCTTTTAGCAACTCATACGCCTTCAAACAGAGGTTGGTAGCCACCTCGCCGGGAATGGGGCGGCCGGTAAGCGTGAGGTCGGATGCCGCTTGACCTTTGGGGGCGGGCAGCACTTCGAGCACATCGGTCCAGGGCAGGGGCAGAAACACGGTTTCGAGGGCGTGGTAGCCGTCGGGCCGCTTGGCCGTCACATACAGGCCCAGGTTGAGCTTGGCATTCGGGAAGGTGAGCATGGCCACAAAGATGGCGGCTGGCATCTTTGCAGGATGGTCGCGATTCCTCCCACTTACCCCGGCAAGCGCCTGCTCGACCTGGCTGTGGCCGGGCCGCTGGTGCTGCTCACGCTGCCGCTGTTGCTACTTGGCGCGGGGCTGGCTGCGTGGCAGAATGGCGGCGCGTGGTTGTTTCGCCAAGCGCGGCCCGGGTTGAATGGGCAGCTATTCACGCTGTTCAAGCTGCAAACTATGACCACCGTCCGCGACCCCGCCACCGGCCAGCTGCTGCCCGATGCCCAACGACTGCCGCGCCTGGGTCACTGGCTGCGCGCCACCTCGCTCGACGAGCTGCCCCAGCTCTGGAACATCGTGCGCGGCGATATGAGCCTCGTAGGGCCGCGCCCGCTGCTGCCGGCTTATTTGCCGCTGTACTCGCCCCGGCAGGCGCGTCGGCACTCGGTGCGGCCCGGCCTCACCGGCTGGGCGCAGGTGAATGGGCGCAACGCCATTTCGTGGGAAGAAAAATTTGAGCTGGATAATTGGTACGTAGACCACCAAAGCTTCTGGCTCGACCTGCGCATCTTGTGGCGCACGGCGGGGCGGGTGCTAGGCCGGCGCGGCATAGCGGCCGCTGGTGAGGCGACGATGCCCGTCTTTCGGGGCAGTGCGCCGAAAGCGCTGCAAGAGTAGCTGTCCACTAGCGAACAGGGTGCCCGTTAGTGGATACTTTTTGCGCAGGCCGCAAGCTACTGGTTGTTGATAAATTGTTGATAAAAAGCATTTTATAAAAATGGCACAACCCTTGGCTTAGGTAGTAGGAACTAACCGTCTTACTGCCCACCAATGGACAGAGCTATCTCGACCGCTACGCAACACCGCCGCCGACTGCGCACCTGGCTGCTCGTCCTGGGCGCGCTGGCTGTGCTGTTGGCGGCTGGGCTGGGCTTGCGCACGGTGTTGCAGCCCAGTTTGCGGCGCGCCGACATCCTCACGGCCCCCGTCGAAACCGGCGATGTAGATGCCACGCTCACGGCGGCGGGTACTGTTATTCCGGGGCGTGAGGTGGTGCTGACTAGTCCTATTCAAAGCACCATTCGGCGGGTGGCGCTGGCGGTGGGCACGCAGGTACAGCCCGGCCAAACCATCCTGGAGCTGGATAAAGACCTCGCCGCCTCGGCCCTAGCTAAGCTCGACGACGAGCAGCTGCGCAACCAGAATAAAAACGCCCAGCTTCAGCTGACCCTGGAGCGCAGCCTAACCGACCTGCAAACCCAGCAAGAAGCGCAAACTTTGAAAGTAAGCAGCCTGCAATCGGCCCTGCGCGACGAGCAGCACCTGCTCGCCATCGGTGGCGGCACCGCCGAAGCTGTGCGCCAGGCCGAATTGAATCTGCGCACCGCCCGCCTCGAAGCCCAGCGCCTCCAGCACCAGCTGGCCAACCAGCGCCAGGCCAGCGCCGCCGACCGCCGCGAGCTCGGCTACACCGTGTCGATGCAGCAGCGCAGCATAAAAGAGCAAGCCCAGAAGCTGCGACAGGCCGATATCAGCAGCCAGTTGCCCGGCGTACTTACGTGGGTAAACGATGCTCTCGGCAGCACCGTGCAGGCCGGCGATGCCCTGGCCCGCGTGGCCGACCTCAGCCGCTTTCGGGTGCGCGCCACCATCGCCGACAGCTACGCCGACCAGCTGCACCCCGGCGATGCCGTGCTGGTGCGCCTCGGCCCCGGCACCGATTTGCGCGGCACCGTGGCTAGCATTAGCCCCGCCGTGGATAAGGGTGTGGTGACCTTTTTTGCCACCCTCGACAACGACCATCACCCGGCCCTGCGTGCCAATCTGCGCGCCGATGTATTCGTGATAACCCGCGCCCACCGCGCCGTGCTGCGCCTCAAAAATGGCCCCTTCTACCAAGGCGGGCAGGAGCAGCCGGTGTTTGTGCTGCGCGATGGCCGGGCCGTGCGGCGGGTGGTGCATTTTGGCGATAGCAATACCGACTACGTGCAGGTTTTGAGCGGCTTGGCGAAAGGGGAGGAGGTCGTAGTATCGGACACGAAGGGCTTTGTGGATACGCCAGAGCTGCGGGTGGAGTAGGCCCTGCCAGCCGTGAAACCCCACCCCCCCCGGCTCCTTCTCCGCTTAATGCGCGGAATCCTCCGGGAGAGGGGGAGCCAGACGATTTGAAGTAGAAAAGTCAATCTATCAAAGAAGCAACGGTGTTCCTTTTCTGTCAAAATCTTTTGCTCGGTAATGCCACGACCCAACCGTCGTCCGGCTCCCCTCTCCCAAAGGGGAGGGGCTGGGGGTGGGGTACTACGTTAGGGCTGCTTATATCACTAACCGCCCCCGCCCAAACTCTCACCCTCCCCGTCCTCATCGACCAAACACTTGCCACCTCGGCCACCAGCCTCCAGGCCAAAGCGGCCCGTGAGGGCGGCTACTGGGCCTACCGCGCCTACCAGGCCAGCTACCGCCCGCAGCTGGCGCTGGCCGGCACGGTGCCCAATTTCAGCCGCGTTATCACGCCAGTGGTGCAGCCCGATGGTACTACCGAGTTTCAGTCGGTGCGCATTAATAACTCGTTGCTGGGGCTGAGTTTGAGCCAGAATATCGGGGCCACCGGGGCGCAGGTCGTGGTGGGCTCGCAGGTGCAACGGTTCGATGATTTTGCCCGCAGCCAGAAGCGCTATAATAACCAGCCTTTTACGCTGGGCCTCACGCAGCCGCTCGGCTACTTCAACGCCCTGCGCTGGAACCGCCGCATCGCGCCACTGCTGTACCAGGAAAGCCAGCGCCAATACCTCGAAGACCGCGAAGCCCTGGCCCAGCGCGTAACCGAGTTGTATTTCGACGTGCTCTTGCAGCAGGTAAATGCCGCCGTGGCCGGCCAGAATGCCCAAGCTACCGCCGAACTGCTGCGCGTGGGCCGCGAGAAATACGCCCTCGGCCGCCTCTCCCAAAGCGACTTATTGCAGCTAGAGCTCAACCTGCTCGATGCTCAGCAGGCCCAAACCCAGGCCCGCCTCGACGCCGAAAATGCCACCGTGAACCTACGCACCTACTGCAACCTGCCGGGCACCGACACACCCACGCTGGCCGTGCCCACCGCCGCGCCCGCTGTGGCCGTAGTGCCCGCCGAGGCGCTGACCCAGGCCCGCCAGCACCGCGCCGCTACGCTGGCTTTCGAGCGGCGGCAACTGCAAGCAGCCCGTGATGTGGCCCAGGCGCGGGGCACCACTGGCTTTTTGGCCACCCTCACCGCCAACCTCGGCTACGTGAACCAAGCCCCGTACCTGCTCGATAGCTATACCGCGTTGCAAAACCAGCAGCAGGTGGCGCTGGCCTTTTCGCTGCCGCTTGTGGATTGGGGCAAGCGCCGCGCCACCGTGCGCACCGCCGAGCTGGCCCGCGACCAAACC
>CAXUKA010000244.1:0-9916 GCA_964251335.1 uncultured Hymenobacter sp.
GCTCAGCATGACAAAACCTTCATTGTTAATTGAAAGTCATGTTCTTACCCATATTCCTTTTTGAGCTAAAGTACCGATTGCGGCGACCCGCCACCTGGATATATTTCTTCCTCCTGGCCCTGCTCGCTGGCCTACTCGTAACCGCCGCCGGCGGCGGCTTCGGCACCGGCGTAAACGTGAGCCTCGGCGGCGACGGGCAGGCGGTGAAAATCAACGCGCCGTTTTCGGTGACTATCACGCTGGGCGTGCTCAGCACGTTTGGGGTCATCATCGCTTCGTCGCTGATGGCCAACCCAGTTTACCGCGATTTTGAGTACCGCACGCACTCGCTATTTTACACCAAGCCCATTTCAAAACTGGGGTATTTGGGCGGGCGTTTTCTGGGGTCGTATGTGGTGGCGGTGCTGGTGTTTGCGGGGCTGGGCGTGGGTGCGGCGCTGGCTGGCGTGATGCCCTGGGTCGAGTCGGAGCGCTTTTTGGCGCACACGCCGGCGGGCACGTACCTGTGGCCTTACGTGGTGCTCATTTTGCCTAATCTGCTGTTTAGTGGGGCGATATTCTTTACCACGGCCACGCTTACGCGCAATATTCTGAGCACGTACATCGGTTCGGTGCTGCTGCTGGTGGGCTACCTCATTGCCAGCTCCTACCTCTCCGACCTCAAAAACGAGCACTTGGCCGCCACCCTCGATGCCTTCGGCCTCGGGGCCATCGAGCTGACGACCCGCTACTGGACTGCCAATGATAAAAACACGCTTCTGCTGCCGCTCAGCTCCTACGTACTGCTCAACCGGGCGCTGTGGATGGCGCTAGGAGTGGGGCTGCTGGCATTTTGCTACCTGCGGTTCAAGTTTTCGGCCTTTGCCTCAGATAAAGCGCCCAAGAAAAACAAGAAAGTAGCCACCGCGCTGGCTGACGACGATGCCGTAAACCCGGCTGCCAGTACGTTGCGGCTGCCGCGCGTGGCGCAGGTATTCAGCACGGCCATGCACCTGCGGCAATATTGGAGCCTGACGAAGCTGGAGTTTCGGGGCATCGTGCGCAACGTGTATTTCGCGGCCATTGTGGGGGCGGGTGTCATTTTTCTGCTCGCCAATTCGGTGCAGATTGGCAAGACCTTCGACACGAATACTTATCCCGTCACGGGCGAGGTTATTTCGGTGTTGAGCGGCACGTTTTTCCTGTTCTTTCTGATAATCATCATCTACTACAGCGGCGAGCTGGTGTGGCGCGAGCGCGAAGCCGGCGTGGCCCAGATTACCGATGCCGTGCCGGTGCCGACCTGGGTGCCGTTTATGAGCAAGCTCTCGGCGCTGGGTTTGGTGCAGGTGGTGCTGCTGGTAGTGGTGCTGCTGTGCGGCCTGCTGGTGCAAACGGTGCGTGGCTATTTCCACTACGAGCTGAGGCTGTATGCCGAGGCGCTGTTTGGTTTGCAACTGCCTTATCTGCTGCTGCTGTGCGTGTTGGCCATGCTGGTGCAGGTATTGGTGAATAACAAGTACATGGGCTTTGCGGTGATGGTGCTGTACTACATCGCCAATATTTTCCGGTCGCAGTTGGGCTTCACGCACCGGTTGTTTTCCTACGGCGGCGCGTCGAGCCTGCCCTACTCGGATATGAATGGCTACGGCCATTTCCTGCCCGCTTTCTGGTGGACTAAGTTGTATTGGATAGGTTGGGCCATCTTATTCGTGCTGATAGCCAACCTGCTATGGGTGCGCGGCACCGACACTACCGGCCGCATGGCCGAAGCGCGCCGCCGCTGGCGCGGGGGCAGCACGTCTGCCGCGCTGCTGGGCCTAATAATTACCGTGGGCGCAGGTGGGTTTGTTTACTACAACACCAACATCCTCAATCAATATCGCACGCCCAAAGAGCAGGAAAAGCTGCAAGTGCAGTACGAAAAGCAGTACCGCCACCTCAAAGACGTGGCCCAGCCGCGCATCGTGGCCGTGGATTTGAACACCGATATATACCCCGACACGCGGCGGGTGCATTTCCAGGGTCAGTTTATGCTGGTAAACAAGCACTCCCGTCCGCTCGATACGGTGATAGTGAGCCTTCCCGCCGAAAACCACCCGCGCCTGCGCGCCCTGGCGCTGGGGCAGCCCGGCACCGCCACTCTGGCCCTCAATGACACGGCCAGCGGCCTACGCCTTTACCGCCTGGCCCGCCCGCTGGCCCCCGGCGACTCATTGCCCCTCACCATGAGCATCGACTACCGCGAGCTGGGCTTCCCCAACTCGGGCTCCAACACCGATATCGTGGGCAATGGCAGCTTCATCAGTTCGGGCTACCTGCCCAGCCTGGGCTACCGCGAAGATGCCGAGTTGAGCAGCGACCAGGAGCGTAAAAGCTACGGCCTCAAGCCCAAGCCCCGCATGGCCAAGGTCAATGATTTGAAAGCGAGGCAGAACACCTACATCAGCTCCGATGCTGATTGGATTCGCTTCCGCACCACCGTGAGCACCTCGGCCGACCAAACGGCCATCGCGCCCGGCTACTTGCAGAAGGAATGGACTAAGGACGGCCGCCGCTACTTCACCTACGTGATGGACCGGCCGATGCTGAATTTCTACACTTTTCTCTCGGCCAAATACTTGGAAAAGAAGGATAAGTGGGTCGATTCGACGGGTCAGCGCACGGTGCCGATTACCATCTACTACCAGCCCGGCCACACCTACGACCTCGACCGCATGGTGGCCGGGGCCAAGGCCGCGCTGGCTTATTGCTCGCGCAATTTCTCACCCTACCAGCACCAGCAGGTGCGTATTCTGGAATTTCCTAATTACCAAAGCTTTGCCCAGAGCTTCGCCAATACGATTCCGTTTTCCGAAAGCATCGGTTTTATTGCTAAAGTAGACCCGGAAGACCCTGAGGATATCGACTACCCCTTCTACGTGACGGCCCACGAGGTGGCGCACCAGTGGTGGGCGCATCAGGTTATCGGCGGCAATGTGCAGGGCAGCACGCTCATGGCCGAAAGCATGGCCGAATATTCGGCCCTGATGGTGATGAAGCACACCTTCGGCTACTACACCATGCAGAAATTCCTCAAAATCGACCAGCGCCGCTACCTCGGCGGCCGGGCCTTCGAGCAGAAAAAGGAGGTGCCGCTGGCACTGGTTGAAAACCAGCAGTACATCCACTACGGCAAGGGTTCGGTGGTGATGTACGCCTTGCAGGACTATATGGGCGAGCAAAAGCTCAACGCTGCTTTGCACGATTACGTGAAAGCCGTGGCCTTCCAGGGCCCGCCCTACACCAACTCGACCGAGTTTATTGGCTACCTCCGCCGCGCCGCGCCCGACTCCGTGCAGCAGTTCATCACCGATAACTTCGAGCGCATCACGCTCTACGAAAACCGCGTGACTGATGCCTCGGCCAAAAAGTTGCCCGATGGCCGCTACCAAGTCAACTTCACGGTGAAAAGCGAGAAGTTCTACGCCGACAGCACCGGCAACCAGCGCCCCGCCGCCGAGCGCGACTACCTGCCCGTAGCCATCTTCCCCGAAGCCGGTAAGGACAAGAAACCCGTGCCGCCGCTGGTGCTGGAAAAGCGCCGCTTAGTGTCGGGCGATAACAAGCTACAATTTATTGTAACGCAGAAACCCGCTTCGGTAGCCGTTGACCCGTACCACGAGTTGATAGATAGAACGCTGGAGGACAATGTGAAGGATGTAAAGCTGTAACCTGACGCGGGGCACCTCACCCCCCGGCCCCCTCTCCAAAAAAGAGGGGGAGCCACGGCGTAGCCGGCATAAAATTTCAATAAAAAAGGCTTTCAGCATCCGCTGAAAGCCTTTTTGTTTTTCACCGAAAGTCGTTCGGCTCCCCTCTTTTTTGGAGAGGGGGTCGGGGGGTGAGGTGCCCCGCGTCAGGTTACGCCGGCTGTGCCGTCGAAGTAGTCCCTGGCTCAGTGGCCCGGCGACCCCAGTTGGCGCAACGGTTTTGCATCTGCTGCCGAAACTTCTCGCGCTCCTCGGGCGAGAGGTGGGCTACTTTATTTTCGAGGTGTTGCTTCCACTGGCGGCGCTTCTGCGCCCAGCCACTGCCACCCCGGCCAAAGCCGCCGAACAGGATGCGGCTCAGCACGAGCAAGCCCAGTGTCTGGCCGAAGCTGATGAGCGGGCCATGGAAGAGGGTCGGCACCAGCCAGTTCCATAGGCTCTGAGTAGCGAAAACGGCGACGGTCACAAACAGCGCCGCGAAGAAGACAAATTTGACGGCTTTCTTAAGCCAAAAAGAGCGGTTCATATGAAGTAGAAGGTAACGCGAAGCTAATTCGCGAATGATAGGGTAGGAAATTATTTACTGATTTTCAAAGACGATGAAGGCCGGGCGCTAGTCCGTAAAAAGCTCATCGTATAGCACCCGCAGGCGCTTGCGCAAGTGCTTCACGGCGTAGTGCTTGCGCGAGATGAGCGTCTTGAGCGGCACGCCGGTTTCGGCCACCATCTCGTTGAACGACTTGTCTTCCAGCTCGTGCCACACAAACACCTGGCGCTGCTCGGCGGGCAACTCGGCCAGCGCGTCGGAGAGGGCGTCCATGATGGTTTCGCGCAGCAGGCGGTTTTCGGGGGCATCGTCGGCGGCGGGCAGTACGTCTTGCAGCAGGCGGGCGGGCTCGTCGTCGCTGGCGGCCGCGCCGAGCGGCGCATCCAGCGATACCGTGGCTTTGGGCCGGCGGTAGCGGTCAATGATGCGGTTGCGGGCCACCCGGAAGAGCCAGGCGGCCGCCTGCTCTACGGGCTTAAATAAGCGGTAGCTCTCCACGAGCTCGGCAAAAACATCCTGCAGAATGTCTTCGGCCTCGTCGGGGTCGGGCACCCGCCGCTCGATAAAGCGCAGCAGCCGACCACGTTGCTCACGCACCGTAGCTTGTATCTGCTGGTCTTGCTGGCTGGCCGTCATGGCAGCGGAAAGGGAAAGTGCAATTGCGTCCATCGTGTCTAAACAGACGAGGGGCGCGGCCGGATATTTTACAAGTTGGCTACAAAAAAAGCGGCCTCCAGAGGAAGCCGCTTTTTCGATACATAGAACAGATGCTAAGTACGTGGCAAATTAAGTGCCGAAATATTCAGCTGTAGCTTGGACTTTGTAGTCCGAGCGCGAGCGCAACGAACATCTACGCTGCGCTCGCGCCCCCAAACGCAGATGCTCGCTACGCGAGTGCTCGGACTACAAAGTCCAAACTACACCAGGCTACACGTAATGGCTTTTTCGGGTACCTTTGCCCATTAAGGACCAGCCAGCCCGGCCGGCTCTGCCCTCCGAACTCTCCCGTATGAACCCGACGATACCCGAAGTCATCCGCACCGTTCCGCTTCAGTACTACGTTTTCTTCGCCACCGCGCTGTTTTGCATCGGCGTCACGGGCGTGCTGGTGCGGCGCAATGCCATCATCATTTTCATGTGTGTCGAGCTGATGCTCAACGCCGTTAATATCTTGCTGGCCGCCTTCGCCTCCTACCGCTCCGACCCCAACGGGCAGGTGTTCGTGTTCTTCATCATGGCCGTGGCCGCCGCCGAAGTATCAGTAGGCTTGGGCATCATCGTCATGATTTACCGCAACTTCCAGAATACCGACGTTAACCTCCTGAGCCGTTTGAAATGGTGAGATGGTGAACTGGTGAGCTAGTGAGTTTTCCTAAATAAACTCGCCGGCTCCCCTCGCTCAAACTCACCAATTCACCATCTCACTATTTCACCGATGGAAACTGTTTTACCCGGCGCTACCGCGCCTTATTCGGCGCTGTTTTACGCCGCTATTCCTGGCCTGCCCTTCCTGGGTTTCTTGCTTAATGGGTTGCTAAACCGCAAGCTGTCGGGCACGCTGGCCGGGCTCATCGGCAGCGCTACCGTGCTGGCTTCGTTCCTGCTGTCGCTCACGCTGTTTATGGGCTTTAAGTACCAGTACACCGTGCAGCTTTTCGATTGGATTTCGGTGGGCTCGCTCCAAATTCCCTTCGGCTACCAGATTGACCAGCTCAGCCTGATAATGCTGCTGCTGATTACGGGTGTGGGCTTCCTCATCCACGTCTACAGCATCGGCTACATGGGCCACGACGAGAATGCGGGTAAATTCTTCAGCTTCCTCAATCTCTTCGTGTTCAGCATGTTGATTTTGGTGATGGGCTCGAACTTCGTCATCCTCTTCATTGGCTGGGAAGGCGTAGGGCTGTGCTCATACCTGCTCATCGGCTTCTGGAACAAGCACACCAGCTACAACAACGCCGCCAAAAAAGCCTTCATCATCAACCGCGTTGGTGACCTGGGTTTCCTGCTCGGTATCTTCCTGATTTACCTCACTTTCAACTCGGTACAATACGGTGAGGTGTTCCAGAAGGCCCACCTTGGCCAGTTTGGCACCTACGGCGTAGGCGTTTGTACCTTCATCACGCTGCTGCTTTTTGTGGGCGCAATGGGTAAATCGGCGCAGCTGCCGCTCTACACCTGGCTGCCCGACGCTATGGCCGGCCCCACGCCGGTATCGGCCCTCATCCACGCCGCTACGATGGTGACGGCCGGCATCTACCTCGTGCTGCGCGCCAATGTGCTCTTTACGCTGGCCCCGCACACGCTCGAAGTAGTGGGCATCATCGGCCTCGCCACGGCGCTGTTCGCCGCCACTATCGGTCTGGCGCAGAACGACATCAAGAAAGTATTGGCTTACTCCACCGTGTCGCAGCTGGGCTATATGTTCTTGGCGCTCGGCGTAATGGGCTACACCTCGTCGTTTTTCCACGTTCTCACGCACGCCTTCTTCAAGGCGCTGCTCTTCCTGGGTGCCGGCTCGGTTATTCACGCCATGAGCAACGAGCAGGACATGCGCCGCATGGGCGGCCTGCGCAAAGCATTGCCCATCACGTTTATCACGATGCTCATCGGCTGCTTGGCCATCTCGGGCATTCCGCCGTTCGCAGGCTTTTTCTCGAAAGATGAAATCCTGAGCCACGTCTACGAGCACAGCAAAGTGATGTGGGCCATCGGTGTATTTACGTCGTTCCTGACGGCTTTCTACATGTTCCGTCTGCTGTTCCTCACGTTCTTCGGCGAGTTCCGGGGTACCGAGGAGCAGCGCCACCACCTGCACGAGTCGCCGGCCAGCATGACGCTGCCGCTGATTATCCTAGCGATTTTGTCGGCCGTGGGCGGCTTCATGGGCGCGCCCATGTTCCTGGGTGGTAAACATTACCTGGCCGATTACCTGGCCCCAATTTTCACTTACTCAAAAGAAATTCTGCCCGCTGCCTTCACCACCGAGCCCGAGCACAATACTGAACTGATGCTCATCGGCGTGTCAGTGCTGGTGGCCGTGCTTGGTATCATCTTCGCCTACGTCATGTACGTGGCCCGCGCTCAGCGCCCCGCCGAAGAAGAAAGCCAGCGCTCAGGTATCGACAGCCTCGTGTACCACAAATACTACGTGGATGAGCTGTACAACGCGATATTCGTGAAGCCCACCATGGCGCTGTCGAAAGGCCTCTACAAGTTTGTGGAAAACGGCGTTATCGACCCTATCGCCAACGGTGTGGGCCGCGTTACGCTGGCCGGCGGCCAGCTGCTGCGCTTCGTGCAAACCGGCTCGGTCGAAACCTATCTGCTGCTCATGGTACTCGGCATCGTGCTCATTCTAGGGCTGAATTTTGGCCGGATGTAGCTAGGAGATTAACTCACTGCTTAAACCCTACAGGAGCTTATTGCTGCTGTAGGGTTTTTGCTTTAATCGGGGTGCCGGAGAAAAAAGCTCAACCATACGAAACCTACAGTAAACCAGCGCGTAGTTAGCGGATAAAGGGGTTGTCTGAGCTAGTATTTTGGCTAATTGGCCGCTAAATGGCCCGAAAAAGGCAACCCTATGCCGAATTTTGCGCTAGATAGCGCCACATTGGCCTTAGTCACGGTCTATCAAATCCCACCTTCACACCTTTTTTCTATGCGAAGAATTTCTTCCTCTCTGCGGGCATTGCTACCCGGGGCGCTTGCCTTGGCGGGTAGCGTATCGGCTCCTATTATCGCCCACGCCCAAACTCCTGATAAAAAGACAGCCGTTGGCGTAAACCTGAGTCTGTTGCAATACCATGGAAACCTGGGCTCCGACTTTGGGCAATTGCATCTGCCGGCCCAAGTTGGTGTAGGCGCACACATCACGCAGTATTTGTCGCCTTCGTTTGATGTCAGCCTTATCGGCAATTATCAGAGCTACAAGTTTATTGCCGACAACGCACCCTATAATAGCTTCACTGCTAAGACGGGCATGTTTGACCTCGGCCTGAAGCTGAAGCTGAACAATGGCAAGATTCTGAAAGAGGACTTTTTCCTCCAGCCCTACTTGCTGGGTGGCGGTGGCTTCTTCGTGGCCAATAGCTCGGGCAACTATGCCTACGGCAACGGCAATTCTTACGTGCCTATCAATGGCACGTTCTCCACGCAAGTGCGTTCCTGGGAGGTGTTTGGGGCTGCGGGCATCCGCTTCCGCATTACGCCGGCATTGGCCATTGATGTGCAAACGGCACAGCATTACCCTTTCTCCGAACGAGTTGACAACCTCGGTGGCCCTAATGACAAGCTCTACGACCGGTTCTTGGTGCATTCGGTAGGCATGACCCTTGCCCTTGGCAAAGCCAAAGACACCGACGGCGACGGTGTGCCCGACCGCAAAGACAAGTGCCCCGACACGCCCGCTGGCGTGAAAGTAGATGAAGTAGGCTGCCCGCTCGATACCGACGGCGACGGCGTAGCCGACTACCAAGACAAGTGCCCCGATGTGAAGGGCCTGCCTGCTCTGCAAGGCTGCCCCGATGCTGACGGCGACGGCGTAGCCGATGCCGATGACAAGTGCCCCAACACCCCCGCTGGTGTGCGGGTAGATGCCTCGGGCTGCCCACTCGATGCTGATGGTGACGGCGTAGCCGATTACCTCGACAAGTGCCCCGGCACCCCAGCCGGCGTGAAAGTAGATGCCAAAGGCTGCCCACTCGACCGTGATGGTGACGGTGTACCCGACTACCAAGACCGCTGCCCCGACCGTGCCGGCCCCGCCAGCAACAAAGGCTGCCCCGAGATTAAGGCTGAGCAGAAGAAAATACTCAATGAGGCCACGAAGTACATCAACTTCGACTTCAACAAGGCTACGCTGAAAGCTTCGTCGTACCCGCGCCTCGACCAGATGGTGCAGATTATGAACGAGTACCCCGACTACTCGCGCTCCATTGCTGGCCACACCGATAGCAAAGGCGATGACAACTACAACCTGCGCCTGAGCTACGAGCGTGCTGCTTCGGCCCGTAAGTATATGCTCGACCACGGTATCCCCGCCGAGCGTATCGAGAGCCGTGGCTATGGCGAAGCCAAGCCCATTGCAGACAACAAAACTGCTGCTGGCCAAGCGCTGAACCGTCGCGTAGACTTCGACCCCTACCTCACCGGCGAAGCCAACGCTGCCGAAGTGAAGTATGGCCCCGCCCCGAGCATCTCGGAGCTGAGAGCCGAAGGCAAGAAGCTGCCCGGCAAGAAAACTACCGGCACCGGCGCGCCCCACAGCCGCAAGGCTCCCGTGCGCAAGAAGTAATTCTCTGGCGGCAGCTAGCCTAGCGCTGGCTGCCGTTTAAGGAAGCATGAAAAGGCAAGTCCGATAGGGCTTGCCTTTTTTGTTGGTTGGTTTTAGGGAGAACTGTGTGCATGACTTCGCTCTTTCGATGCTGTACATCGCAGCTTTATTCAGCCTATGCTGTGCTTGCGTGGGTGCTTGCTGCTTCCCAGCCCGCAACTTCCATAGTGCAACTCCAGAAGAACTCGGAAATTGTGGCACCGCCACGCGGCGCGAAGGGCTAGAACTTGGGTTATCAACTGGCAATCACTAACGCAAAAGAGGCGGCTGCAACCTAGGTTGCAGCCGCCTCTTTTGCGTTAG
>CAXUKA010000245.1:0-9812 GCA_964251335.1 uncultured Hymenobacter sp.
TACTTAAAATCATACCCCGTATAAATACCTATGCCTCTTCTCGCGCGTAACAGAAAGGGCTTGTCGTAACAGGGGCTTTCTGTCACCTCTCTTCTACTGGCGGGGTGTGCGGGCACGTTGCGCGGCTATTACTCGCCCTAACAAGAGTACTAGGTGACCTACATAGAGCGTTGGCCCCCAATTACCCCATTGTGCCTGGTAGCGCGGCCCGCTCAGGACCCAGGACCACAGCCAAAGCAACAACAGGACGCCATGCTCTACTAACCGCCCCGACGTAGGCTGGCGGTACACGCGCCAAGCGGTCCAGCCTGTCAGCAGTACGACCCCAGCCAGGAGGAGTAGCAGAAACAGGACTAGTCCATACATAAACGTGGTACTACCGAGAGGCAGCAAGTTGCCATGCCCCGAAGATAGAAAAAGCCCCGTTGATGCGGGGCTTTTTGTAGTCAGGCTTTGGTGATAGTCAGTTGCCCCTCGCCTACTTCGACGGTGGCAATGTCGCCAGGGTGGAAGCCGGCATCCAGTAACCAGTCGCCGGACAGGCGAAGGGCTGAGGTGACTTTAAGACTGGGGTGCAGGCGGGTGTAGTGCGGGGTGACTTTGAGGCGGCGAGCGGTGGAGAGCTTGGGCATTGCTTGTTTTCAATAAGGGTGAAGACAAAGCAAGCTTAGGGTGCTCCCTACTCGCGGGCCTGCGAGAGGCGACCATAGAGCCGGGAGTTACAAGAGTGGCGAAGCTACGGTAAGCACAGCAGTTACCAAACTCTCTGGACAGCTATATTTCGCCCTGCTTCGCCCCTGCTCCAATGGCTACCCATAATAAGAACGACGTACTAGCTTCCAATCTGCTCTTGGGAAGCCTGTTTTTCTCCGCACTAAGTCAGGTGATTCGCGTGCAGCTTCACTTGTGCACGCCGCCTACTACCCAGGCAGAAATAACGAAGGCCGCCCTGAGTTACCTGCTTTTCCTGGGGCTTATCTACGCGATACGGCGCGGGGTACAGTGGGCCAAAAGCTTCTTTGCTGGGGTGTGCATGCTGCTGGTATTCAATTACCTTATGGAGCCCAAATACTTCCGTATTATCTGGCAGGGTGATGCCTGGTATATCGCCGATAAACTGGTCAGCTTTGTCGCGAACGTTTGGGCGCTCGTGCTACTGTTCAAAAAACGCCAGCCGCCAGTGGAGCCGATAGTAACGAAGGACTAATGAAAAAGCCCCGTATTAACGGGGCTTTTTTGTGGGCCTCCCCTACTGGCGGGGTGTACTGGGTTTGCGTGGGGCTGCTTTAGATTATTTCTATTTCACCCTAGCTATCGCCGGTAGGCGCTTGTTCTGCTTGACTGGGCCCGTTGTCTGGATTGCGCGGCTTTCTACGTGTTGTGAATGGCCGAGGCTTCTTAGGCGTAGAGGGCTCATCACCTGGCAAAGAGGGCTTCTTGACCAGCAGCGGCTTGAGCGCCATCCGCACCATTTTGAGCGTAGCAATACACCGTGCTTCTGAGTCGAATACTAGCTCTATATTCTTGCTTCCAACCAAGTAAACGTTGATGGCGTGGATAATAGCAGCTGGCGAACCTGCCACCTCGTAAGCCTTACGCTTCTGCTCCGAAAGTACAACCTCCACTTTTTCGATAGAGACAATCTGCGACACGTTGATTATCGTGTCGGGGTGGGTTGCGAGTTCAATGAACTGCCAAGTTGCCATAGCTGTGGGTGTAGGAAGGGTGCCACGAAGCTACGCCAATTGCCGGGCTTATCAATATCGCCATACCCGTATAAACACGGGTGCTACTAAATACCGTATTTATACGCTAATGAGGGAGTTAGAAAGGCTGTACGTTTACGGCTCACCATTTCTCACCCACCGCATGAAAAAGCTGTTTTTCACCTTGGCAATGCTCAGCCTGCTGGCTGGCCTGCCCTTTTCCCCTGCCTTTGCTCAGCGGGGCCACTATAAGGGTGGGCACGGCTCGTCGCACAAAGGCGGCTCGTACAAGAATAAGGCTACTAATAACCACTACCATAAGCGGAAGTAATCCGATAGACTTATGGCACTTTTCTATCATCCCACACTCGTCAGAGAGTTGCATGACTTGGCCAGCGCAGCCACTTTCGGCGAAACGCATCATCCTGGGCAGCAAGCTCCATATTCTGGCATCTACCGCTGTAAGAACTGTGGACATGAGGCAGTTTCAACTAAAGGCCATGCTTTGCCTGCTCAAAGCGCATCTACACACCCCAAAAGCTGTGGCAGAATAGAATGGCAATTATTAGTTGCTACCGAAACTCAGCCATAAAAAAGCCCCGTTAATACAGGGCTTTTTTATGGGCTATTTACTCAGATAAAAGACAGTAAAAATAGTAATGTTCCTAACTGACTGTGAACAAGCTTGTCAAAATATTAGAAAATTTGCTTATTAAAGAGTTAGTGTGTAGGTTTCAAGTCTTTCCACCCAATCTTCTCGCTCTATGGGCAGTTTTATTGCTTTCGCCATACTGGCACTTTTCTACTTTATTCCCGCTATTGCAGCGCAGGGCAAACGCAATGCAACAGCAATTTTCTGGCTCAATCTGCTAGCTGGCTGGACGGTCATTGGCTGGGTCGGCGCGCTCATTTGGGCAGTAAGCAAGGATGTGCAGCCGTCCGTAACGGTCGTGCAGCAAGCTGCTCCCACAACTCCTGTAGTTCCCTCAAAACCTATGGCAGTGATGGCCACTCGCACTGCGGCCACTCTTCCGAACCCATCACCTATGCCTAGTGCTACAATGGTAGCTGCGACGCCGCCTCCGACTGCAAAGCCTGCTACAGTAAACATTGCCGACGAATTGGAGCGCCTATTCCAGCTAAAGGAAAAAGGCGCGCTTACCGAAGAGGAATACATAGTACACAAAGCCAAACTGCTTGCCTAATCCTATGACTACAACCCTACTACTCAGCTTACTTTGTCTGTGCCTGGCAGCAGGCGGTTATTTCTTCTGGAAAGCCAAGCGACACGCCACGGAACGCGATACTGCGGTTATGGAGCGCAATGCTGTGGCTATGGAGCGCGATACTGCGGCTGCGGAGCGTGACACCTCACGGCAGCAGCTTGGCGCACTGGAGGAGCGATTTCGGCCCGTCGTAGATGCGGATGCCGAGGCAAAGCGCATCATAACAAATGCGGACGCCGAGCGGGAGCAGTTGTTAGCGGCGGCCAATGCAGAACGGTCACGTATTGTGCAGGACTTAGCCGATACCAAAGGCCGATTGACACAGTCTATCGAGGAGCTTACAGAAAAGCGGCGAAAGCAGCAAATAGAACAAAAATCTTTTCAGCAGCAAATCAAAGAGCTCAAAGCTGAGTTTGCGGCACTAGATGAGGAATCCAATCTACAGGCGTTCGGCTTTTATAAGCCCCGCTTCGATTATCCCACGTCGGCTGAGTTTCAGCAAAAGCTGGAACACACACGGACTGCACAGAAAAACCTTATTACGGCCGGTACCGCTGCTACCTGCTCCACTGAGTGGACAGTGAATGGCAGTGTAACCGAAGGGCGTAAGAACACGGCACAATACCTCAAACTTATTATCCGGGCCTTTAATGGCGAGTGTGATGCCGCCATTGCCAAAGTCAAGTTCAACAACGTGTTAGTGATGGAAACGCGGATTAAGAAATCCTACGAGGCCATCAACAAAATCAGCACCTCACAGCATAGCAGTATATCTGCTACCTATCTCGACTTACGCCTACGGGAGTTGTACCTCGTACACGAAATGCAGGAGAAAATACAAGCCGAGAAAGAGCTTCAGCGGCAAATTCGGGAGCAGATGCGCGAGGAGGAGCAGGCGCAGCGCGAGTTGGAAAAAGCCAAACTTGATGCCGAGAAGGAAGAGCGACGCTTCGCCGAAGCTCTGCGCAAAGCTCAGCAAGAGGTAGAGCAAGCCACCGGTGAGAAACAGCAAAAGCTGCTAGCTCAGATTGATGCCCTGCAACAGCAACTCACTCAGGCGCAGCAACTCAAACAACGGGCCATCTCCCAGGCGCAACTTACCCGCTCGGGCCATGTCTACGTCATTTCTAACATTGGCTCTTTTGGTGAGGACGTGTATAAAATCGGTATGACGCGCCGACTTGACCCAATGGACCGGGTGAAGGAATTGGGCGACGCTTCGGTGCCGTTCCAGTTTGACGTGCATGCTATCATCTACTGTGATGATGCACCCAAGCTAGAAAATACCTTGCACCGAATTTTCCATCAGCGGCGAGTTAATCGTATCAATGAGCGGAAAGAGTTTTTCCGTGTCTCACTCACGGAAATAGCGGAGGCAGTACTAGCCAACCACGGCGCAATTGAGTTTCTACACGAAGCTGAGGCGCAGGATTACCGCAAAACAGTAGCAATGAATGCAGAGAAGGTTGAGATTAGTCAGTCAGGTGCTGCAACTATGTTTTCTTAGAATTACGATACAATCCTAAAAAAGCCCCTTTAATATGGGGCTTTTTTATTAGCTACTTGCTATTATGAACTAGAACCGCCATCCTTGTTCCCTAAAAAAATTATGGAGCGACATCTCCTTCACTCCGAAGTGTTCACATACATTTGGAATTTTAGGGGCATTTGGCTTATATTTTTCTTGATGGACTAATACGCAGCCATTTACACTAGCTTGAGCTATTACAAAAGGGTCGGCCTGAGGTGAAGTAGACAGTGATATTTCCTCTTTGATTAGATGAGGGAATTTAAGCAGTATCTGCGAAACCTTGGCTAATTCGCTCGCATTTGGCTTATGGAAGAAAGTGGAATTTTTCTTCGCCCACTTACTTGTTTCATCATCACCTGCAAAATTCATAGTCAATTCATTATACACTTCTCTGCATGAAACAATCTCGCCAGATTTAAACATTCTATTAAGATTATCCCAGACCGAAGGAAAAATATCAGGCGGGTAATCACGCAACCTAATAAATGGGCCTGAATCAAATATGTACTTGGGAGGAAAAAGAAGACTCATTAGGTACTAGTACAATTTATCTTCAAGTTTAGATAACTGGTTAGCTCTAACTCCGAGAAAGTTAGATGCTCTTACCATATCAAGTTTCCCCGAATGGTAATTCTCTAGCACTTCATAAATAAACTTCTTTCCCAAATGACTAATCACTAGGGTTTGGTAGCTAGGACCTCCTTTTTTAGTCTTGCGCTGCTCCTTAAGTTTAAAATACTGGTCATTCCAGCGCTTAACTAATTTGCTATAATGAGATTTATCCACCAGCTTTAAGTCAAGCAACCTCCTCAATATCACTTCTTTGCTCACGTTGAAAGAAGCTGCTATAGACCTTACAGCATCATCATCCCAATCAGGCCCTTGTTTGTATTTATCGCGCAAAAAGCTTGTTAACTCCTCACTAGGCACAAGAAATTCAGAAGCAAATTCATTACAAAATTGCTCTATATCTGCCGCTCCTAAGCGCAATTCCTCAGTTATGAAATCACGAAATACACCACCTGTATTAAATAATATATGACATAATTCATGAAAAAGAGTAAACACTTTAGCTGTTGGTGCATCAGAACTATTGACCACTATCACTGGAAATTCTTTATCCATCAAAGAAAACCCTCTTACTTCTTTCAGCGGGTATTGAAAGATGAAAATTCCAGCTTCTTCTATTAGTCCGCGATAACTATTAAAAGCATCGCTGTTTTGTGCGAAAGCTTTCTTTTTTACCTGGTCCAATCCGAAGTAATCACGCACATATATTGCTGATTTCCTAGCATCGAATTTCAGTTGAAATGATAAATCTTTATATATTTTACGCTCAGCAGGATTAACACCTGTATAAAGCTCTTTCAGAACTACTTGGTGATGCTTAGTTCTTCTAATAAAAAGCCTTAGTGTAGGAGAAAGTGAAGAAACATCCTTATCAGGAAGTGTTCTAAAATCTTGTTTTGCTGTTGTTTCTTTAGGAGGCTCTGGGAGAAAAAAAACAGCTAATGGCCTTTTATAAACCTCATAAGCTAGCTTTTCTAGTTGAGAGAATGTAGGAAAGACATCTCCATTCTCCCATGCTTGCACCATTTGTTCAGTCTTTTTGAACTTTTTAGCTACATCAGCATGAGACATGCCCATACTCTCCCTAGCCCATATTAATATGGATGGAGCAACCTGCACAGACTGAGTGGCAGATGATGACATTACCTGTTAAAAAGCCTAATTATTCAAGATTAAAAAGCCAAACCTGTTCGCTATACTATAAAAGTAGGCAGTGAAAGCTTGGCAGCTACTGAAGACAACTAGTACGACGCGCTCATGGCAGCAGCCGCACTGGCACAACGCCATAGAACTCCCTCACTTCCCAAATAGAGTGAATGTCCTTGCGGGCTACGGTGAATGAGCCACCAGCTCCGCCAGTGGCGTGTAGGGTCAGACCATCAGTGTTATTGAGGTCGTTCTTTAGAATGGCTTTCACAGTTACTTCCTCAGCGTAGTCAACTACACAAATGGTGTTGTGTAGATACTCCCAGCGGCTGTCCGATACAGGCCATGCAATGACCTGCTGGCCATCGCGTAGGCTGGGCTCCATGCTGTCGCCTTCTATGTCAAAGACTAGGGCATCCTTATAGTCTTCCTCGGTGCGGCCGGGTGGCAGACGAAATAGCACCGTGTCGAAAATATCGGTATCCTTAAAGCGCTGCATCTGCATGTAGCCAAAACTAGCGCGGGCCTTGAAGCTCACACGCCGCAGCTTGATAAGGGGAATATCAGACAGTAGGCCTACTGCTTGCACGTTCGTCTGGCCGGTAGGATACGGCGAAAATTTTTGTGCCTGTGTAGCAAAAGTTGAGCTACTGCCATTTAAAAGGTAGTCAGTAGACACATTGTAGAGTATTGCTACTTTTTTCAATGTCTCAAAAGAGGGAGCACTATTGCCAGTTTCAAATTTTGAGATAGCACTCTTAGTCACCCCCAAGCGCTCAGCGAGCTCATCTTGAGTGAGTTTTTGTCCTTTGCGCAGCAATTTGAGTCTTCCAGAAAGACTTTGAACATCAGTCATTTATAAAATAATTTAGACTAATACTCTATTTTTTACTCAACTTTATTTTGAAAGTATCAGTAACAGTCCTCATCTTTGCCAATACTAACACTAACAGTCGAAAGGTACACCACTTTTTCTTACTACCCGATGGAGAAAAACCCCGAACCCCCGCCCCTCAAAATCCGCGACCTGATGCCGGAAGGCTATTTGGCAATACTGGTAGACCGCACGGGCTGCATGAGCTTCTCGAACCTGGTGCAAATCGTGCGCAACCAGTTTTTCAAGTCAAAGTATTGGCCCGCCGTGCTCAAGCTCGCCGAGGAAACCAACCCTACCGGCTTTGCCACCTGGGCCGCTGCCAACCCCGACAAGGTACCCGCCGTGGCGCAGGCCGCCTAAGTCACTCCCCTGCTCTTTCTCTCTTTTCACCTCACACCTCTCTTTCACTTCCAGCTATGGAAAAGCCGTTGCTGCCACCCCTGCCCTCCGCCCTCAAGGGCGAGAAACCGATACCGCTCACCGAGGGCCTGCTCGAAGGCGACTTGCTGCACTTCAAGGCCCCGATAGCGGGCCGCCCCAAGGGCACGGTGCTGCCGGTGCTGGGCTACTGCCTCTGCGTCGATGCCCAGGGCCAGCCCTACGCCTTGCGGGCCTACGTGCCGCTCTGCCCCGAGTACGCCACTACCTACGCCGGCCGCGAAGCCGTGCGCTTCCCCGAGCCCAATCAGCGCGAGCGCTGGCTGGGGGGCATCCAGCTCTACTTCTCGGAAATCGACCTCACCGACCACGCCCACGAACTGGCCCTGGAGCGCCGCCGCGAAGCCCTCGTGATTGCCATGTACCCCGAGCGCCAGCAAAGCCGCCTGGCTGCCTAATCGCCTACTCGCCATGCAAGTACCCTCCCTGCAGCAACATCTCTCCCTGGAAGAAAAGCTGGAAGCCGTTCTGGCCCGCCTCGCCCGCGTGGAAGCTGCCCTCCCGGAATGGGTACGCGAGGAGGAAGCCCAGCGCATAACGGGCCTCTCGCAAGCCACCCTGGCCCGCGAGCGCAAAAAGCCCGATACCCTGCTGGTTTTCAAAACCGAAGGCGGCCTGCGCTACCTGCGCACCAGCCTCGACGCCTACAACGAGGCTCGCCTTATCCGGCGCTCGCGGCTGGCCGCCTAATAAAAAAAGCCAACCGGAGGGCTGTCATCCCCGGCTGGCTCACTTTCTCAACGGACTCCACACAACGGCCCGCCGATGGGCACAAAGGTACGTCGGCCCTTTCATTTCCACTTCATCTAATCTTCACTTTTATATGAATACGCAAAAGATTGCCTCCTTCGCCCTCGACCCTACTCTGCCTTGGTTGTTCAGCGACCGCAAGATGCAGGAGCCTAGTGCCTTTCGTGGCATGAAAACAGTCACACTCAACGATGAGACTTACGAGCCAATGGGCCAATATTTTCCCGCTGGCACCCAACTAGCCATGCAGCTCGTCACTTCGCTCGACCAGTTGACCGAGGGCGCAGCCTACTGGCACGAATGGGGCTACTATGAGGAATCCCTCAAGAAAGTAGTGACACGCCATTCTTTTGGTCGCTACGCTGGCCCAGCTTACCCAGAGAGCAAAAGTGCCCGCCGTCGCTGGGAAAAGGGCGACGCGCACATTATTCTGGAATCCGACGTGTTGGATTGCGACTTGAAATCTTATTGCTTACACGAGGATGGAACGCATACCGTCTTTGTAAACACTAGCCGCGAACGTGGTCCCGCTACCCATACCCTCTACCGGATTACGCACTACATAAGCCTGCCCGCACCCATCTTGGCTGGGTTGGGTACGGATGCCATAAAGCAGTCAGGCCTAACGCTACGGCAGGCTACTTGGCTCAAGCAAGAGTCGGAGCTACGGCATAGCTCCTACGAACTCACCATGCGGATGCAGGGTGGCTTGGACTTGCCTGATTATCGGGTTGTGCTGCCTCACGAGCAACTGCGCGATTTCCTACTTGCTCAGGAGTCTTGCCACTTAATAACCGCTAGTCAAGCCCGCAAATGCAAGTCGGGGGTGCTAGTTATCACGTTGCGCCACAGCAATAACGGGACTGAGTTCTGCCTCACAGAGCATTACAAGTTGCACGATGCTGCCATCCTGATTGATTGGATGCGTCACCACAGTGACCTGCAAGCCACCGCCTTGAACGCGGCTGTTAGCCGGCAAACTATCGGGCACATTGCTAATGAATTCCGCGCTAAGCAAAAGGCTGCTGACCAGGCTGCAATTGACGCTCAAGCTTCGCAAGCAGCAGCTATTCGTGGCTTATCCGTCCGGCCGCAGGAGGAATACGAGCAAGTGCAGGAGCTAGCCCACGCAGCCTAGTCGCCCTCCTGCGAAGTGGTCCATTTCGGTGGACCACTTCGCCCACTAGGCTGCCCACCGCTTACCCACTCTTCCCATGCCTGCCCCTGCATTAAATGGCTATGCCCTTACCAATCACTTCCGCAAGCTGCGGCTACGCGAGGTATTCTCGCCCTTGGAGGCATACCTGTTTTTTGAGCTAGTAGCCATCTGCAACGACGAGGGCTGGCCAGCCGATTTCAGCGCCTCCAACGGGGTACTACAAGCAGCGCTGGGCTGTTCCGAACAGGGGCTAATAAATGCCCGTCTGCGCTTGCAGAAAGCTGGGCTAATCGCCTTCATTTCCGGCAACCGTCGCACCCCAACGAGTTACTGCTTCACAGCTCAAGGCTCAAGTGAGTTGAGCCATTCAACCCCTAAAGGCTCAAGTGAAAGCTCAACTCACTTGAGC
>CAXUKA010000246.1:0-9812 GCA_964251335.1 uncultured Hymenobacter sp.
GGCGCCTCACCCCCCGGCCCCCTCTCCGAAAAGGAGAGGGGGAGCCTGACGACTATGAAGTAGATTTCTAAACAACATAATTAAAGTGCGTTAGCCCTATCGTGGCTCCCCCTCTCCTTTTCGGAGAGGGGGCCGGGGGGTGAGGCGCCACGTTCGCAAAGTCATGACTGCCTTCCCTTATTCCTACAAATCGCCGCTACTCACGCTCGACCACGTCTCGATGAGCTACAACAACGACCTTATTCTGCGCGACCTCAATGCCCAGGTGCTCGACGTGATTCGGCCCGGCATCAGCCAGGGGCAAGTGGTGGGCATTTATGGGCGCTCGGGCATCGGCAAGTCGGTGCTATGCCGGCTGCTGGCGGGGCTGGCGGCCCCGAGCGCCGGCACCGTACTGGTGGGCGAGGCGCAGGAGCCCGTGCAGGCCGGCATGGTAGGCTACGTGCAGCAGCGCTACCCGCTGTTCAATCACTACTCCTTGCGCGATAACCTCTTGCTGGCCGCCCGCCGCCACCACGACCCGGCTGAGGCTAAGGCCCGCGTTGAGCACTACCTAGGGCGCTTCGGATTGCTGGCGCACGCTAGCAAGTATCCGGCGCACCTCTCGGGCGGGCAGCGGCAGCGGGCGGCCATTGCGCAACAGCTGCTGTGCTCCGAACACCTCATTTTGCTCGACGAGCCGTTTTCGGGCCTCGATGTGGCGATGATTGACGAGGTCAAAAAAATCATCATCGAGGTCACGACCATGGACGAGCTGAACACCGTGCTCATCGTGTCGCACGACATTGCCACCACCACCGCCCTCGCCGACCGCCTCTGGCTGCTGGCTCCCGAGCGCAGCCCCGACACCGGCCAGCTGCTGCCCGGCGCTACCCTCAGCCCTCGCCACCAGTACAACCTAGCCCAGCTCGGCTTGGCCTGGCACCCTGATGTGGAATCGGAGCCGGAGTTTGCGCAGTTTGTGGCCGAGATTAAGGACGAGATACGAGGAAGCTAGCACGTAGCACGGACTTTTAGTCCGCGAGTTGATACGTATGGCACTCGCGGACTAAAAGTCCGCGCTACAAAAAAGGCCTCACCGCAACGCGATGAGGCCTTTTTTGGCAAACAGCAACTCTTACAGGTTGTTATCGAGCACGATGCGGTAGTGGGCCTTGCCCGAGCGCAGGTGGTCCATGGCGGCGTTGGCCTCGGTCATGGGGAAGTGCTCGGTGAGGGGCTTGATGTCGTGCTGAGCGCAAAAGCGCAGCATCTTGTCGATTTGAGCGCGGTTGCCGGTGGGCGAGGCGCCGAGCGACTGGTTGTTGAGCAGCAGCGGAAACACCGAGACCGGAATCGGCTCCAGCACGGCGCCCACGATGTGCAGACGGCCATTGGGCTTGAGCATGGCGATGATGTCGTTCCAGTCGAGCGATACGTTGGCCGTGATGAGCAGCAGGTCGAAGGTGCGGGCCAGCTTTTTCAGCTCGGCCTTGTCGACGCTCGATGCCGTGCGGGTGGCCCCTAGCTGGTGGGCTTCCTCGATTTTGCGCGGGCTGGAGGTGAAGGCGGTGACATCGCAGCCCCACTTGCTGAGGAACATGACGGCCATGTGGCCCAGGCCGCCAATGCCGAACACGCCCACGCGGTCGGTGGGCTGCACGTGGTCCATAATGGGGGCAAATACCGTGACGCCGCCGCACAGCAGCGGGCCGGCCTCGGCGGGGTCTACGCCTTCCGGAATGGGCACCGCCCACACCCAATGGCTGCGCACTTGCTGCGCAAAAGCCCCGTGCCGCCCCACAATGGTGGGCTGCAAGGTGGTGCACATCTGCTGGTCGCCGTGGAGGCAGGGCTCGCAGTGCAGGCAGCTGCTGGCGCTCCAGCCCACGCCCACGCGCTGGCCGATTTCGAGGCCTTTTTGGGCCGCTACGTCGCCCAGGCCCACGATGCGGCCGATGGCTTCGTGGCCGGGCACGAAGGGATACGCCGAGATGCCCCACTCGTTGTCGAGCATCGAAAGGTCGGAGTGGCAGATGCCGCAGTATTCCACGGCAATGTCCACTTCTTCGGCACCTAGGGGGCCGGGGTCGTAGCTAAACGGTTCGAGCTGGCCGTGGGCGGCACTGGCAGCTAGGGCTTTTACTTCAGCCATTGGGCAGGTAGTGGTTTGGTTTGGAGAAGGGTAAAACTGGTGTTTCACTCGGAAACGAACAGTTGCCTCCTCCAACCGCTAGCGGGCGGCTAGGTTTGGCGGGGTGGAGCAACACAGTGGCTAGATGGAGGAAATTCGCTATCAGCCTACGCTACTAAACCTTAGGGACTATATAAAGTACTGGTTTACCATGTGTGGTCAACAATCGTTCTTGTAACTCGGCCAACTCTTTTTTAAATCCTTTCACCTGTTTAAAATCAAATCGTCCGCTCATATCATCATTTTCGTTACGCTTGTATAAAATAATCTCGAACTTCTTACTGCGCTTCTGAGCCCAAGCAATTTCTACGTCAATTAACTTCAACACATTATCGCTATGGTTAGGGTCTGCCAACTCCTTCCTCATAGCTATATTAAGCATTATCCCTTCCCCACGTACTGTAGGATAAATAATAGCATCCCATCCGTTGGTAAGCAACTGATTTGATATAAAACTTGACACTCTATACTTAAAGTCTTCACCATCCTCTACAGGTCTAGCGAATTCACTAGATAAATACTTTGCAATTGCAACTCTATCTTCTCCCTTAGGGTCATCACGAATCTCCTCTGCAAACCGTTGTCGAACCTTTTCTAATAATGGGTGCGCTTGTGCGAATCCTTCATGATGAGCTAATATAGCAGCACGAAAAGGCTTCTCAATCCCCCAATAGCTCACTACTGCATGCTCTTTTGCAGAAAAAACATTCTGCTTATTTGCTATCTTAGAGGATTCTAGAATTGCAACTATTTCTTCCTGCTTATCATCCGTCATTTTTTCTTTAAGTACGCCATAAAATACTGGCTCACCTTTCAGATTACAACGAAGCATGCCAGCAAAATGCTTTTTACTCTCTGGAAGGAATGAAATATCACCAGCATATTCTATTGCACACTTAGTATAATCTAATTCGCAACGTGCTCTAACTATTGCAGCAGGATGTTGAATAATCATTTCCATGAAATGAAGTTCACTAACCTGCTGTAACCATTTGAGCATTTCTTCATCGGTTACTGTATGATAATCCCAATTCTCAGCAACTCGGATTAACTCTAAGGTTTCAGGGCTTACTGCCATTTGATAGATTTGATTTAGCTGACCTTATACAAGATAAGCATTCCTAACAATATAACTCTCTACTCCCGCCCCAGCGCCTCGCGTATCCCGCCGATGCCGCCGGAGATATTTTCTAGCTGGGTGAGGACCTGGAGCAGCTGGCCGCCGCTGCTGGTGCGCAGGTTGCGGGCGAAGGTGGCTTTGATGTCGGCCCAGCGGGTGGCCTCGGCGGGGGTGAGCCAGCCGAGCAGCTCGCGGAGCTTGAGCAGGTTGGCTTCGGTGCCGCTGGTGAGGGTCTGGGCTTCGCTGGTGTAGTGGGTGGCGAGCAGGGCCTGGATTTCGGCGTCGTTCTGGATGGGGCTGACTTTTTCAGCCAGCTTGCTCATGTTGCGGTACGAGCCCTGGAGCTTGAAGGGCGGCTCGGTGCGGTAGTCGTTGGCCTGGGCTGCCGAGCGGATGTACTCCTCGTTGACGCGGGCCACCACGTCGCGCAGCGTCAGCAGCTTTTGCAGCACGGCCACGTACTCCGCGATTTCGGCCGGCGAGTGGGTGGCCTCGAAGGTGAGGCCGGTGCTGTCGCCGGTTTCGGCCAGGCGCAGCAGCGGGTACACGTCGGCCTGGCTTTTGGCCACGAGGCGGGCCAGGGTGGGGTTAGCCACCAGCGCGTTTTCAATATAGCTGAGCAGAAAGGCCGGCCGGGTGTCGCCGATGATGTCGCCGAGGTTGTAGATATCGGCGCGGTTGGCGAGCATGTCGGGGATGCGGAACTGCTCGCCCGACTCGGTGTAGGGGTTGCCGGCCATCACCACGGCCACCTTGCGGCCCCGAAAATCGTAGGTTTTGGCGCGGCCCTGGTACACGCCCTCGATTTTGCGCTGGGCGTCGCAGAGCGAGATGAATTTCTGCAAAAACTCGGGGTTGCAGTGCTGAATATCGTCGAGATATATCATCACGTTGTCGCCCATCTCGAAGGCCAGGTTGAGCTTCAGCAGCTCTTCGCGGGCGCCGGAGTTGGGGGCCTGGGCGGGGTCTACGCTCGTGACGGCGTGGCCGATGGCCGGGCCGTTGATTTTCATAAAAATCAGTCCCAGGCGGTTGGCTACGTATTCGAGCAGGGTGGTTTTACCGTAGCCGGGCGGCGACACCAGCAGCAGCAGGCCCATGAGGTCGGTGCGCTTGTCGGCCCCCGCCGTGCCGATTTGCTTGGCTAGGTTGGCCCCGATGAGCGGCAAGTACACCTCGTCGATGAGCTTGTTGCGCACAAACGATGCCAGCACCCGCGGCCGAAACTCGCTGAGGCGCAGCTCGTCGGCGGCGCTGGCCAGCAGGTCTTTTTTGAGGTGCTGAAACGCCTCGAACTGCGGCACCACCGTGCGGGCGTAGCGGTGCAGCCGCTGCCGAAACTCCGGCAGGTTCAGGAGGTAGGTGCGGTCCTGAATGAGCGGGTGGCTGCCTTGCAGCCCGGTAAGCATTTCGCGCAGCGGCGTCGGCACCACGCGGGCCGCATCGAGGCTAGCGGTGACGAGCAGCTGCGCGGCTTCGTCCTGGAAATCAAGTAGCTGCTCCCCCACCCCTGCTTGCTGCGCAAACGACCGCAGCCACTGCCGCACCAGCTGAAACTGCGCGGCGGGTTGGTCGGCCAGCGTCGCCACCGAGGTTTCGTACTGCGCCTGGGCGTTGCGCTCGGTTAGCGAGCGCTGAAACTGCTGCACCAGCTCGCTGGCTTCGGTGGCAATGACGAACGTTTCGCCGTGAGTCAATTCATAGAATAAATAGTCGCCCGCTTCGGCCACATCGTCCAGCGTGAAAAGCCCGGTAGCCGTGGCAAAATCCGCTACGGCCTGCTGCAATTCCTGCATCAGGCCCCGAAACTCCCGCGCATCGGGAAACACTTGCAGCAGCACCCCAATGCCGTGCAACTGCCGCTGCCAACTGGCACGCTGGGTTTCGAGCGCAAAGCGCTGCCAGTAGAGCGCGGCGGCGGCCCGCAGCTTGCTCGGGTAGCGCAGCAAACCGGCAGCGCGCGTGAGGCGCACGAGCGCGGCGAGCAGCCCGGCAGCATCGGCATCGTGCACGCCTTTGAGGTAGCCCTCGGCGTAGCGCGGGGCCATAAACTGCTGCACGTAGCTCGTTAATTCTTCAATGGTTAGCTTGGCCAACTCTTCGATGGCGAATACGGCCGGCACCTCGCCGTGGGCGGGGCTCGGGTGCTCGGCGGCCTGCATCACCAGCCACGCCAGGTATTCGGCCCGGTACACCGTCGCATTTTCCGACGCCACGGTTTGGTCCCACACCGGGCGGGCCGTGAGCACGGCGGGGTCGGTTACTTTCTGGAAGAAATTGGTGCCCGTGAGGTGGTAGTGCAGCTCGCCGTCGCGTAGCACGATGGTGAGGTCCAGCGGCTGGGTATTGACAGTAAAAGCGTAAGAGCCAAATTTCAGCGCTTGCCCACCGTCCGTAAACAGCTCGGCGCGGTCTTTCAGCTGGCGCACCGCGTCTTCCTTCACCGTTTTGAGGCGGCTTTGCAATTCGTCGGCCTTCACGGTATCGCCAAGGGCTAGCAAATCCTGCACGGTTTGGCGCACCTTTTCGACCAACATATCGGCGGCAAAATAGCCGTTAATATCCGCCAGCGTTTCGAGGCGCGTGAGCCGGTTTTGCACCGCCTTGATAATGCGCTCGGCCGACTGCGCCAGGGCCGAGGCGCGCTGATTGCGCGCTTCCACCAAGCTCACCTTACGCGACTCAAACGCTTCGTACACCGTTTCGCGGCGCTCCGCGATTTGGGTCAGGAATTGGTCGAAATCGGGGAATTTACCTTCCAATTCTTCCAGCTGCACGAGCAGCTTGGTGCTGTATTCGTCGCATTTGGCGGGCGTGTCGCTCAGGTCAAGGTAATTAACCAGCGCTTGCTCCAGCAGCTTGAGCTGGGCCGTAAATTCGGCCTGCGCCTCAGTGCCGGCCAGCGCCTGCCGCCGCCGTTTCAGCGCCGCCCGTATCTGGTTGAAGCCCGCGTAAATCGTGGAAATACTGTCGATGATACGCGTGGTTTGCGTGGGGTCGTCCATTGGCAAATTGCCCACCACTTCAATCAATAATTCCAGCTCGCTCGATACGGCATTCGCCTCCTTTTCGCGCTCGTTGGCCTCGCTTACTTTTTGCACTTTCTCTATGCTATCTGCAATTGCTTGCACACGCGTGGCGTAGGGTTTCAGCGCGTCGGGCCGCAGCAGAAATTCGACGGTTTGGCCGGCAATCTGCTTGCTGGTTTCGGAGAGGTCAGCGGCGGCTTTTTCTACGGCGGGCGCGTCTACGTAGCGCAGCTCTTTCAGCGAAATTACTTCGCCCCGCGTGGCGCGCAATTCGGCCAGCAGGCGCACGTATTCGTTTACTTCCGTCACATCGGCCATGCGGCTGATGCGGGCGCGCAGCTCGTCGGCCTGGCCCAGCACGCGCTGCACCGCCTCGGCCGTGCTTTTGCGGATACTGCGCACTTTATCAAACTCATCCACTGCCGCCGTGGCGGTCTGCTGAATCTCGGCGAGCGGCTCGGCCAGGGCCTGGGTGGCGGGGTCGCGCAGCCAGTAGTAGGCATCGGCCAGCGTGGTCGTGCGCTTGATGAGGTCGAGGTACAGGCCAGCGTAGCTGTCCTCCTTGCCCACCAGCGTCAGCACTTCCTGCACTTCGGCCATCGCCCGCACTATCTCCTTGTTGCCAAGCTTATACAGCGCCGAATCCTGGGTGACGGGCAGTTCAAAATCGGGAGCCACATAGGGCGTTTGCCAGATTTGTACCGCGTGATGCTTTTTAGGCTCGCTATCGGCTTTGAAGTAGCATAATTCTCCGTCCTCAAACAGGGCGTAGCCGTGGCAGATTATCGGGTTGTCAACGCGCTGCGCAATTAAATTATACGACAGCAATAAATACGTGCCGCTCTCCTTATTGTAGAAAACATACAGAAAATCTTCGCCATTGGGCGACGCGATGCGCTTCTCAAACAGCATGTCGCGCAGGCCATTTTCGAATAATTTTCCCTCGCCAGTTTGCAGGTAAAAACCGTGCGGAAAAATTAAACCCTGGCCGTCGGGCAACAGCACGCAGGCATCGGCCAGCGCGTCGAGGCGCTGGGCCGTGCGCAGCTTGGTATTGAATAAAAAATACCGATAATCCGGCTCCTGATACGGCCGGATTTTGAGCAGAATTAAATTATCAATTACCGCGTAATAAATCTCCGAATCGTCGAGCGTCTGGTCTTTATCGGCCACCGGCTCGGCGAGAATCCCCCGGCCGGTTTCGGTATTGTTTTCGACTTTAATGGTGAGGTCGCCGCCGATAGTTTCGACAAAAACCTTATCCTCAATGCTGATATGCGGGTATTTACCCGCCACTTGCATGTCGCGCGTGGCGCGCTTCCACACAAACTCGTGCTGCGGCGGAAACACGTATTCGTGGTCGCTGCGATTGTCGAGATACGTGAGCGTATCATCCTTGAGCAGCCACTTAAAGGTCTTGATATCGTTCGGGCTTTTGCCCACCCGAAACACCATGAACAAGTGCGGCCCCAGCACCGCAAATTTTACGAATTGGGTGTTTTTATAATACTTGTATAAATTCCGAAACTCCTCCAGAAACTGCGGGTTTTCGAGCAGTTTCAAATCCAGCGGCTGAAACTCGCGGTTGGCGTAGTTGTACACGCCAAATACGTCGGCTAAATCCGTCTCCGTTTTCAGACCAATCACGACGTTGAAGCCGAAGATGAAATTGGTACCTACCGGCACCATATCCCACGGCACGCAATTGTTGGTGGTCGTGATGCGGCTCGTGCCCAGCAGGTGCGTGTCGATGGCCCCGAATACGGCTTTGCGCTCGATGTTCAGTTTTTCGAGGCGTGCTTGCAGGTCGAGGCCGCTCTTTTGGAGGCGGCTGCGGAGGATTTCGTAGGTGCCGCCTTCGAGTTGGGGAGTTGGTTCCATTGCGTAAGCGCCTCACCCCTAGCCTTGGCTGGCTAACAGGCGTAATTAGATATATAACGGGTTTGAAACTAAAGGCTAGTGGTGGGGCGATAACGTGCCAGCGTGGACCTCACCCCCTAGCCCCCTCTCCAAAAAAGAGGGGGGACTAGTTTCTAGTTTTATAATGGTTTTTAAAGACTAGATTTAGAGCTAGTTCCCCCTCTTTTTTGGAGAGGGGGCTAGGGGGTGAGGTTCACGCCCGGCGAGCCTTTACTTCAAATCAATCGTCTTCACCAGCTTATCCCCTATCCCCAGCGCCGCCGCCGTGCTCGACAGCTGCGAAATCGTGCTCCGCGTCTGCTCGTCGCTTGCCTTATTCATCAATTGCAGCAGCAGGGCCGACACGCTCAGGTTGCGCATTTCCTCGCTGCTGATGCCGAATTGATTGACGAATTTGCGCAGGCTAGTTTTGAAATCGCCGCCGCCGTTGTGGTCAAAAAAGGCGTTTTTCACCGTGCTCAATACCTCGCTGTTGTGCACGGTGCGGTCGATGGATTTGCCTTTGGTGATGGAGCCGATAATCTGGTCGAAGAACATGGTTTCGCCGCCCACGATGTCGATTTTGGCGGCTTTCAGCGCCGCGCCAATTACGTCGGCTTGCGAAGCGGCGATGTCTTTTTGGATGTTGATTTGCGCCAACTCCACCGATTTTTCTTTATCGAGGCGCAGTTTGAATTCTTCGTGGTCTTTGCCCACGCCATCGAGTTTTTTCATCGCGTCGGCTTTGGCCTCAATGCCTTTGGCTTCGACGGTGAATTTCTGCTCATTGACCACGGCTTCGGCGAGGCCCTTTTTCTGGTCGGCGTTAGCACGGGCCTCCACTATATCGGCTTCGGCAAGACCTTTTTCGCGGTTGACTTTGGCGGCCACGAAACCGATTTTCTCGTCGGCATCGGCCTGAGCGGTGGCTTTCACCTGGATGGCCTGGGCCTCGGCCGATGAGGTAAGCTGCATCACGGCGGCCTGGGTTTCGCCTTCTTTCTGGTGGGCGGCGGCTTTGGCCTGCATCACTTGGGCTTCGGCTAGGCCTACGGCGGTGGCTTTGCTGGCCTCGGCTTCGGCCATGATGCGCATGCCTTGGGCGCGGTGGTCGGCGGCGGTGCGCTCGCCCTCGGCGTCGATTACCACTTGCTTAGCCCGGTATTCGGCGGCCTGCTTTTCCATCTCGGCGTTGCCGACGAAGTTGATAGTAGCCGTTTCGTTGTGCTGTTGGGCGGCGGTGAGGGCTACCAGTTTCTCGCGTTCGGCCAGGGCTTGGGCGCGGGTGTCTTTGATGCGCTCCTCTTCCTGCACGGTAGCTTTTTCGACCGTGATGCGCTCGCGGATAATCACCTGAATATTCTTGCGCTCTTCTTCCAGCGCCTTTTCTTTCTCAATCTGCGCCAGGGCTACAATGCGCTCGCGCTCATTTGCTTCGAGGGCTTTGGCCTGGGCCACGCGCTCGGTTTCGATGGCATCGGTACGCTGCTTACTACGCTCGGCCACGATGATTTGCCGGTCGCGGTTTTGCTCGGCCACCTTCACTTCTTCTTCCGTGATGATGCGGGCCTTCTCCCCTTTCAACTTCTCT
>CAXUKA010000247.1:0-9809 GCA_964251335.1 uncultured Hymenobacter sp.
GCGGCTACAGCGGCGGCGGCGCGGTGAGCCGGAGGCAAGGATGAGATTCATCAAGTTATCTTAATAGTTCGTTTTCCAAGCAAGGTGCGTCCCTACAGTCAGCACGACAACCATACCAGCTACTCAGCCTGAAAATACTGGTCAAACGCCGACGCTTTCGCCTCGTCCTGCACACTGCTAAACAGTAGCCCGGCCAGGGTCTTAGGGTAGAAAAAGGTGGACTTAGCCGGCATCACAGCCCCTGAGTAACACACGGCTTCGACCTGGGCCATCGTCACTTCATTGGTGATAAAAGCGGCGCGGGCCTCGCCCCGGTCTACTTGCTGGAGACACTCGGCCAGGCCGCGCACGTAGGCCACGCCGGGCCAGGCCCGCTGCGCCTCGGAGCCCACGATACCGAGCACTTTTTCGAGCACGAAAAAATGCAGCACCGTCAGGTCAAGGTCTTTTACTTCGGGCGTCGTGTCCCAGCTTAGCTGAGTGTGTACTTCGGGGCGCAGGCGCAGCTTGTAGGCCGCCCCGCCCGGCAGGTACAACCCAAAGGCCCAGCGCCGCCCGGCAATTACCTCGGGCAAATCCTGCGCCTCGGCCTGGGGCTGCACCGTAAAATAGGCAGCCAGTCGGGCCAGCAATTCGGCATCGGAGAGGCCGCCGGGCAGCTCACGCAGCACCCGGTGCGTAGGCAAGATGCGCAGGTCGTCGCTGGCCGAGTTGGTGAGATACATGAGATGGTAGTTCCAGGGCTCGCGGCCGGTGTAGCCGCCAGGCCCAGCGGCCAGCTCCCGGGCCTGGCGGTAAGCCAGCGAACCCTCGTAGCGGTGGTGCCCATCGGCCAGGATAACCTCGCGGGCCGCCAGCACTTGCTGGAAGCGCCGGATGGTGGCCGCATCCTGAATCACGGCCAGCACATCGCGCGCGCCCTGGTAGTCTTCCTCGGTCTGGCAGAGCGGGTCTTGAATGGCCTCATCCATCAGCTTCTCCAGCCCGAAAATCTCGTCGCGATACAGCCCGTGCGTAGCGCTGGTCTGAAACTGTAAGGCCGCCAATAGCTCGGCCCGGTCGTTGACGGCGGCGGGCAGCGTGTTTTCGTGGCGCAGCACCACGCCCTCGGCCCAGTCGTAGGCCCGAATGTGGGCTATGAAGCCCTTGCGGCAAAACTCCCGCGCCGAGCCCGGCAGCCGGAAATATTGATAATAAACGTAGATGCCCGGCAGCCCATCCTGCCGCAGCACGCCCTCGGCCTGCCAGCGGGCCAGCCGCTGTGTCGCCGCCTCGTGGGGCGACAACTCGCCCTCGGAGCGCGGCACCGACAGGTGAATACTATTGAGCGGGTTCTGGTACAGCGCCTCGCGCTGGCGCACGCTCACCACATCGAACAGCGGCGATACTACTTCGTCTATTTCGGCGCTCAGCTGCGGGTTGTAGCGCCAGCCGCGCACGGGTTGAATTTCAGCCAAGCGGTAAATTGAGTAATTGAGTAGATGAGTAAGTTGGCGAAAGTGAGTATGAAGTAAGAAGTTTATAAAGTGAGGAAGTGCCCCGTCATGCTGAACGCAGTGAAGCATCTTGGCTAGTATACTAACTCCTGATACTGGCTAGCAACGAAACGGCCAAGATGCTTCACTGCGTTCAGCATGACGGGACCGATTGGTTCACCCCTCACCACTTCACCTCACGGGGCCAGGCGGCTGATTTTCCAGCTATCGCCCTCGCGCTCGTACACCAGCCTATCGTGCAGGCGGCTGGGGCGGCCCTGCCAAAACTCGACCCGCGTGGGGCGCAGCACGTAGCCGCCCCAATAGACCGGGCGCGGCAGTGGGTTCTGGCCTTCGAAGCGAGTTTCGATTTCGTGCTCGCGACCTTCTAACTCTTCGCGGCTGCCGATAACCTGGCTCTGGGGCGAGGCCCATGCTCCTACTTGGCTGCCGCGCGGGCGGCTCTGGAAGTACTCGGTAGAAACGTTTTCGGGGGCTTTTTCGACCCGGCCTTCTACCCGCACCTGGCGCTCGAGGCCAGGCCAGAAAAAGTTAAGCGCCGCCAGTGGCTGGCCAGCCAGCTCATGGCCCTTGCGCGAGTCGTAGTTGGAGTAGAATAGAAAGCCCGCATTGTCGGGCAGGCCCTTGAGCAGCAGCACGCGCTGGCTGGGCTGGCCGGTGGTCACATCTACGGTAGCCAGCGTGAGGGCCGCCGGCTCGGGCAGTTGGGCGGCCACGGCCTCATCGAGCCACTGCCGAAACTGTTGCACGGCATCGGGCAGCACATCGGTTTCGAGCAGCGTGCGCTGGGCGTAGGTCTGGCGCAAGGCGGCGAGGTCGGCGTCGGTCATAAGAGCTTAGAGCGGTTTCGTAATTCAGTATATAACATTGTCATTGCGAGCGTAGCGAAGCCATCGCTGCCGAACGGCTCGTCTGGATGCGATGGCTTCGCTACGCTCGCAATGACAACCTTACAACTACAATAACACGCCCAAAGGTAAGGCTCGCCCCACCCGCCAACCCGGTATTGAAGTCACAGTGGCACTATCTGGCCACTTCGTGCGTACTTGCTACTCTTATGAAGCCAGGAACCCTTCTCATCTCGCAGCCCTTCCTGGGCGACCCAAACTTCGAGCGCAGCGTGATAGTGCTGTGCCGCCACAGCCCCGAAGAGGGCGCATTTGGCTTAGTGCTTACGCGCCTCACCCCGGCCATGCTGGGCCAGGTACTCGACCTGCCGCTCGGTGAAGCCGGCCCCACCGCCACCCTTCCGCTGTACGTGGGCGGGCCGGTGCAGCCTGATACACTGCATTTTTTGCATCAGCATGCCGACCTGCCAGGCGCCCAGCCCCTGGGCCAGGGCGTGTACTGGACGGGCGATTTTAATCAGCTTATCAGCCTGATAGACAGCGGTGCTATCCTACCCGAAGCGGTCCGCTTATTCGTGGGCTATTCGGGCTGGTCGGCAGGCCAGCTGGAAGAAGAAATCGAGCGCGGCTCGTGGATACGGCAGCCCGCTAGTGCCGGGAAAGTATTTACTTTGGAGTCTGATACGTTTTGGCAAGGCATTTTGCGTGAAAAAGGCGGTCGCTTCCGGGCACTGTCCAACTACCCGCTCGACCCGCGCCTGAATTAATTTTTTTCGATTTCGCCCCCCCGTCCGGCTCCGGCTCCCTTTTCTCTTTCCCGGCTTGGTGCCGGGAGCCGGCTTTTCGCTTTTGAGTATGCTACCCGAAGAAACCCCCACCCCCGCCTCGTCATCGCCCGCCGAAGAAACTCCTGCCGACCGCATGAGCATTCTGGAAGCGCGTCTGGCTGAAATTCGCGCCAAGCAAGGCTCTCCCGAGGCTGCGCCCACTACGCCTGCACCCGCGACCCCCGCCTCGCCCGCCCTCAGCGACACGCCGGCCGAAGCCGCTGTGCCCCCCGGTGGTGGGGCCACCCAGACCGAAGCCGACCCGCTGCTCTCCGAGCCCGGCCTGAGCGAAGCCCTCGACGTGCCCGCCCCGGCCCCGGTTAATGCGCCTGCCGACGCCGCCATTGCCCCCGAGCCAGTGGCTCCCGCTGCCACACCCGAAGCCGCCGCTGCTGCCGAAACTGCCCAGCACGTGCCCGCCGAAGTAGCTGCCGAAAACCTCTCGGCTCCGCAGGCCCGCGCCGTGGCCCACTACGGTGATGCAATGGCCGCTAATGACACCTCAGCCGAAACATCCGCTGCGCCGACTGAAACCACTTCAGCTGCTGCCGAAGCGCCCGCTGCCCCGGCCCCTGACGAAGCCGCCCCGGTAATAGCTTTGGCTCACGCTGAGGATATCGACAACACGCCTGACGTGGTAGCTACGCTGCCTACCTCGGCCACCGAGTCGGCCGCCGAAGCCCACCAGGCCGAAGTAGCCCATATAACGGCCGAAGCCGAAGGCGGCGAGCCTGCCAGCGAAGAAGCCGACGACTACGTGCCCGAAACGGCCGCGCCCGACTTCGCCACACTCGACCTCGACAGCCAGGCCGCCTATCTCGTGGGTTTGCTGCGCCGCCCCGACGCTCGCCGCAACCGCCAGCAGATTTTCGAGCTCAACCGCCAGTACGAAACCAACGTGGCCAGCGCTCGCGCTGCCTCGCGCCAGAAGCTGGCCGAAGACGCCAACGCCCCGCAGGAGTTCAGCTTCCAGCCCCCAGCCAGCCAGGCCGAGCTGAACAAAGCTCTCCAGGACTTCCGCGAAGGCCGCGCTCGCGATGCCAAAGCCGAAGACCAGAGCCGCGCCCAGAACCTAACCCGCAAGCAGGAGCTGCTTGACCAGCTGCGCCAGCTGGTAGAAAGCGCCGAAACCAAGGACAGCTCGCAGAAGCTCAAGCAGCTGCAAGCCGACTGGAAGGCTACTGGCCCCGTGCCCCAGAATGATAGCCAGGAAACCTGGAACACCTACCACGGCCTACTCGACCGCTACTACGCCAACCAGGGCCGCTTCTACGAGCTGAAAGAACTGGACCGCCGCCGCAACCAGGAAGCCAAGGAAACCCTCATCACCCGCGCCGAGGCGCTGATGCAAATCCCCGGCATCAATAAAGCCTTGGACGAGCTGAAAAAGCTGCACGACGAGTGGAAACACATCGGCCCGGTCCCCGGCGAGCAGCGCGAGCCGCTCTGGCAGCGCTTCCTGGCCGCTTCGGAGGCTGTGCACCTGCGCCGCAAGGAGTTTGTGGACGTGCGCTCGGCCCAGGAAACCGAAAACCTGAAAGTAAAGCAAGCCTTGCTGGAGCGCGTATTACCGTTCGCCGAGTTCACGACCGAGCGCGTGAACGAGTGGCGCTCGCGCACCGACGAGCTGCAAGAGATTAAGAAAGAGTGGGAAGCGGCCGGCCCCGTGCCCCGCGCCCAGGCCGACCAGCTTAATAAGCAGTACTGGAACGCCTACAAAGCTTTCTTCAACCGCAAGAACGATTTCTTCAAGAGCCTCGATTCGGAAAAGAACACCAACCTGCAAGCCAAGTACGCGCTCATCGAGCAGGCCGAAGTGGCCCAGCAGAACCCGAATTTCGACGAGGCCCGCACTATCATCATCCGGGTGCAGAAGGAGTGGAAAGACATCGGCCGGGTACCCGAGAAGCAAGCCGACAAAATATGGAAGCGCTTCCGTGCTGCTTGCGACGGCGTGTTTGAGCGTCCCAAGCAGGAAACCCGCCAGCGCGAGGAACGCCAGTCGGCGGCCAGCGCCGAGCAGGTTACCCGTTTGGATACAATAGCCCAGCAGGTGGCGGCCCTCTCGCCCGCCGAGCCTGGCACCCTGGAAGGCTTCCGGGCCTTAGCTGCTGAGTGGCAAGAGCTTGATGCCGCCGAAGGTCAGTCAGGCGGCACTTCGGACCGGGGCGAGGAGCAGTTTCTTACTCTTATGGGTAAATACCTGGACCAAACCGGCGGCATCACGCCCACCGACAAAGAGGACCTGCTTTTCCAATTGGAAATAGCTCGCCTTAAAGCTCGCCCCCAGGCCCAGCAGGCGTTCACTCGCAAGGAAACCGGCCTGCGCCGCGAAATCCAGGAGTTGGAAAATGACGTGGCTACGCTGCAAACCAACCTCGACTTCTTCGGCCGCTCGAAGAATGCCGACCAGCTGCGCCAGGAGTACCAAGGCCGCATGAGCGAAACCAACACCCGCATTGCTAAGCTAAAAAAGCAGCTTAAGCAACTGCGCAGCTAGTTCCTCACGCTCAGGCTACAAGAAGCGGATGCCTCAGGGCATCCGCTTTTTTTATGGTTTTTGTTTGGCTCGTCGTTTTTGCCTGCTTACTTTTGTGCCACAATTAAGCCTCCATAGCTCAGTTGGTAGAGCTTCTGACTTGTAATCAGAGGGTCGTTGGTTCGAGTCCGACTGGGGGCTCATTGTAGGCAAAGGCCGTTGCAAATCAAGTATTTGCAACGGCCTTTTTTGTTGGTGTGCCTGCCAGTGTGCCTAATCGGTTGTTTTCAGCCCTCTTCTATCCCACTAAGCGATTTTCTATTGCTTGGTGGGAGCACGCTGCAAGGCTTGGTAATGCTGGCCAGAAGCCGCTCAACAGAGGCAGGTTTGACCCACCGGCCGCCCGCCGTGGGCGAGCCAGGCCTGCCCACGCTCGGCCAGCGTGGCATCCGGCTACTAGCCCACGTAGGCCAACAGCAAGGCTTGGGCCTCGGCATCGAGATAGCGCAGGCCGCCGCCGTTGGCTGGGCAACATTGGTATTTGGGAAGCCTTAATAGCTCGCAACTGATTCATAATTGCGGGCTGGTTGGCATCGACACGGGAGGCGGTGTGTAGCTGATATTGAGGGCAGAGAATTTGGTTACAAAATCTTTCGGCGTAGTACAGGGAAGTTAGAGCCGAGATGCATGCGCAGCCTATTATTGGATTCTGTTAGTTACGCCTTATTATTTCTGCCTACTAGCCAAACGGGTATAGTAGGCTTAGCAGGAGAAAATCAACAACGCCGCTTCTTCAACTCCATCACGATAAAGCCTTAGTCGATAGGCTGCCATGCTTGGCCGGTCGGAGCACGTTATCGGCGAAACCTACTGCGCACAAGAAGAAGCTAATCAACAGCTCATGCGGGAAAGCCATAAAAAAAGACCTGACCAATTGGTCAGGTCTTTGAGTAATCACTAGGGTGACTTAAGCGCCCCTATTCAATGAGCAGACGTAATGCTTGAGTGCCGGTGCGCACCACATAGACGCCGGGAGCCAACCCGCCGGGTAGTGCCAGCTGAGCAGTACCGTTAGCGTCGGCAGTGGCGGTAGTGAGGGTGCGGCCGAGGGCATCGAACACCTGCACAGTGGCATGAGGGGCAGTACCGGTGAGCGTGGTGAGCTGCTGAGTGGGGTTAGGAAAAAGGGCCAAGCCAGTAGCGGTGGCGTTCAGCCCCACAGTACGCACGGGCGAGTAAGTGCTGGTACCGTCGAGGTCTACTTGGCGCAGGCGGTAGTAGAGCGTGGAAGCGCCAGCGGGCAGCTGGGTATCGGGGAAAGCGTAGGCGTGGGTGGTGGCGCTGGTGCCGGCAGCGGCTACGGAGCCTAAGCGGGTGAAGGTGACAGCATCGGTGCTGCGCTCGACTTCGAAGCGGGCGGCGTTTTGCTCGGAGGCGGTGTGCCAGGTTAGCTGCACGGCCGGGCCAGCAAGCTGGGCGGTGAAGTCGGTGAGGGTAACGGGCAGGGGGTTGTTGATGGCCATGGGGAAGGCAGTGGCCACGTTGATGCCGTCGACGGTGAGTACCATGGAGGCGACGCTTTGGCGCAGCGCGACCGTGCCGATATTGGGGGGCGCGGCGCTGCTGCTGGTTTCGGTGTAGCTGGCGTCGGGCGTGGCCAGGACACGGTACGTTGTGCCACCACTCAGGTCGGGATTAACGAAGAGGTCGGCCTGCGTGCCGGTCTCGTCGAAGCTGTAGCGCAGTAGCAGCAGATAGGTCGTGTTGAGGGCGTAGGACGTGGTGGAGAAGGTGACGGTGGGAGGTGTAGCGGTGGCAGAACCAGAGCCCGATACCCCGAACTGAATAGTATTATCCGCGAGCTTGCGCACGAAAACCCGGCCGCGATAGTAGCTGCTGCTCAAAGGGCTGTTGCCCAGGTGCAGGAAATAATCGCCCGCAGTGGTGGCATTGCTTACCGATACCAGGCACGAGAGGTAAGCGGTTGTGCGGGGATAGATGGTCGGGAACGACCGGTTTTCATCTATTCCGGCTCCGCTCAGCAGCACCGCATTGCCCGTGTTGGCGGCGTAGCCGGGATAAGTCAGGTTATTCGCTGTGACGTTGATGGTATTTGTGGTGCCACCACTATGCACCGCCCAGCCATTATTGCCTTCCAGCTTTCCGGTGGCATAGGCGAAGTTTTCAGCTAGCAACAGCGTGGGCGGCAACGCTGGCGTGGTGAGCGCGAGGGTGCCGGGGGCAGTAGTCAGGTAGTTCTCGGCGTAGGGAGTGTTATTGTCGTTGTAATCGTAGACGGCAAACGAGTACGGCGTATTGGGCCGCAGGCCAAACACCGTGACGGTATCGCTGGTGGCGGCGTACACAACGAAGTTGTCGGCATCAGGCCCTAGCGCAGTACCCTGCCCGAAAGTGGAGTTGGCCGTGTACGTGGTGGCATCGGTGGGGTCTTGGTTGACCGTGCCGTTGAGGTGGGCCAGGATGAGGTGCTTGGTACCATTACCGCCGGAGAGCGTGAGCAGCAGGCGGGTCGGCTGGAGGTTGCTGGCTACCAGCTGAGACGAGGTAGTAGGCTCGGTAGCCAGGGGCACGGCTATGGTGGTGAAGGTGTACTGCTCACCGTAGCTGGTGCCCTGGCCGTTGGTAGCATAAGCCCGCACGTAGTAGAGCACGCCGGGCCGCAGGCCGGTTAGGGAGCTGGTGAAGGCGGGCCGGCTAATGGCCTCGGTGGTGTGGAGGCCGGCAATGGTGGGCTCGGGGTCGATGCCATAGGCTGTGCCGTAGGCCGTAACGGGACTACCACCATCGTCGATAACTGTACCGCCCGCCGTGGCGCTGGTCGTGGTGATGGCTGACGGGACGGTGGTGCTGATGGTGACTGGGTAAGTAGCCGCAATGCCAGTGCCCGAAACGGCGACGTTCTGCGAGGTAAAGCCGGAACTGGCCACGACGATGTTGCTGGTATAGGCCTGGGCCAGCAGCGGCGCAAAGCGCACATCAATCTGGGTGGCGGCCACACTGTCGCGGGTGGGCGAAAGCGTAATAGCACAGCAGGCAAAGGCTGTGGGGCCGGTCCGGATTTCAAAGCCAGCCGGGGGGGTAATGATGATGTTGCCGGTGAGGCCGCTGCCGCTTACGGTGAAGGACTTAGCGCTGGATGTGCTGCCTACGGCAACCGACCCAAAATCGGCTAGCGTGGCGACGGAGGTGTTAAGGGCAGGCACGGCGGTGGCTACCGTTATCTTGACCGGGGCGCTGGTCCCGACGACGCTGCCGCAAGAACTAGTGGCCTGGGCCACGACGTAATAATCGGCGAGGCCAGGGAAGTCAGTCCCTTTGGGCTGATAGGTAGTCGAAGTAGCCCCGGCAATTGCGGTGGTAAAGGGGCCGGCAGCCGAGGTGCCGTAGAACCAGATAATGGCAGACGCCGCAGTTGGAGAAGCCGTCAGAGTAGTGCCGCTCCCGGTGGGCGTCAGCGTCTGGGCAGCAGCGGGAGAAACGGTAACGGCATTGCTGGTCGGGGGCAGGGAGATGGTCAGGTTACTCCCATTGTCGTTACCGGACATGGTCGCCGGATTATCGTTGACCACGCGGATGCGGTAGCCAGTGCCGCTGGCAGTGCCAGCCGGGATGGTCGCGGCAATGGGCGACAGGCCCGAACCAATGATGTTGCTGGTAACATCGTTGGGAAAAGTGCCGGTGGCGTTGGACAGCTGGGCCTTGAAGGTGCCCGTGAACGTGCCCGTGGTGGTATAGGCGACGTTGAAGGTCGAGCTACCCGTCGTAGTGCTGATGCACCAGGGGCTGCTGTAGGTAGCGGCGGTAGTGGTGATGGTGGCGGTCGGCGGCGTGGTGCCAGTGATGGGAGTCAATACCAGATTATCGAGGCCTAAGCCTTGGCCATTGGTGCTGCCGCCGGTACCAAAACCCACGTAGCTCCAGCGCAGGTAATAGGTAGCCCCAGCCGCCAGGTTGATACTGGTAACGGTCGTGCTTTTGGAAACCGAGGTGGCTGGATTGACGACGGTATTACCCGTCGTAGTAGGGTCGGCCGGGTAGGGCTGCGTCAGGCTAGTTACCTGCGTCCAGTTCGGGCCATCGGGGTGGGTGTAGAACGGCCACCCAAAGTCCCTCGAACCGTAAGGATGGTGCTGAAGAT
>CAXUKA010000248.1:0-9766 GCA_964251335.1 uncultured Hymenobacter sp.
GGCCTAAGCTGTACTGAGCTTGTAGCACGAGGCCATCGTAGCGAAAGCCTACCCCAGCCTGTATGCCAGCGTCGAAGCGGCGGGAGGCAGGTCCATTGTATATATCTGCTTCATTCGCCACGTGGATGGAGGTGGTCCTGGCGGGCTGCCCAGGTAGGTCATCCTGCTCTACATTGCCCCCCAAGAGCATGCTCACATAAGGACCGGCAAAAAACTGTGGGCCGGTGGCGGTGCCAGCGGGCGCAAACGTGAAGTTGAGCGGCAGCGTGAGATAATTTAAACGCGTGCGCGTAGTGAAGTCTACGTAAGTATCTGGGATATTAGGGCTAGTGCGGTAGAGTACCTGCGAGGAGTATTTGAAGCCTTTTTGGGAGAAGAGCAAGGCGGGCTGGAGCCCAAAGCGCCCCCAACTCAAGTAGGCCTGCGCCCCAGCGACTAACCCAAAGCGGTAATCCAGTTTGGTGTCATTGCTCTGGTGTTGCTTCATTAGCGTCTCGCCTATAACAGGGCCAATGCTGACCTTGAGTTGCGCATGAGCTGTTGTGGCGAGCAGGGTTAGGCTGCCACTTAGTAGCGAAATAGTAAGGTATTTGCTCATAGTAAGTCAGTTAGAGTGGTTGTAGCTGGCGCGCAGCAGGGTTGTTAATACTGAATATCCGTAAAATAGCCCCCTGTAATGGTTGCAGTGGGCGGAACTGTCAAATAAGTCGTGAAACCCCCGCTTATTTTTCCACTGGTCCTCATCCTCTCACATCTCACACTGTGTACCTTAACTGCTCAAAGATGCCGTCGCCGTCGCGTACGCAATGGCCACAGTGTTCTTAGTTCGCCCACCCCAAACGCCCGCAGCTGGCCGCCCTCGACCAGCTGGTGGTCACGCTCTGCCGGCCGCTACGCGCTGACGTGGCCGCGCTCCGGCAAAAGGTGGCTGCCGTGGTGAGCTAGCGTTGGTTAGTGTTGGCCGAACGTATAATTTGCTCCGAGCAAAGCATTACAAAATAGGTGGTCACTAAATCGGCCGTTCCAGTCGCCTAGTGTGGCATTTATCAAACCGTTGGCCGTTAGCTCTACGTTGGGGGCCACCGCATACCGCACAGACGGCCCCAGAGTCAGGTTAAATCTAACAAAAGAGCTATTAGATTCGCTGCTATAGGCAGTTGGGGTATAGTTGGTAGTGCTAACGTAGTGATGATGGCTATAGAGCACGGTGACTCCCCCCAGTCCGTCAACGTTGAAACGCTTGCCAGGAGCTGTAAACGCATAGCGCAACAGCACGGGCATTATTAAAAACTTCGAATCGGTCGAAAACGTGGAGCCATTGATAAGAACTTGTCCACTACCGTTATAGTAAGTATAGGAATCTGTTTCTAATTTCTTTCGCCAGAAATAAGACAAGCCGACCTGTAAGGCCAGCTTAGTATTCAATTGCTTACCCGCAGTTATAGATGGCCCTAGCAGGCTCGGTACGCCGGCCGAACTGAATGGCGCATCAGCAAGCAGGTTTGCGCCGACACCAAGGTAAAAGCGGGGCGAGGCAGTTTGGGCGTGGCTAACCAGAGGCAAGCCAGCTAGGCTTGCCCAGAAAAGGAATTGTTTGCTCATAGTAAAAGTGAAGAAGCACTTGTGGAGGACTGCCGTGGCGCGCCCGTGCCCTTTAGTGTTAACCAAAGGTATAGTTTATCCCGAGAGAGGTGTTAAGAAAGAGACGGTCGCTGAATCTATAATAGCTGTCTCCCACTATGGCGCTTACTAAGCCAGCGGCAGTTATCTCCAGACGGGATGATACAGCAGCGCGCACGGCCGGGCCAAGCGTCACGTTAAACCGGGTATCCGAGCTACTCGTCTCTGTAGGGGTCATGTTGGTGCCAGTACTGGAGTAATAGTCAACCAAACTACTGCCTCTAGCGTGCACAATAGTTGCGCCTCCTAGTACATCAAAGTGGAAGCGCTCTGCTGGCGCGGTGACAGTATAGCGCAGTAGCACAGGTACTATGAAATACTTAGAGCGATAAGTAGTGGTTCTAATTGAATAGCCGGTTTGGTCAACTACCTGGTAAGAATACACGTCTGTTTTCCAGTGGTAGGATAGCCCGATTTGCCCAGCTAAGCGAGGCGTAAACTGCATGCCAGCCGTTAGCGAAGGGCCAATGAGGCGTGGCACTGTTCCTTGGTCTTTGAAAGGAACGTTAGATAGCATATTAGCCCCGACTCCTACGTAAAAACGCGGCGCATCAGATGCAGTTTGGGCGTGGCTGGTTAGCGGCAGCAGGCTGCCGAGTAAGCCAGCAGTAAGTAGGCTACGGAAAAGCATTAGATGAGAATAAGATGAAGCCTGACAACGCAGGTATATTCCGGTAAGTATGCTTGTAGTGCATTAATGCATCATTTTTCGTCCTACACCTGGTTGCCTGATTCTGCCAATTTGGGCGCATGGCAGACTATCAAGACGAGTTTAAGCGCATCCTCGACAAGGAGCTAGGCGACTACGCCGCCCAGGCGCTGGCGCTGCTGGCCGCAGCCATTCAGGCCAAGGGGCTAGTGCTGACCGAAGACCTGCTCGACTCACTCAGCTCGCAAGTCGTGGCGGCCAGTGCCGAGCACGTGGCCAGCATGGGCGTGCTGTTCCACCAGTACGGCCGCATTAAGGATATGAAGGGCATTTCGCGCACTAAGGCCCCGCCCATCGAGGCGTTGGAGGGCTACGTGAAAAAGGTGGACCTGAGTAAGTTCAGTTACGTACCCGGCTACAAATACGGGCAGTTTCCACTGGCCTCCAGCACGGCGCTTAACCGCATTGCTTGGGGTCTGGCCCGGGCCAAGCTGCGCGATAAGGACGAGGTTACCACCCACTACGTAGCTTCCACCGGCACCCGTTGACTAATGGCACAAGTGAGACAGGATAATGTCCAGATGATGGCGGCACGTTCAGCAGTGGTAGCACGCCGGCCGCTTCGACGGTCAGCGGTGCCCGAACCGATAGTCAGGAGTTGATTCAAGCCGTGGAACCGAGTGGAAACAGCTATCGAAGCTCTGCCGGCGTGGGTACGCATATCTTGGGACCAAGAAGATGGTGAAATAATTGAGCAGTGCCTTGGTGACCGAGCCGACGACCGCGCAGCAGGGCAAGCCCAGTAAAAACTGCCTCACAAACTGCCACACTAAAATAAAAAACGGCCTCTACGCTAGCGTAGAGGCCGTTTTAGTGGTCGCGTTAGGACTGTAAGAGCGACTAGGTTTCCACTGGTTTCCATCAAAAACAGGCTGGTATGCTCGTTTGCCGCGATTGGCCTGCAACGGTTGGAAACGGCTGGAAAACGGGCACCTAAAAAATGCCCCCTAAACTGCCCCCCACCTACGCGGCCCGTCGCCGGGTGGCTTTGCGCATAAACTCCTCCACCAGCTTTAGCTCATCGACACCTACGTAGTGATTGAAGGCCTCCTCGGTCTGGTGGCCGGTGGCCTGCATGATGAGGCGCGGGGCCACGCCCTGGTAGAGCTTGAGGGTAACGAAGGTCTTGCGCCCGATTTTGGTCGTGAGCTTGAACCGGGTAAAGCCCACCAGGCGCTGCACCACGCGTAAGAATTCGTTGCAGCGGTAGCACTCGGGCACGAGCAGGTCGAAGGGCGTGCGGTGTTCGTAGCGCTCGGCCAGGGCCACGGGCTGAAACACGTCGTCGTCGTAGAACGGGATGTAGACCGTGGCCTCGTTCTTGGCCGTGTTGTCGAGCACCAGCAGGTTACCGCGCACGTGCTGCCAGGCCGCGCGGTTGGCATCCGAAATGCGCAGGCCCGTGTAGCAGCACTCCAGAAACTTGTCGCGGGCCAACTCCACGTGCGCTATCCAGGCCTCGACCGAGAGCGTGCCCTCGTACTGGCCCGTGCTGCGGCCCAGCTCCGTGCGCAAGGCCAGGAGCTGAGCGCGCTGGGCAGGGTCGTGAAAGTCGAAGCTGGCTACCTGGCGCAACTCGGTTTCGGTCAGGGCCTCTACCCTCCCCCGTTTGCTGGGCGAAGTGAACTTGCGGTAGTGCCGGTGCACGGGCACGTCGCGCTCGAGTTCGGCCCAGCTCAAAAAGGTCTTGAGGCGCGTCACATGCTTGCCGAAGGTATTCAGCCCTTGCCCCAGCTCGTCGAGCAGGTAAGTGCGGAAGTCCTGGTAAAAGGCTAAGTCCATTTCCTCGACCCGCAGCACACGGCCCCGGGCCTCACCGTACTGCAAAAAGCGCTGTAAGGTCGCGTAGAGGCCCGCCTTGGTGGTTTGGGCCATGGGCTTGCCCGAATGGCCGCGCGGGCGGTGCAGCTGCTCGTCTATCCAGGCGCGCTGCAGGCTTTCAAAATCAGCGGCTGCACTGGCTGCTACCGAGTCCTCTAGTTGCTTCTCTGACTCGGCTGGGGCTAGGGTCAGGGCGGCCGTGAGGGCCGCGCGCAGTTCGGTTTCGCCCAGCAGCAGGCCCTGCTTGCGGGCGGCTTCCTGAGCCTCGCCGGCCGCGTTGCTGGCGGCCGTCAGGCGCGGGTTGATGCTGCTGTGCTGGGTGCCGTTCTGGACTTTAACGAGTTGCGTCTTGGTATCCCAATGTTCGGGCTGCACTAGGCAGCCCGTGCCCATGCGCAGGCGCTTACCGTCCCAGTTTACCACCAGCCGGACGGGGGCGTAGCCGTCCGTATTGAGCTTGTCGCGTTGGAGTTCGCGGGTCACTTTCATAGGGTGGCAAGGTAGGGTGAGAACTCTGAAAAGGATACTTTACAAATAGCAGCTTAACAACTAAAGGGCCCTATCTTAGTGACAGAACCCTTTAGTTGTTAAGCTGCTATTGCAATGTTCTCCCTCTGCAGAGACTCAGCATCTACTATGTTCTCAGTAGCTACTCCACACTCAGCACACTCAATCATCGGCTCGACACCAACCAGATTACGGGCGACGTGTTCTACAATTTTAGCATTGACTGCATTACCTAGCGCTTTGAATGCTTTAGTGGGATGCTCCGGCAATTTAATCTCGGGCATCGACTGAAGAATAGCCCCCTCATGAGGAGTCATATAACGCTTCAGCCAGCCCCAAATAGGTACCTGGGTGGGGGAAAAGGCGACTAATGCTGGCGAATAATTTGTACGCTTCACCCGTACCCCAGATGGGCGGAACTGGATTGCATAATTAAAAATATCTCGTGGCTCGCCCTGGCAGTTCCATTCAAACTTTTGCCAACTGAAAGGCATCGCCTGAATTTCGGGCAGGATAGGGTCGATATATTCCCTATTTTGCAAGTAGAATTCCCGATTCTGGCGAATGAAATCTTGCTTCCAGACAGGAAAGGTTTCCGTCTCGAATCGGGCGTATGTAGGAAGCTCAAGAAGCTGCTCTTCCCTAGTAGCACTCGTGATGGGCTTACCGAAGCATCCCATGCGCGTAGCTAAGTCACCTTCAAATGCCCAAGGAGTGCATTCCCGATACGGGTAGGTCGCGCCAAACTCTGTAGACCAGATAGGAAAGCCAGGTAGCCTAACATCATCAGGGAGTGCCTTTAAAAATTTGTCCCACACTTTTAAGCAGGCGAGTTCTCGGGCTGGAATAGACTTCGTAGTGACGGCTGGCGCGGCATCGATTATGCTGGCAGCCTCCGCATCCACAATGTCGTGCAGCGTAGTGAGTGGCTGCAACAGCGGCTCCGGCCAGTGGAAGTCATCGAGGCCCTCGCGAGAGCCGACGATAAATACGCGCCTGCGGATTTGAGGAATCCCGAATTGATTAGGAGATAGGACTCGCTTCTGCACCTTATAGCCAAGAATGTTCTCTAGCGTGTCGTGAATGCGCGCCCACGTTCGCCCCTTATCATGCTTTTCTAAGTTGGCTACGTTTTCGAGAATGATGTACTTTGGCTCGTGGTAAGTGAGAATGCGCACAATGTCGCCAAATAGCGTGCCGCGTAACTCATCTTTCACACCATTCTGGGTGCCTGCCTTAGAGAAGGCCTGGCATGGGAAGCCAGCACATAAAATATCATGGGCAGGAATATCTGACTCGTGTACCAAGCGAATATCACCCGCTGCCTTGATACCATGGTTTACCTCGTAGAGTGGGCGCAGGTCTCGGTTAATCTCGGAGGCAAAGACGCACTCGTGCCCTAGCTCCTCCAGTGCCACGTGGAAGCCCCCAAGCCCTGCAAACAAATCTATAAACTTCATGCTGCTGCTCTGGTACTGCTCGTACTAGCAGTGTTCTTTTTAACCTTGTTCATATCGCTTATTCTGGCTTTGCACCATTTAATAAGACGGTCTTTTAAGTCCGCGTCAAGCGTGACGCGGTGGATGCAGCGGAAAATCCGGCTGCGGTCTAAGATAAGCCCCGCGTCGGTGCTTTGTTCCTCGAACCGGTCATCGGTAATAATGTCGGGTAGGGTAAAGCTCCGAATAGGAGGCGATAAGAAGTGAATATATTTTTTCCAAGCCTCTAGGTTTAGCTCCTTGGTTTTACTGCGCCAGTTCCGACCAGCTGCGCACTGCACCATTACAATTATCTGATTAGGCCGGCCGTCATCGAAGGGAATCCAAGCCATCACGTCCAGGTTGCGGTCCTTGCGATAGCTGGGGTACTCCTTGATAAAGGGCTCCGTTACCATATCGGCTAGGTCGCTCGCGTTTAGCGTGGTAGGGAAGCCACACGTAACGCCCCTGCCCCCAATATAGCCTCTAACAGCTAGGGTAGATATCTCCTCAAATAGCTGGCCTGCGGCACCTGCTTTCTCAATATTGCCAGTTAACGCAAAGATGAGGCAGGCTAGGTAATGCGGATGGTCCTGCCAATTGCCACGGCTAGTGAGTAGGCGAGCGCTAACCTTGATGGGGGAGTGGGGGCCGTAAAGCTTCTGGCGACCCTTCAAAACAATCCAAATCGAGTCAACAAGGCCATCTAGTGCCTCATCGGTAGTAGTCGACCCTAAAACGATAGCAAGCTCATTCGTTAGGGCGGGCTTAGAGAGCGGCTGCTGCGAGTAGGTAACGTACCACTCTGCCCAGTCGGCGATGCCGGTTGGGGTCGTATCAAGAATAGGATACATCTAGAACAGCGCTATTTGCTAATAATTTTCTGAATAGACTTGAGCGACTTGGCGCACTCGTCTACCAGCTTGCGAATAGCGTCTGACTGGTGGGTGCTAATCAGGGCAGCCGACTTTTGAAGCGCGGATTTGGCAGCCCGTAGCTTCTTCACTAGGGACATCTCTTCCCCATCACTGCGCTCGTAAGCCTCTCGTAGGTCACCCGTGTCGACTAAGTAGTCGGTCGACTCCTCATTGGCGAGTACCGGGCTCAGGAAGTTGGTGATATCACGCGAGTCCTTGAGCGCGGCAGGCTCCTCCTCGTTGCCAAACAACCATTTAAATAGCCTGCGCAGATTTTCTATTTTCTCCGTCGGAACGGGCTGTTCGAAATTGGTCTTATCCAGTTGTGTAGGCAAGCCAATGTATGCTTTTACGTTGGCTTGTCCAATGGCTAGCGTTAGCAGGGAGAAACTGCCCTTGGCGTCATCCGTATCTAGGTCCAGCATATCCTGGGCCTGCTCCACGATGCGGTAGCTGAGATACGTCTTTTTCGCGTTGTTAGCCCGGTCGCCGATGATTCGCTGGATGGTGTCTATATCGTAGTCCTGCTTAATCATGTCAGCGATGTACACCGCCTTGGCATAGGGTTCCCAGCGAACCACGCCGGTAATGTGCCGCACGCCTAGGTAGGGCAGCACCTCCTTGCGGGTGGGGTAGACAATGACCGGCAGAATGCTGATGTCGTACTCAACTGCCTCGCTTAGCTCGGGCCACTTGGCTCGCAGCGCCGTGCGCAGCTTGGCTGAAAGCAGAATCTTAATAGTAGAAAGACGACGGTTGCCCTCCGCTACATAAAACTTCGTGTCGGAATGGTTAATGAAGTCGGCGTAGTCCTCGTCAATGAGCAACTCGTCGTAGCTCTTCTTGGCAAACTTCTTGGGCAGGTCAACGGGGATAGCTACCAGCGGCTCCTCATCGAAGTAGCCGTTTTCTGAGATAGAATAGGCAAGCTCCTCCAGGTCAAAATCGCGCTTCAGAACCGCTAGTAGCTGGTCCTGGTTCTTGCCTTTGACCTCGTTGGGTAGCCGGGGGTTGAGGGGGTCAAGTAGGAGGTTATCGGTCAGAATATCGTATTGTGGCCGCTTCCTACCCTGCCCGGCAATTTTTACCTCTGCCATGTATAGGGTGCTTGTTTCTAGCTGTTAGGAGGAGATATAAGGCGAGAAGCCAGCCTACAGAAAGGGAACTCTCAGGGCTGGCAGTTTCGTCGTATGTACTGTACAGTACAAAGTAACAGTTGCGACGAGCTGCATCCTAGCCGATGCCGACGAAACCGCCCAAACTAGTAGCCCAATGTTTGAAAAGCTCTCGCCTGAGCAGCGTAGCGCCCACATGCGCACTATTCGCGGCAAGCACACCCGGCCCGAACTACTGGTGCGCCACTTTTTGGATGATGTGGGCATACCATACCGCCTGCACGAGGCAAGCTTGCCTGGCAAGCCCGACCTCGTGCTGCCGGGCCAGCGGGCGGTCATCTTTGTGCAGGGATGCTTTTGGCACTGGCACGGTGATGCCTGCGGCATCCGGCCGGGCAAGCCTCGCGCTAACCAGGCGTATTGGGAGCCCAAGCTGGCCGGCAACGTGGCCCGTGACGCGCAGCACCGGCTGGCGCTGGAGGCGGCCGGCTGGCGCGTGTTTACGGTGTGGGAGTGCGCGCTACGCAAGAAGGAGCGTGGGGCTACGCTGCACCGACTGCTGGGTGAGCTTACGGCTGCGGAGGAGCTTGCGCCCGAGTGGTGGGACGAGATGGGACTAGCAGCGTAGCCTCGCTAGTAGTTAATGACGTATCGTTTAGCCAATAGGCATTTATTATTTATATCTGCGCCAGTGATTTCGTTCGTCTTTTATGACCAGAGGCTTGCTTCCGTTTGTCTCCTTTACTTCTAGGTCATATACCTCACTTTGTGCATCCTCAGACTCCATCTCAACTGCTATTATAACGGGGACATCTTGCGTTTGCTCAATTTTTTTAAAAGTCTTACCGGCGTAGCGCATCTCGTCATCATCGTCGTACCAAGAGGACTCCTCATCGGGTATAACAATCCTGACTTCAAAAGCTACCTGCGCTTGCAACTCAACCTCAGTAATAATAGGACCGACACTGATTACTCTAGGATTCGTAAGGGCAACTTCATACTTCATTACTGTGATATCTAGCACATCCATATAATCTACTAATCGGTGATACTTGCGCTCATCATCTAGCTCTTCTAATAGCCAGTTAGTGACTATATATTTTACCTTCTCCTCATGCAGATTTAAATACTCAAGAGCTTTATTAATTTTAACTTCCTTAGTATTACGCAGAACCTCTTCTAGAAAAATTTGATAGTCAGGGACTGCCACCATATGTGGGCTAGTATAGCCTAGCATATCCTTGTCGAGTGAAAGGATATGGCATTTGCGTCCGGTTTGTGCGCACCACTCTTCAATTGTTTGCAGGGCAAATGCATCAGGAAATTCATGCTTTTTCTCCGGATTGTCGAAAGGTGGCTTGTGTGAAAAATACTTATCGAATACTGGCTTAAGGCTTACGGTTGGATAAGGAATAATATGGCATTTGGCTAGTGTAGTCACTCTCTCGAAAACCGTAGCGAACTCCGCTACGCACTCTTTTTCTCTAGGAACATCATAAAGCGCGTTTTTGGACGGTAAGTTTTTGAAAACCTTAGTAG
>CAXUKA010000249.1:0-9734 GCA_964251335.1 uncultured Hymenobacter sp.
GCGGCCCACCATGTCATTCAAGGTGCGGAAGCCCAGCTCGGCCATGATTTCGCGCAGCTCCTCGGCCAGGAAGCGGAAGAGGTTGACGATGTGCTCGGACTTGCCGCTGAAGAGCTTGCGCAGCTCGGGGTCCTGGGTGGCCACGCCCACCGGGCAGGTGTTGAGGTGGCACTTGCGCATCATGATGCAGCCGCCCGCGATGAGCGCCGCCGTGGCTACGCCAAATTCTTCGGCTCCCAGCAGGGCGGCCACGGCGAGGTCGCGGCCGGTTTTCATCTGGCCATCGGCTTGCAATACTACGCGGCTGCGAAGCTGGCTGCGAAGAAGCGTTTGGTGCGCTTCGGCCAGGCCGAGTTCCCAGGGCAGGCCGGCGTGGCGGATGCTGCTGAGCGGCGACGCGCCCGTGCCGCCGTCGTAGCCCGAGATGAGAATTACGTCGGCGTGGGCCTTGGCTACGCCGGCCGCAATGGTGCCCACGCCCGCCTTGCTCACCAGCTTCACGTTGATGCGGGCGGCGCGGTTGGCGTTTTTGAGGTCGAAAATCAGCTGCGCTAAGTCCTCGATACTATAAATATCATGGTGCGGCGGCGGCGAAATCAGGCCCACGCCCGGTGTGGCGTGGCGCACTTTGGCAATCCAGTCATCTACTTTATGGCCAGGAAGTTGGCCGCCTTCACCGGGCTTGGCACCCTGCGCCATCTTGATTTGCAGCTCGTCGGCATTGGTCAGGTAATGCGCCGTTACGCCGAAGCGCGCCGAGGCAATCTGCTTGATGGACGAGCGCATAGAATCGCCGTTTTCCATCATTTCATAGCGCAGCGGGTCTTCGCCACCCTCGCCAGTATTGCTTTTGCCGCCGATGCGGTTCATGGCGATGGCCAGCGTACTATGCGCCTCGTGCGAGATGGAGCCGAACGACATGGCACCCGTCGCAAAGCGCTTCATGATGGCCTCGGCAGGCTCTACTTCTTCGAGCGCGATGCTGGGCCGGTGCTTGGCAAAACCCAGCAAGCCGCGAATGGTGAAGAGCTGGTTGGGGTGCTCATTCAGCAGCTTGGCGTACTTCTTGTATGTGTCGTAATTGCCGGTGCGCGTAGCGTGTTGCAGCAAGTGAACCGACTCAGGGTCAAACATGTGGGCCTCGCCCTTGCGCCGCCACTGGTACACGCCCCCCGTGGCCAGCAGCTCGGGGCCGACGGTGCTTTCCTGCCGGAAGCCCTGGAAGTGCTTGTACAGCGTTTCGCGGGCAATTTCATCCAGCCCCAAGCCTTGAATGCGCGTCACGGCCCCGGTGAAATACTCGTCTACTACGGCTTGGTTCAGGCCTAGAATCTCGAATACCTGCGCGCCGTGGTAGCTCTGCAACGTCGAAATTCCCATCTTCGAGAAAATTTTCAGTAGCCCGTCGCACACTGCCTTGATGTAATTGTAAGCCAGCTTCTCATAAGGCAGGTTGGCCCCCATCAGCCCCACCGCGTGGCGCGTCTTAATGGTGGCTAGCGCCAAATAGGGATTGATGGCCGTGGCCCCGAAGGCCAGCAAACAAGCAAAATGGTGTACTTCCCAGGTGTCGCCGGCTTCCACTACCAAACCCACCGAGCCACGCATCCCCTTTTTAATCAAGTGGTGATGCACCGCTGACACCGCCAGCAGCGACGGAATCGGCGCGTGTTCCGAGTCCATCGCCCGGTCAGATAATATCAGCACCTCGAAGCCATCCTGTACCGCATCTTCGGCATAGCGGCAGAGGCGGGCCAGGCCGCGCTCCAGTGCGCCTGGCTTGCCATCGGCCTTGAAATAGGTTTGCAGGGTCTTGGCGTGGAAGGAGCCGGTGTCGATACTACGCAGCTTTTCCAGCTCCAGATTGCTGAGAATGGGCTGCTTGGCGGCTACGCAGTGGCAGTGGCGCGGGTCTTCGTCGAGGATGTTGCCGTTGTTGCCGATGAAGGTGGCGAGGCTCATCACCAGCCGCTCGCGAATGGGGTCGATGGGCGGGTTGGTGACCTGCGCGAAGAACTGCTTGAAGTAGCTGCTCAGGTGTTGCGGCTGGTCGGAAAGCACGGCCAGCGGCACGTCCACACCCATCGAACCAATGGGCTCCTTGGCCTCAAGGGCCATCGGGGCCAAGATGGTTTCCACGTCTTCGCGGGTGTAGCCGAATGCTTGCTGGTATTTCAACACGGCCTCCGCGCCAAGGTCGGTGAATACCTGGCGCGGCTCAGGAAGGTCTTCGAGGCGAATCTGGTAGTTTTCGAGCCAGTTGCCATAGGGCTGTTGGGCAGCGGCCTGGGCCTTGATTTCGCGGTCGGTGAGGATGCGGCCGGCCTTGGTATCGACTACGAACATCTTGCCCGGCTGCAAGCGGCCTTTCTTGATAATGCTTTCGGGAGCCAGCGGCAGCACGCCCGCTTCAGAGGCCACCAGCACGCGACCGTCGTTGGTGACGGCGTAGCGCAGAGGGCGTAGGCCGTTGCGGTCTAGCATGGCCCCGACCAGTGTGCCGTCGGTAAAATTGAGCGCTGCCGGGCCATCCCAGGGGGCCATGAAGGTGGCGTGGAATTCGTAGAACGCCTTTTTGAGCGGGTCCATCTGCTCGTTCCCGTCCCAGGCTTCGGGCACCAGCATCATCATCACGTGGGGCAGCGAGCGGCCGCAGTGCAGCAGCAACTCCACGATGTTGTCGAGGCAGGCTGAGTCTGACTGGCCGGGGTCCACTACCGGCAGCAGCATCTCCATTTCTTCGGCCGAGAAGTAGGGCGAAGTGTACGTCGGCAGGCCGGCGTAAAACCAGTTCAGGTTGCCGCGCAGGGTGTTAATCTCGCCATTATGCGCCAGATAGCGGAACGGCTGCGCCAGCTTCCACGAGGGCATGGTATTGGTCGAAAAGCGCGAATGCACCAGCCCGAAGGCTGAAGTCACGCGCTCGTCGCTGAGGTCGGGGAAGTACATGCCGACCTGAAACGTCGTCAATTGGCCTTTATAAACAATCGTGCGGCACGAGAGCGAGGCGAAGTAAAACGTCTCCATTGCGGCCGGTACGTGCTCGTTCATCAGCTTGACAATCAGCCGCCGCAGCACGTACAGCTTGCGCTCAAAGTCGGCTTCGGTGGCGACGCCCAGTGGCCGGCCAACTACCAATTGCTCAATCACCGGCTCGGCCGACAAGGCCGTGACGCCGATGCCCTCGGTGCGCACTGGCACCGGCCGGTAACCCAGCACCGCACTCCCCAGCCGCGCGGCCGCCGTGGCGATTACCTGCCGGGCCGCCTCGCGTAGCTTTTCCTTTTTCGGAAAAAACACCATGCCCACGCCATACGCGCCCGGCTCGGGCAGCCGAATGCCGTGCGCCACGCACTCCTCCAACAAAAACCAGTGCGGCAGCTGGATGAGCACGCCCGCGCCATCGCCTGAGTCGGAGTCGCAGCCGCAGGCCCCGCGGTGCTCCATGTTGGCGAGCATAGTGAGGGCATCGGCCACAATCTGGTGGCTCTTGCGCCCGTCGATATAGGTAATGAAGCCCGTGCCACAGGAGTCGTGCTCAAATTCGGGCCGGTAGAGGGTGGGCGTAGTCATATCAAGTAGCAATTAGCAGTTATGTAGCGCGGACTGAAAGTCTGCGCGTGTTAGCCTCTGGCCACCTGACTCGCGAACTAAAAGTCCGTGCTACAAGCAGCTAGGGCACGACGGCGCGGCGCTGGCCCCAAGCGACTTTCCGAAAAAAGCAACGAGGCTAGTGCCGCAAATCGGCATCCGTAAAAATTGGGTGGGGGAGGGGCAGAAGTGTAGTAGCTAAACTACAACGAACACCGGCAACTACGGGCCGCTGGCGCTTTACGCTTCTGTAAAATCGAGAGCAGTGTAGAGGCGCGTGCGCGCCGGCTAACGCGGGGAAGCCCGGTACAGGTACTATGCTTCCCCTAGCGTCGGTCTTCGCGCACGGCCGCGTAAGCCTGGGCTTTAGCCATGTGTAGGTGGTTGATAATCGTATCTAAATTAAAACCATCTGTAGCGCGGGCAAATACAAATGGCCCGTCGCCACGCATGCGGCGCGAGTCGCGCTCCATCACGCCGAGGTCGGCTTTTACTAACGGCGCGAGGTCGATTTTATTGATAACCAATAAATCGGCCTGGGTAATGCCCGGCCCGCCCTTGCGCGGGATTTTATCGCCGCCCGACACGTCGATTACATAAATCGAATAATCGACCAGCTCACGGCTGAAGTGGGCGGCGAGGTTATCGCCGCCACTTTCCACAAACAGATAATCAATTTGATTATCAAATTTTTGCATCAAGCCTTCGAGCGCGTCCATATTGAGGGAAATATCTTCCCGAATGGCAGCGTGCGGACAGCCGCCCGTTTCCACGCCCACAATGCGGTCGGCGGTGAGGGCACTTTCGCGGATTAAAAACTCGGCATCCTCGCGGGTGAAAATGTCATTCGTGACCACGCCCAGGCGATAGTCGTTGCGCAGATTTTCGCACAGGGCTTTGAGCAAGGCCGTTTTGCCCGTGCCCACCGGCCCGCCGATGCCCACGGTGAAGGCGCGCTTGCGGAAGTTGCGGTACGGCGGCAGCCGGCGCGTCTCGCGCTCGGTGAAGCTGCCCGGCGACTCCAGCACCTCGTGGCTATGGCCGTGGAGCAGGAGGGCGAGTTTATCGACAAAAGCCATAGGTAGAATAGTTTATATAAAAACGTTTGTCATGCTGAGTGCAGCAAAGCATCTCGCTTGCATCGTTGCTAAACATGGTTGATTACTGCAACACGCGAGATGCTTCGACAAGCTCAGCATGACGGATAGTGGCAACTTATAGGCCACCTAATTCTGAAACAGCCGCGAGTAAATGTCGTCGTGCAGCATTTGCGCTACGTCGAGTAGCACGGTGCAACGCGAGGCCTCGGTGTAAGGCCGAATATCGGCGGCTGTCAGCAAACTTTCAAAAACGTTGTAAAAATCGTGTTGCAGCAAGTGCCCCGCCATCGGCCCGATAAACCCCAGCCGGATGGCGGCGCTCAGCTGGTCGCGCAGCGCTAGGTGCAGATAAGTAGCCTGAATATCAGCTAGCGCAAAGCCCACGCGGCCCAGACTCAACCCAAATAGCGGCACCAAATGCCCCGGCAGCTGCCGTTGCGCCAGCTCCTGGCCCAATTCGGTCAGTCCCGCCTCGGGGTAGAAGGTGGCTAGCAGTTTCAGCCAGTTTTTGCCTTGCGTGAGGCTGGCGCGGTGCAGCGCCGGTGTAAGCAGTTGCGCATCGTACTCGATGAGTAAGGCGGGTAATTCCTCTTTTGAAATGTTCGCCGCCGAGGTGACGAAAGGAATTTCAAACCCCATTACCTGTTGCAAAAACGAATACAGGTAGGCCCGAAACTCCGTTTCGCTGCGCACGAGGCCAAAGGTGAGGCTGCTTTCTAGCCCGTAGGAGTAGGCGAAGGAGCCAGTCGGCAGCGCCGAATCGGCAAGGTGGAGCAGGCGGGCGAGGTGAGGCATGCGGGGGACTTGAAGCCGCAAACTACGCGCACAGTGGCTTGGGCTCTGCGAGTCCGAGCGCGAACGTAGCGAGCATTTACGTTTGTAATCGTCCGGTTCCGTCTGCTCGCTTTGCTCGCGCTCGGATTCGCAGAGTCCAAACTACGGTGCTACTTTCGGCACGGCAGACTACCTTATCCTTTGCTATATATGCACGAAACCCTGCTACTCTGTTTGGGCTTAGCATTAACCATCTGCCTGCTGGTGGGGCTGAGCAGCCGCCTGCGGGTGGCGTATCCGATTGTGCTGGTGCTGGGTGGGCTGGGGCTGAGCTTGGTGCCCGGCTTGCCCGTCATTCGCGTCAGCCCCGAGGTTATTTTCCTGATTTTTCTGCCGCCGCTGCTTTATGAGGCGGCCTGGTTTACGTCGTGGAAAGACTTTTGGCGCTGGCGGCGGGTCATTCTGTTTTTTGCCTTTGGCATGGTGTTGCTCACATCGGCTTGCGTGGCGTGGGCGGCGCACACATTCATTCCGGGCTGCACGCTGGCGCTGGGCTTTTTGCTGGGCGGCATCGTGTCGCCGCCCGATGCCGTGGCCGCTACTTCCGTGATGCGTGGCATGGGGCTGCCGCGCCGGCTGCTGGCCATTCTGGAAGGCGAAAGCCTGGTCAATGATGCCAGTGGATTGATAGTTATTCGCTTTGCTGCCGCCGCCGTGGTGTCGGGTAGTTTTGTGTGGCAAGAAGCGGCGGGTGGCTTGCTGCTGATGACGGTGGTAGGCGTGGCCGTGGGGCTGGTAGTGGCGCTGGGTTTCTACGCCATTCACCGTTGGCTGTGCCCGGCTGCCAACCTGACGACCGTGCTCACGCTGATAGCGCCTTACACGCTCTACGTGGTGGCCGAGGCGGCCCACGGCTCGGGTGTGCTGGCTGTGGTGAGCGGCGGGCTGTTCTTGTCTTACCACAGCCACACCGTGTTTTCGGCCGCCGCCCGGCAGCAGGCCTATGGCACCTGGAATACGCTGGGCTTCGTTTTCAACGGGGCCGTGTTTATGCTTATTGGGCTGGAACTGCCCGAAGTAATAGCCGGCCTCGATGGTACCTCGCGCTGGCAGGCGGTGGGCTACGGCCTGCTCATCAGTGCTGTGGTAATTGTGGTGCGGCTGGTGCTGACGCTGTTGGGCTCACCGTTCAGCACCTTTATGAGCCGCTTTATCACGGTGGCCGACGACCACCCCGGCTGGCGCGGGCCGCTGGTGGCGGGCTATGCGGGTATGCGCGGCGTGGTATCGCTGGCCGCCGCGCTGGCCATTCCGCTGCTGGGCGCGGGCGGGCAGCCGTTTCCGCTGCGCGATTTGCTCATCTTTATCACGTTTATCGTAATTCTGGTTACGCTTGTCGGCCAGGGGCTTACGCTGCCGCTGCTCATTCGGTGGCTGGGCGGCGTGGAGGACCGCGACCACCTGCGCCCCGCCGATGAGCAGCACCGCGCCCTGCGCCAACTGCTGGCCCAGGAGTCGCTCACGGAGCTGGCCCAGCGCTACGATGGCCAGGCCCACCCCAATGATTTGGTAGACTTGCTCCAGCACCACTATGAGCTAGCCAGCCACGCCGACTCGCCCACGGCCATCGATACCGTGGCCGGCTACAATGCCGTACTAGCCGAGCTACTGCATGTACAGCGCCAGCGCCTGATGCACCTGCGCCAACACAACGAGTACGACGACGATGTTATCCGCCAGCTCGAAAATGAGTTGGATTTGAAGGAAGAACTGGCGGCCTCGGCGCTGCCGAAAGACACCGGCCGGCAGTAGCTAATACAGAAGCTAAAGGTCATTGGTGCCGTCCGTCATGCAGAGCGTAGCGAAGCATCTCGCTCACACCGTTGTTTGCGAAAGAAATTACTGCACTACGCGAGATGCTTCGCTACGCTCTGCATGACGGACGAACTTCCTACCAACTTCCTAGGACAGCTTCACACAATGAGTTTACTGTTCAGACCAACTAGTAGCGGTAAATTTTAAGCAACGCAGTAGGTACTCGGCTGCCAGCCTATTCGGCTGCGCCTATCCGCCGAAGGCGGGCCGCCTCCAGCAAGTAGCCCACAAGCAGCAGCCCGAGCATCACCACATCCACGATGAGCTGGGCCGGCGGCTGGCCAGGGTAGGTGAACTCGGGGTCGGCAAGGGCGGTACCCGGAAACAGCGTCGCGCCCATTTGCGTGAGCCAGTAGAAGCTCGCCAGCACCGTGGCCAGTTGCAGCCGCAGGCCAGCGTCGGCCCGCCGGCCCCACAGCACCCATAGTGCCAGCAGCCCCAGGGCGGTGCCCAGCAGCATCGTCTGGGCGTTGTGAAACTTGGCGTGCGGTGGCCAGTGCGGATTATAAATGTGCGTGTGGTTCCAGTCGAAGAAGTAGGAGCCGAATGCGGCCCACAGCGCCACGAGGCTCATCAGGACTTTGCCTATCGAAACAGATTTCATGGGTACAGCGCAGCGTAAGAAGCATTAACGATAAAGCCAATCGCCTACCCGGTTTTGCAGCGCGCCCAGCAGCATCCCCATCAGCGGCACCAGAATAGCCGTGGTGAGCAGGGTCTTGAGCAAGGGGTGCCACTGGCCGATGTGCGGCAGCAAAAGCCAGAAAATCAGGTTGATGAGCGGGTAAATGCACGCCCAGGTCAGCAGGGCCATCTTCCACTTGTTTGGTCGTTTCATGGGGCTGAAGAATTACGCCACAAAATTCGACCCCACCCTACGCCGCCAAAAGAGCCATTAGCCGGCAATATTGGTTAAAAACCCGGAATCTATTGGCTACGCGGACTGCCGATAAGTGCTGGGCGATACGCCAGCCGCTTTTTTGAAGAATTTGCCGAAAGCCGATTGGTCGCTAAACCGAAGCGCATCGGCCACCTGGGCAATACTTAGAGCCGGGTTGTGGAGCAATACTTTCGCTTCGAGCACTAATGCTTCGGCGAGCCAGTCGCCCGCCGTTTGGCCCGTAATCGCCTTCACTGTTTCGGTGAGGTGGTTGGGCGTGACTCCCAGCTTACCGGCGTAGTATGGCAAGCTACGCTCGGCCACAAAGTGTTCATTGACCAGCTTCTTAAACTCGGCCGCCAGCCATTGGCCACGCGTCTGGCCGACTTGAGCCAATGTCTGCTGCTGGGCATAAATGGCCGCTACCTCGCGCAGCAGCACGTACACGAGGCGGCGGATATTGTCGCGGCCGGCCGTGCCGAAGTGCTGGTGTTTGCGCTGCAAAAACCGCAGCGTGGCGGCCAATTCCTCAAACTGCTCCGCTGCCAACGGCAGCGCATACTGGGCCGCCGTATCAAAAAAACTGAATTCGCGCAAGTTTTCTCCGGTCATGTCGGCCTGCATAAACTCGGCGGTGAAAAAAACCGTGAGCGTATGAAAATCAGCAGACCGATGCCGCCACTGCTTGATAACCCTGGGCGACATCGTGAGCAACCAGCCCGCCGCTATCGAGCAGGTTTCGAGGTTAGCCCTGAGCTCGGCCTGGCCGCCAAAGCAAATGCCTACCCCATAATAATCAGTGCGGTAAGGCCGATTGAGCGGAATGTCGGGCGCTTCAATAGGCTGGTCGACCAGCAGCACATCCAGCGCCGGCCCATCGGGCTGCGTTAGCACCGCCAGCGGATACGTGGGGATAACCTGATTCGGAGTCATGGCAGGGCGCAATCCCCCGAAAGTAGTCGGCTTCGTTTGGTTTTCCACCTAGGCAGCTTTCAGCAACTGCCAGGCTCAGCGCACCCAGAGGCAGTAGTCGCAGCGAGGGCGCACGCTGTACTCGTCAATCTCTCCAAAGCAGATTTGCACGCGTACGGGCTGGCCAATTTTGCCAGTGCCCTGGATGTCGAATCAGTGCCCGTGTGCCATGCTGGCTAAGGGCAAGGCTACTGCCAACAATAGCACTAAAACGAGCCGCTGTAGGAAGCTGGATAGCTGGAAATTGCGAAGTGGCCTTATGGGCGGCTGTGTTAATTGTTGAGGTAAAAGTGATTTATTTAGACTTATTCTTAATAAATTTGCACCCGCATTGGCAATACGCTTTGCCATGTGCTTGCATTTACATGAAACATATTTTACTTATTTACCTGATTTTCATATGCTCAGGCATTGCCCACGCCCAGTCACCCCTGGCGGGGCGCATCACGGGCCGCGTTACATCCAACAAAGGCTTACCGCTGGAATTGGTCTCGGTGTCGCTAGTTGAAATGCAAAAGGGTACCCTAACCAATGAGCAGGGT
>CAXUKA010000250.1:0-9730 GCA_964251335.1 uncultured Hymenobacter sp.
GTGCAGAAACGGGCCAGCCACATCGGCATCGGCCGACCATTGGTAGGCGTTCTTTACCTGGTTGATAATTTGCAAATCGCCAACTACCTGCGCATCGAGCCCAATAGCTACTTCGAAGAGGTGGCGCGTGGCGGCTTCGGCCTCCAGATACAGGTCGAAATAAGGCGCAAAGCTGCCTATATCGGCGCGGTGCTTGAGGGCACCCAAGGCGTCGATAATGGCGGCCGACTGGTCGGTTTCGTGGGCGTAGTAAATCTCGGTGCGATTGCAGGTGCTCAACACCAGCAAGTCGCTGAGGTTGAGGCTAGTGTGGAGCTGCTGCAAGAAGCGGCGACATGCGGGCTCGTCCAGGGCCAGCAGTTCGCGAATGGCGAGCGGGGCCTTCTTGAAGGAGAGACTAACCGCTTTAAAATAATGGGACATAGCACGGACCGCCTAGGCGGCGGTCTGCAAAATTACGGTATAAATACTGGCTTTAGAAACAGCGATACGAGTGCCAGGGTTCGAGCGGATTGCCGTAAAAGGGCCGTTAGGATGAATAGTGCCTTAACTTGGAATAGTTCTAAATAATAAGTTGCTTGGTGTGGCCGTTGCAAACCTGCTCGCTGCCCGACCTTTGTGCTCCTATGTTGCTTCCTCTATACGACCAAAAATCACGAATTAAAGTACTGGTACTCGTGCTGGCGCTCTTAATTGGAGCTATTACTATGCTGTACACCAGGCAACTAGTGCAACGGCTTTCGGAGCGTGAGCAGCACCAGATAGACCTGTATGCTAACACGCTGCGTTACATCATCAGCACCGAGGAAAGCTCCAATCTGCCGTTTTTGCAAGAGCAGATTATTGATGCCAATACTACCATCCCGGTAATCCTGACCGATGGAGAAAATGTAGTGGATACTAAAAATTTAGGCCTTAGCCCACACCTAGCTACAGCAGACTCGGTGCGTCAGGTACGTGCGCTCCTGCTAGCTATGCAGCAGCGACACCCACCCATAGTGATTGAACTGCCGGGCGGCACGCGAAACTACGTTTTCTATCAAGATTCGGTGCTATTGCGCGACCTGCGGACCTACCCTTGGGTGCAGCTCGGCGTTATTGCCTCACTGGCCATGCTAGCTTATCTAAGCTTCAGCTACTCGCGGCGCGCCGAGCAAAACCGCGTGTGGGTGGGCCTGGCCAAAGAAACGGCTCACCAGCTGGGCACGCCACTCAGCAGCTTGGTAGGCTGGCAAACCTACCTGCGCGAATCGGAGCGCTTTCACGATGAACCTATTGTGGAAGAGCTGGGTAAAGATATTAAACGCCTGGAAATCATTACGGAGCGCTTCAGTAACATCGGCTCGGTGCCTGTGCTGAAGGCCGAAAATCTCTACCACACCACGCGCAATGCCATTGCCTACCTCGAAGCGCGGGTGTCGCGCAAGGTGAAATTCAGTATCGAAACCGAGCTGCCGCTCGATACGCCGGCGTGTCTCAACGTGCCGCTTTTCGACTGGGTGGTGGAGAATATCTGCAAAAACGCCGTCGATGCGATGGACGGGCGCGGTAGTATCACGCTGAGTTTGCGCCGCGTGCGCCCCCGCCGCCGTTGGTGGACGCGCCGCCCTTCGCCGCCGCAAGTGGCCATCGAAATAACCGATACCGGCAAAGGCATTCCCAAAAACAAGCTGGAAAGTGTATTTCTGCCTGGGTATACTACCAAGAAGCGCGGTTGGGGGCTAGGGCTGGCGCTGGCGCGCCGCATTATTGAGAATTATCACCAGGGCCGGCTTTTTGTGAAGTCGAGTGAGGTAGGCAAGGGTACAACGTTCCGGCTGGTACTGAATCAGTAAGCAACCGGAACTCTGCGAGTTCGAGCTACTTACTCGCCGATAACCAATTGCTCAGGCAAGTTTAGCAAATAGTCACCGTAGCCGCTCTTACGCAGTGGCTCAGCAATTTTGCGGAGCTGCTCGGCCGTGATAAAGCCTTGGCGATAAGCAGCTTCTTCAATGGAGCCAACTTTCAAACCCTGGCGCTGCTCCAACACGCGCACAAATTCGCCAGCCTGCATCAGGCTTTCGAAGGTGCCGGTGTCGAGCCACGCAGTACCCCGGCCCAGGATGCCGACTTTCAGCTTGCCCCGGCGCAGGTACTCGCGGTTCACGTCCGTGATTTCGTACTCACCACGTGGGCTAGGCTCCAGGTTTTTAGCGATTTCTACTACGTCGTTGTCGTAGAAGTACAGGCCAGGCACGGCGTAGTTGCTCTTAGGGTTAGTAGGCTTCTCTTCAATGCTGAGCGCCACCTTGTTATCATCAAACTCTACTACGCCGTAGCGCTCGGGGTCGTTGACGTGGTAGGCGTAGACCACGCCACCCTCGGGGTCGTTATTAGCTTTCAGTAGGGCTTCGAGGCCTTCGCCGTGGAAGATGTTGTCGCCTAGCACCAGCGCCACCTTATCGTCGCCGATGAAGTCGGCCCCCAGCACGAAGGCTTGCGCCAATCCGTTGGGCAGCGCCTGCACCACGTACTGGAAATTACAGCCCAGGTTTGCGCCGTCGCCGAGCAGCTTCTGGAATTGCGCCTGGTCGTGAGGCGTGGTGATGATGAGGATATCCTTGATGCCAGCCGTCATCAGCAGCGACAGCGGATAGTACACCATCGGCTTGTCGTAGACGGGCATGAGCTGCTTCGACACGGCCAATGTGAGTGGGTGCAAGCGGGTGCCGGAGCCACCGGCGAGAATGATGCCTTTCATAGCGCGAGGTACTGCGAGGTTAAAAGAGGTGTCGCAAGGTTGTTAATGGTGGGATTTTTAAGAATAAAGAACTTCGCGAAACCTTGCTACACCTCGCGAAGCCTTGCGCATTAATTACGCTCCTTAATAAACTCCTGGTTGGCCTTGAACCAGCTCAGCGTCTGCTTCAACCCCTCGCGAATACGCACTTGCGGCGCGTAGCCCAGCCGGGTTTCGGCTTTGCTGATATCAGCCAGCGAGTCGCGGATATCGCCAGCGCGGTTGGGGCCGAATTTTGGCTCTAGCGATGAGCCGGCTTCCTCGCGCAGAATGTCGTACATCTGCACCAGCGAAGTGCGGTCGCCCACAGCGATATTATAGACTTGGTTTACCGCTTCAGGATTGTCGGTGAGGGCCGCCCGAATGTTGGCTTGCACGCAGTTTTCTACGAACGTAAAATCGCGGGTCTGGCCGCCGTCGCCGTTCAGCGTAGGCGGATTATCCTGCAAAATAGCGTCGATAAACAGCGGAATTACAGCTGCATAAGCTCCACCAGGGTCTTGGCGCGGGCCGAAGATGTTGAAGTAGCGCAGGCCGATAATCTCCATGCCGTAGGTGCGGGCAAACACGTCGGCGTACAGCTCATTGGCGTACTTGGTCACGGCGTAGGGCGAGAGCGGCTTGCCAATGCGGTCTTCTACTTTAGGCAGGCCGGGGTGGTCGCCGTAGGTCGAGCTGCTGGCAGCGTACACAAAGCGCTTGACGCCAGCTTCCTTCGCGGCAAATAGTACTTTGACAAAGCCGCCCACGTTTACCTCGTCGGTCGTGACGGGGTCGTTGATGGAGCGCGGAACTGAGCCTAGCGCCGCCTGGTGCAGCACCACGTCGATGCCCTCGCAGGCGCGGGCGCAGGCCTCGCGGTCGCGGATGTCGCCTTCCTGCACTTCCAGCGCGGGGTTGCCTTCAAACAGGCGCAGGTTTTTGCGGAAGCCGTTGGAAAAATTATCTAGCACCCGTACTTTTTTGGCCCCGTATTTCAGCAGGTACTCAACCAGGTTAGAGCCAATGAAGCCGGCTCCGCCCGTCACGAGAAATGAGGTTTCATCGAGCGGCTGGCTGTGGAAAGGGAAATCGTACATAGTCGGTTGTCAGTGCGAGCGCAACGAAGTGAAGCGCGGCAATCTTTCCTTGTCGCAAGGAACGGATTAGATGAGTATAAAGCTGTGTTGTGCAGGTGCCAAGGAAAGATTGCCGCGCTCCACTTCGTTGCGCTCGCACTGACAGGCGATATGTTTATCGGTCAGCGTATTGCTTGGTATTATAGTCTTGGTACGCGCCGCTGGTCACGTTATCGAGCCATTCCTGATTGGCTAGGTACCAGTCTACGGTCTGGCTCAGGCCCTGCTCGAAGGTCACGCTTGGCTTCCAACCCAATTCGTTCATGATTTTGCCCGAGTCGATGGCGTAGCGCATATCGTGGCCGGCGCGGTCAGTTACGAACTTGATGAGTTTGCGCGAGGTGCCGACTTCCTGGCCGGTTTTCTCGTCCACTACATCGCACAGCAACTGAATGAGTTTCAGATTCTGCCACTCGTTCACGCCACCAATGTTGTAGGTGTCGCCGAGCTTACCCTTGTGGAAAACGGCGTCGATGGCCGTGGCGTGGTCTTTCACGAAAAGCCAGTCGCGCACGTTTTCGCCTTTACCATACACTGGCACCGGCTGGCCGGTGCGCAGGCGGTGGATAGCCAGCGGAATTAGCTTCTCGGGGAAGTGATTGGGACCGTAGTTGTTCGAGCAGTTGCTGAGCTTGATGGGCAGGCCGTAGGTATGGTACCAAGCCCGCACAAAGTGGTCCGACGAAGCCTTCGAAGCCGAGTAGGGCGAGCGCGGGTCGTAGCTGGTTTCCTCCGTAAACATCTCGGGGCCAAAGTCCAGCGAGCCGTACACCTCGTCGGTGCTGACGTGGTAAAACGTGTGGCCGTCGTAGCCGCCGGGCTGCCAGAGGTTCTTGGCGGCATGCAGCAAGTATACGGTGCCCAGCACATTGGTGCGCACAAAAGCCAGCGGGTCGGTGATGCTGCGGTCGACGTGGCTTTCAGCCGCGAGGTGAATCACGGCGTCCGGTTCCTCTTTGGCAAATAGCTCGTTTACAAACTGCTGGTCAGCAATATCGCCTTTAATAAAGCGGTAATTGGGCGCATTTTCGATGTCACGCAGGTTCTCCAAATTGCCCGCGTAGGTGAGGGCATCGAGGTTGAGAATCTGGTACTCGGGGTACTTGGTCACGAACAGCCGCACCACGTGCGAGCCAATGAAGCCGGCGCCGCCGGTAATGAGGATTTTCATGTCAAATGGTGAGATGGTGAATTGGTGAGACGGTGAGTGGTGAAATGGTGTTGTTTAAGAGCTCACCAGTTCACCATCTCACTATTTCGCCAATGTTTCCTGCCACTTCCAGGCGCTGGCGAGCGAGTCGCGCAGCGAGGTTTCCGTCTTGAACCCCAGCACCTCGGCCGACTTGGTGGCGTCGGCGTAGATGGCGGGCACGTCGCCGGGCCGGCGCGGGCCGATGGCGTAGTTGAGCTTCTGGCCGCTGGCTTCTTCGAAGGTTTTCACCACTTCGAGCACCGTGTTGCCGTGGCCGGTGCCTACGTTGAAGGTTTCGACCACATCGGTGGCCTTGCGGTCGAGAAGGCGCTGTACGGCTACTACGTGAGCTTTGGCCAAGTCTACCACATGGATGTAGTCGCGTACGTTGGTGCCGTCGGGCGTGTCGTAGTCATTGCCATTAATGGTCAGCTTCTCCCGAATGCCCGCCGCCGTCTGGGTGATGAAGGGCACCAGGTTGTTGGGCACGCCCAAGGGCAACTCGCCAATCTTGGCCGAGTCGTGCGCCCCGATGGGGTTGAAATAACGCAATAGGATGGTATGCGTCTTGTTGTCAGATGCTTGTGACGAATCGTGCACAATGTCTTCGCATATCTGCTTGGTGCGGCCGTAGGGCGAACTAGCGGGCTTGGTAGGCGTGGCCTCCGTCACGGGCAACTGGTCGGGCACGCCATACACGGTGCACGACGACGAAAATACCAGGTTTTCGACGCCCTCGTCCTTCATCACTTGCAACAGCGTGATGAGCGACCCTACGTTATTGTGAAAGTAAGCCAGCGGCTTTTGCACCGATTCACCCACGGCCTTGTAAGCCGCGAAATGAATAACGCCTTTGATATCACCTTCCTGCCGAAACACCTGGTGCAGCGCTTCCGCATCGCCGCAGTCGATGCGGTGGCACGGCACATCGCGGCCCAAAATCTCGCGCAGCCCGGCCAGCACAGTGGTTTCTGAGTTGACGAAATTGTCTACAATCACCGGTTCGTAGCCAGCCTGGGCCAGCTCGACCACTGCGTGGGAGCCAATATAGCCGGCGCCGCCGGTAACGAGAATCTTGGTCATAGGTGAAATAGTAAGGTGGTGAAATAGGGAGTTAGCTATTGGCAAGCGAAATAACTCACTATTTCACTATTATAAGCTCCAGTAATGCAGGTCTTGCAAAGTCTGCGCGCGATAGAGGCCTTTGATGTCGACCAGCACGGCATTGTCGGCCGTGATGGACTGGAAATAAGCCTCGTTTTTGTCCAGATACGGCTTGTGGCTGACGGCCACAATCACGGCATCGTAGTCGGTGCGCACCTTTTCGGGGGGCGTGAGGCGGAAGCCGTACTCGTGCAGCAGTTCGTCGGAACTGGCGTGCGGGTCCACGATATCCACGTTGACCGAGAAGTTTTTCAGCTCCTGAATTACGTCGGCTACCTTCGAGTTGCGGATGTCCTCCACGTTTTCTTTGAAGGTCGCGCCCATCACCAGCACGCGGCTTTTGGCCACATCCTTGCCGCGCTTAATCATCATCTGCACCGTTTTGCGGGCGATGTAAGCCCCCATATTGTCGTTGGTGGTGCGGCCGCTCAGGATAACCTTGGCATCGTAGCCCAGCTCTTTAGCCTTGTAGGTCAAGTAGTAGGGGTCGACGCCAATGCAGTGGCCACCCACCAGGCCGGGCGAGAACTTCAGGAAATTCCACTTGGTGCCAGCCGCTTCGAGCACCTCGTAGGTGTTGATACTCATGCGGTCGAAAATCATCGACAACTCGTTCATCAGCGCGATGTTGACGTCGCGCTGGGTATTTTCGATAATCTTGGCTGCCTCGGCCACCCGGATGCTGCTGGCGCGATGCACGCCGGCATCGACCACCAGTTCATACACCTTGGCGATGGTATCGAGGCTTTCGGCGTCGCAGCCGCTCACCACCTTCACGATGCGACGTAGCGTGTGCTCCTTATCGCCGGGGTTGATGCGCTCGGGCGAGTAGCCTACTTTGAAATCGCCAGCAGCGAAGCTCAGGCCCGAATATTTCTCCATCACCGGAATGCAGTCCTCTTCGGTGCAGCCGGGGTACACGGTGCTCTCAAACACCACATAATCACCTTTTTTCAACACCTTGCCCACCGAGCCCGACGCGCCGAGCAACGGCTTGAGGTCGGGCTGGGCATGCTCGTCGATGGGCGTGGGCACGGCCACGATAAAAAACCTGGCCTCACGCAGCACGTCGAGCGAGTCGGTGAAGGTGATATCGGCCCCATCGAAGGCCGCGCTATCGAGCTCGCCGCTGGGGTCCTGGTGGTTGCGCATCATCTCCACGCGGCCGGCGTTGATGTCGAAGCCGATAACCGAGAGTTGCTTGGCAAATTCGAGGGCGATGGGCAGGCCCACGTAGCCGAGGCCAATCACGGCCAGCTTGGCTTCTTTGCGGAGGAGTTCGTCGTACACTTCGGGTTAATTATGAGTTATAAATTATGAATTATGAGTCGGCATTGATATAGAAAGCTCATTCAGAACACTTACCGTTTTTTGGGCAGGGCTGAGCTGGTACTCTTCGCCGCTTTCGGGGCAAGTAGCTCGGCCAGCTTCATCGAAGCGCAAGCGGTGGCCGTGGGCGCTCATCCAGCCGTGCTGCCGGGCGGGGTTGCCGTAGACCAGTGCAAAAGCGGGCACATCCTTAGTCACCACGCTGCCCGCACCCACGAAGGCATAGCGGCCCAGCCGCACCCCACACACGATAGTCGAATTGGCTCCGATACTCACGCCCTGCTCTAGGTAAGTGGGGCGGTAATGCCCCTCACCCCGGCGCGGCACCGCGCTACGCGGGTTCTTCACGTTGGTAAACACCACCGATGGACCTAGAAATACGTCGTCCTCGCACACCACACCCGCGTAGAGACTTACGTTGTTTTGCACCTTCACATTGCGGCCTAGCGTCACGCCGTCGGCCACAAACACGTTCTGGCCCAGCGAGCAGTTTTCGCCCAGCACTGCACCCGCCGCCAAGTGGCAAAAGTGCCAGATGCGGCTGCCCGCACCTACGCGGCAACCTTCGTCGAGCACGGCGGTAGGGTGGGCGTAAAAAACAGAAACGGGGTCAGCCACGGATGCGAAGAGAGTTGCGCAGGCGCAAAGGTAACAGCACGAGAGGGGTTGAGAGAGTTACCTTGGTTGTTGCTGACGGCAGGCCATCTTAGGCCAAGTGCCGGTTGTTAGCCTCGATTTCAGTTAAGTTGAGGCGCAACCGTATTTTTGCTTGCCTGCCTCTGGACCTTCTATGATACAATTAACCGGACTATCTCGTCAACCAGTTCAACATAAAAATGGCCAGACGCTTACTCGCTATGATGTGCATGCCCGGTTACTGCTCAGCAACGACCGGGTGGCACTGTTGGTCTTAGGAGTGCTTTTTGCCGTATCGGTACTGGTCGCGTTTCTTACTCGCAACACGTATGACTCAGGCGACAGCCTGGGGCATTACCTGTATGCCCGCTGGGCGTGGAGCCACCCAATAAACCTGCTCGATACGTGGGCCAAGCCGGTGTTCACGCTGCTTGCTGCTGGGCCAGCATACTTTGGCTTTATTGGTATAAAGCTGTTCCAGTGTGTATTAGTAGCATTATCTGCCTGGCTTGCTTACACCGTAGCCCGGCGCTTGGCGTTGCCGTGGCCTGCATTAGTCATTGTTTTTTGCTATGCGGCACCCGATTATTTTCGAATTCAATTTTCTGGGCTGACTGAGCCATTATTTGGCCTAGTGCTGGTGGGTGCGGTAGCGCTGGCTTTTGCGGAGCGGCCAAGCTGGTCGGCCGTGGTTTTATCGTGGCTACCACTGGTTCGCTCAGAGGGCATTGCCATCTGGGGACTATGGGTGCTGTATTTAGCGATTAACCGCCATTGGCGGGCGCTGCCTTGGTTGCTGCTGGGGTATTTGGTGTATAGCGTGATAGGTGGGCTGGTATTCGGCGATTTTGCCTGGTTGTTCACCCACAGCCCGTACTCATTTCACTCCCCCTACGGCAGTGGGCACTGGCGGCATTTTATCGACCATTTTCCTACGCTGTTGGGCTGGCCGCTAACGGTATTGTTTGTAGTTGGGGCGTGCTATACTATATATAGAATGTGGCAACTGCCCAGATGGCGCACCAAGCTATTTCAGGCCGAAGTCTTGTTGGTTGATGGCTCCATTGTGCTATTTGTGTTGGTACAGAGTATTTTGTGGGCTTTTGGCTTGTTTGGCTCCTACGGCATGCTGCGGGTGCTGACTTCCTTGGTGCCGCTGTGCGCGATAGTGTCGCTCACGGGTTTAGCTTGGTTGAGTAGCTTGGCCCAGCGGCGGCCAGCTGGCCGCCGCTGGGTGCTGGGCGCGGGAGTAGCATTGGTAATCGCCGCGCTGTTTTCGCGCGACCACACGTTTGAGGTGCGGCCGGGTGAGTTTGTGGGCCACGATGCTAACCTGCACTGGCGCCGCGACTTTGCGCAGCCCGGCGACCAGCGACTCGCCGACGAAGCTACTGCCTGGCTACGCGCCTACGACCCCCAGTGGCACTGGCATCACATTGCTTTCGAGCACCCTGCGTATCCTATTGCGATGGATGCCGATATATTTGACTCCACCGTTCGTGCTCCGCT
>CAXUKA010000251.1:0-9707 GCA_964251335.1 uncultured Hymenobacter sp.
CTTACCAGGTTGATTTCGCCAAATCTTCTTAAAGCTCAACCGTTCAACACAGTTCATGTTAAACAGGCAGCGGATTAGAGCGTTTCGCTACCGTAGTGGCGCGTGCGAGTAGAGCGGATGGGAGCGTCCCGCTACCGTGGTAGCGCATGCGTAACGAGCGGATGGGAGCGTTCCCCTACCGTTTTGGAGCGTCTTGCAGAAGCGACTAGCAGCGGCGTTGCTAGCCCGCGCGGGGCTACTACCCTCATCAGCGAGATGCTTCGCCCTTCACAGGCATCAACCGTTCGTTCAACGACTGTGAAATAGATTAAGAAGGTGTTTAAGTTAATCGCGCAAGTCGGCGAATATTAGCCACGTAGAGCCACGCGTTAGCATGCGTCGTTTTGCGTTCGTAGTCCTTGGCTAAGCGCCGGTTCGTGCCGGCCCAGGCAATACTGCGCTCAACCACCCAGCGTTTGACATGCAGGAAAAAGCGCCCTTTCTGCGCCAGAACGCCCGTGGGAACTTGCGCTCGGATGCCGCGCTGGGCTAGGTGCTGGTGAAAGCGCCGGCCAAAGCCGCCGTCGACGAAGACGATTTGTACTTGGTCAAGTAGCTCGTTGCCAAGAGCCAGCGCGTCCCAGCTTTTGGCGGCGGTGGTTCCATCGTGACAATTGGCTGCCACCACGCAGCTAGCCAGCAAATTACCCAGCGTGTCAACTAGGAAAAAGCGCTTGCGGCCCTTGATACGTTTGCCCGCATCGTAGCCTACGTTGCGCGTACTAGTCGCCGTATTCTTCACGCGTTGACTGTCGAGGATAACGGCGGTAGGCTGGGCGTTTTTTTTGCCCGTTCGCGGGCAGCGATGCTCAGACAGCCGCTTACCCGCTCCCAGGTGCCATCGGCACTCCACTTGGCAAAGTAGTAATACACCGTCACCCAGGGCGGCAGGTCAGCCGGCACGTCCCGCCAGACACAGCCATTCTTGAGCACATAGAAAATGCCGTTCACAATCGCCCGCAACGGCCACTTGCTGGTGCGCTGCACCACAAAAAGAGGGGCGATGCGCTGCCACTGACGCTCAGTTACGTCTGAGCTATAACGCTTTTGCTGCATCCAGCAAACCTACTAACTTAAACAGCTTCTAAACCGTCGCCAACGTGGCCGTCTACTATTCACAGTTCAGCTAAAATTCCTGTCAGCCTGAGGGTGGTCACCTGTTCTTGCAGCCAAGCCAGAACAGTCGCTTCTTGATTGGCGGTGGCTGTATGCAGCAGCAAATAGAGTCCGTGCGCGGAGACTTGCACTAGAAAGTCTTCGTCCCAGGATACGGGCCCTGGGGCGGCGTAGGCATAGCGGAGGAGATAGCGGCTAGCGGAAGGGAGTACCGGCAGTAAAAGCCAAGCATGAACGGTTTGCAGGTGGTGAAGTAGGTCCGCCAGTTGCCGCGAATCGAGCGGGGTGGTGAAGACGAAGCCATATTCATATCCCATAGCCAAAACTAGCTAAGCCAAGAAGTGCTCGCTCGTACTAGCGCGCAGCGAGCCCATCAAAAATTGCCTGTTGAACGGGTTTTAAAACCCGTCCGATAACGATACATTATGTTCAACTAGAAGTAGTTTTGCCAGTGGAGCTCCTCTTGCTGCTTGGCTTACTCGTGTTCTACGTAGTACCCCCTAGTCTACTGCTATGCTTCCTTGGGCTAGTCCGCTACTCCGCTATCCGTATCCGGCCGATGATGACCCGCAGTCAGCCCGTGCTTCACGATTTAATCGAAGCGGCTTATATCCTCTTCGCCCCGTATGCCCTGGGCACAACCTTATCCGTCTGTAAGGCGTGCTGCGTGAGTGACGCGCACGAACAGGCCCTCTTGCGCACTCCCTTACGAGAGGCCTCCCAGCAGGTATTGAGCGATGGTTTCTTTGTCTCGGCGCGGGATAACTCCGACCAAGAGCGGTGGGAGATGAAGCATTTTTTGCCCCGCGTTCTGGAGCTAGCCACCCAGTTTGAGTTTCCCGTCCACAGTGTAGAGATCACCTTGATCCGCCTTGACCTGGACCAGCCTGCCCACTGGCCCGCGGCCGAGCGACAGCTGCTCGCTGCTTTTGCGCGCACCTACTTCGAGGCGTGCCTGACAATCTATCCCTTGCCGGAGGGCCATCAGCTTTCCGACATTTTGATCATGTTTGGCTTGGCTCATTTTGACCTGACACCCCTGCTGCATAGCTGGGCAACGGCGAACACCCCCACCAGTCTGGCCCACCTAGCGGACTTGTTACTAGACGAGCTGGACAACACGCCCTCGAAAGCCTTGAAGCTGAGCAATCCTTTTTCCACGTCCTTCGTGGACCAGCAACTCCGGGCCTGGTTAAGCGACTCAGCTGTGCGCGCAACGCTAGTGGGACAAGTGGAACAGACCCTGCTTAACCAGCCATTACCCGACGAAGAGGCGACGCGCCTCAGCTGGGCGTATGACGTACTCACCCACGGCCTACCGCCTCCCCTACCACTTCCTGCCGGAGTAGTCCCGCCCACCTAAAAAGGTGGTTACCCGCTTATGCCTACCGTTTTATATACTAGGAGGGTCGTTTGCAGTATGTAAAAAGCTCGTCAGCTCTTGCAAACCACTGTTCAAGTAAACACCCATTACCTTTTCCAATGCAGTCAGCTAAGCAGCAAGTAATGGACTTGATTCACGATTACCAGGCCGCCGTTTATAGGGCTGTAGCCTTGTTAAATGCTAAGTCAGAACAAGAAAAAGGCTTCCAAATGCACCGGCAGGGGCATTTGGATAGTTTAAAACGAGTGCAATACAACTTTCATGGCACTGGCTGTATGGTTACCACACCAGAGTTTAAGGTAGACTTCGATTATGCCCAAGAGGGGGGCTGTACCGGCATCGACACTTGGTTCATGTTTTATTTTCTAAAAAGCAACTCAGCCATACAGGCTAAATATCCCTTACTGACGAGTGATGAACAAGTGGAGCAAGTCTTACAAGAATTAGTAAAAGATGGCTTGTTAACCAAGCACTTGTATTCCGTGCATGATAGACGCTACTACTTGACGGCCGACATCCCAAACCCAAATTTGCCAACGGTCACTTTGCATATGCCTGATGAAGACGTTGCTTGGTGACGCCTACCAGCAGCACCTAGATTCATCATTCACGAAATACTAGAAGTGTCTTGTGACACCTAGTAGCTCTTTCTTGTCAAAATACTACCTAGGCCATGAAACAGGAGGAGGCCAAAAACCACCACTTTTCCAAGACGTGTCCGGTATGCAACATTATGATAAGTGGCTTTTACAAGGAATCAAGGGAAAAAGAACATTATTCCTACTACCCCGAAAGTGCTATTATGCACGTAGCAATTGGGCGCCGTTTTTTGGCCCCAACTGCTAGCTTGATTAATAAACACTTCCTCGAGGCGAGTCCAATGCGGCCACCGCAACCCACTGTTTATCACGCTCAATAAACCAAACGTACTGCGTGCTCAGCACGCCTGGCCAGCAAACCTCTCTTACCACGGCGTGAGCGGCGAGTTCCGTTTGAGAGAGGTGGTGAGGTACGCCCAGTTGGTATTCATAGAGGGAGGGGCTCACCGGGAAGGAGGTAGTAGTTTGTGGCTGGCCTAGCTCATCGACCACGGCTGATAGAGAGTGGCCGCGCATACGAGAGGCGAAGGTTCGGTCTTCACATCCTGTGCTCACTAGCAACACCAGCAGCAGCACAAACGCGTTCGGGCAAATAGCGGAAAAGCGAAGGCAGTTTTGCATAATTAAAGTCAAGCATAAGTCTAGTTAAGCAAGACTAATAAACTGTATTGCTGAGTTTATAACATTTCTTAAACGAACGTTTACAAAACGTCTTACTGTGCCACAAGGCTGAACTAATTGACTGTCAGTTTAATACTTATACTATTCTTAGAAGGACTTATGTCTACCTAGTCAATACAGAGCCATCTACTATTGGGAAGGATTTTCACTCTGAGAAAAGCGCATATAGTCCAATAGAGAGTTGTAAAGTCTTCTCATCTAAATAGAATTCATCAATTGAAAAATTAAATACCTCACATAAAGCTATTACTACTGCATAGGTTATGAGTACCGACGACGTATCTACAGGCATTTCATATATGCGGTGTACTTGCATAATAATGTCTACTGAGTAAGTAGCAGTGTAGCGGTCAAAAAAATACTCAGCCCCCACTCTCACCGCCTCCTGATACCTATCGTCTGTATATATTACGAGGAGTTCACTCGTTTGATTCGCCTGAGGCGTTGCAACGGCATCTATAAAAACGCCTCCGTAACGCATTCTTCCAGCTACTGTTTTAGAATAGATAAATTGTTTTTCCATAAAGGATGCAAGCTTTCTTCCTTATTCAACCCAACATAGGGTACTGCAACGTTTATAGCGTTGGTTAAATCAACAACTATTTAACTCAAGTTGCGGAGTAGTGGGAGGTCATAAAAAAAGTCTGTTCGGCGTGAACAGGCTAGGTTTGGGTATCTGACCTCCCAACCTGACGATGCTCATGCGCGAACAGACCGTTGCAATGTACTGCCTGCTGGACGATTTGCTAACCCTGACCCGCCCGGTGCGCCCACTAGCGGCCGACTCGCGCCGGCGGCTCACCGACGCGCAAGTGCTGACCACCGCCCTGGTGGCCGCGCGCTTTTTTGGGGGTAATCTGACGTTGGCTCGCCACTACATGGAGCAGCATTGGGGCCAGAATCGGCTGGACAAGAGTGGCTTCACCCGCCGCTTGCACGCGCTCACCGACACGTTAGTAGCCCTTTTCGCTACCTGTGCCCAGCTGCTCAAGGACCTGCACACCGAGGGCCGCTACGTCATTGACTCGTTTCCCGTAGCCGTGTGTCAAAACATCCGCATTCCCCGCTGTAAGCTCTTGACAGGCAAGGCGTACCGAGGACGCTCGGCCAGCAAACGACAATGCACCACCAGCGACGGGGTGCCCGTCGAGTTCTATATCCACGCGGGTAGTGAGGCCGACATCACCGGGCTGCGGGCTATGGCCCTGGATTTGCCCGACGGGAGTCTGCTCTACACCGACAACGCCTACACGGATTACGCACTAGAAGACATCTTTGCGGAGTCCACTGGTGGCCAACAGTTTACGGCCCGTAAGGCAAACAGCAAACGTCCCCACTCCCCTGCGCAACGCTTTCTACTTCAGCATTTCCGCAAAGGAGTAGAGACAACGTTCAGCCAGCTCACCGCCCGCTTTCCCAAACACCTGCACGCCGTCACGGCGGCTGGCTTTGTGCTCAAGCTGGCCCTGTTCATCTTCGTGCGCACCCTCGACCAAGCCGGATGCTAGTCCGCAACTTGGGTTAATTAATGTTATAAGCCACCTGAGCCAACAATATGCACCTTTCTCAACTGCCTTTTATCAATCATTAGCGGACTGAATACGAAAGCGTACAACTTTCATTCGTTATGTATTAACAAGTATTTTAGAATCCTAGCATATACTGCTAACTGCGTTGCCCGGCTCTCAACTTTTACCAGTTGAAAGCCCCAGGCAACGCAGTTAGCACCCACAGTAGCTTATTCTACGGCTAAGCGGCCAAGAAGCACTTGGCTGTCGCCTACTTTCAGGCGTACTATATACAAGCCAGCGGGCAGTTTAGGCAAGGCTATGGGGGTCTGGCTGCCTACGGGGGCAGCGGGTAGCGGCTGCTGATATACGACCTGACCTATGCTACTGAGCAGTATGAGTGTGCTAGCCTGCTGTAGCAGCCCGGCGGGCAGCCCCAAGGTGACCTGCTGGTGGGCCGGATTGGGGTATAACGTGACCAGTGCAGCCAGCGGGTTGGCCGACGTAGTGCCGAGTGGTACCGGCACTGTGGGGCCATTGAGGCGCACGGCCACCCCATTAGCAGCACTGTTGTCGAATGCCAGGTCGAGGTCACCATCACCATCCACGTCGCCCAGGGCTAGAAAACGGGCCGAATAGCCAGGGTTGGCCAGCGGCGCAACGGTGGTCAAGCTGCCCTGACCATTGTTGAGAAACAAGCGCACTACCTGGTTGGCCGCTGCTACATTATAGTCGTAGCCCGATGTCACCACATCCAGGTCGCCATCGGCGTCAACATCACCCAGCTCCAGCACTTCGGCTACGGCCCGGTAGTCGTAGAGCGGCCGGCGGCCACTAAGGGTAAAATGGCCCACGCCATCGTTTTGCAAAATGGTGATGCCCCATTGCCTCGGCACGCTTATGCTGTTGGAGAAGGTGGCATCCGTTACGACTACGTCGAGATTGCCGTCGCCATTCATGTCGCCCAGCTGCACGGCAGTGGGCTCGTAGGTGAGCGCTAGCGAATAGGTGCCCGAGAAGTGCCCATCCCCGTCATTCAGGCGCACCCCTAGCATATAGCTGTTCGCGATAACGGCGGTAGTATACAGCACGTCCAGGTCACCGTCCAGGTCCAGGTCGGCCAGGCGCAGAGTTTCAAAGTAGCTGTTTATCGGCTGAGTTGGAGCCATCGTGAAGGAGCCGCTGCCATTGTTGAGCAAGGGTATGAGGTACTGGTTCGTGCCGTCGCCGGTCAGCATGTCCAGGTCGCCATCGCCGTCCAGGTCGCCTATTTCCACCGGCACGGCATTGTAGCCGGGTAGTTGCAGCTGCTGGGGGTAATGGGTCAATGCACCCGCGCCATTGTTGAGCCAGATGTCCGGGGCACCGCTGGCAAAAGCCATCACGTCCAAGTCGCCGTCGCCATCAAAATCGGCCAGCCGCAGTGCCGACGAGCCACTGCCGCCCGTAGTGAGTACCGGGGCGGCGTAGGTGCCGTTGCCGTTATTAAGCGCCACGCCCAGCTGGCCATTGGAGTTGCTGAGGTTGGTAACTTCGTCGAGGTCGCCATCACCATCCATATCACCCAGCAGCACTTTATAAATGCTGTTAGTAAAAACAGTGTTGAGGCTGCCGCCAAACGTGCCGCGCCCGGTGCCCCCGGCCGCCGTCCGGAACTGGTACACCTGCTTGGGCGATACGTGGCCCTGCATGCCGAGCAGGGCCGTGGGCAGCGTCACGCTCACCTGCTCGCCGGGCGCGAAGTCCTGGGTTGGGTCGAAGGTGATGGTCGACGTGCCCCCGCCGGTCAAAGTGCCCGCCCGCTTGCCCTGGCGCAAGTTGCCAAATACCCGCAGCTGCGCGGCATTAGCCGCGCTCACCGGCTGCGAAAAGCTGAGGCTGATAGTAGTCGCTACCGGCACGTTTTGGGCGTTGCGGCCGGGCGTGAGGCCGCTGGCGGCAGCCGAGAAAGTAAAGGCTGTACTACTGGTAGCCGTGCCGCTTGGGGTAGTTACGCTGAGCAGGCCCGTAGAGGCCCCGGTGGGCACCAGCACCGTGAGCTGGCTGCCCGACAGCACCTGGAAACCGGGGGCCAGTACGCCATTAAAGCGCACCGCCGTAGCCCCGGCCAGGTAGCTGCCCGTAATAGTAACAAGCCGTTGCACGCCCCCACTGCTGGGCGTGAAGCCACTGATAACCGGAGTTGGTACGCTAAATATAGCCGTGCTGGTAGCCGTGCCGTAGGGCGCAGTCACTACTACCACCCCAGTGGCAGTATTGGCCGTGGTGGTGAGCGTGAGCTGGGTAGCCGACACAATTGTGAAGGGTACCGACACCCCGCCTATGGTAACGCTGGTAACTTGCCCTAAACTTGTGCCCGTCAAGGTGATGACTGTGCCGGCTGGCCCATTGATGGGCGTAAAGCTTGTGATAACCGGAGCCGCTGGCTTGTTGAAGAGCATAAACAGCCCGGACTTGGTTGATTGGTTGGTTTGCAGGCTATCGCCCCCTATTGCAATATCCAGGCTGCCATCGAGGTCGAAGTCGGCTACGGCCACTTTAAGCGGGATGATGTTCGCGCCGGTCGTAGCGAGGTTGCCGAAGGTGCCCGTGCCGTTATTGAACAGCAGCTTCACCCCCAGGTAAACATTGGCACTGCCGACCACCAAATCCAGGTCGCCGTCGGCGTCCAGGTCGGCCATGCGCAAAGAAGCGGCATTCACGCCGGGAGCAAGCCATTGCAGAGACGTAAAGCCACCCAGGCCATCGCCCTGTAGCAGCTGAATTGTACCATTCGCGCTGCTCGACACCCCCACTACCAGGTCGAGGTTGCCGTCGCCGGTTACGTCGCCCAGCTCCAGCGCCGTGCCTTGGCTGCCCAGGGGCAAAGACAGCTGGGGCAGGAGCGCGAAGCCGCCGTTGCCGAGGCCCAAGCTGCGGTACACTTGGGTGGCCCCATAGCCCGTGGTAAATAAATCCAGCAGGCCGTCATTGTTACAGTCGGCCAGGCGCAGGGCCGTCGAGTTGGGGGCCGCCGCCACGTCAGCTTGCCGCTGAAATACGCCGTTGCCCATATTCAGCGAAACCAGTACGCTATCGGCACCCTGCAGCAGGGTGGCCATATCCAGCCGCCCGTCGCCGTTAAGGTCCGTGACCGTCAGCTGCTGGCTTTGGCCATCAAGGTAGTGTAGCGTTTGCGCAGTGCCGAAAGTGCCTAGGCCAGTGCCTGCCCGCCACACCAAGCGGTTGATGTGCCGGCTGCCCCGGTAATTTACAAACTCACTCAGCAGCAAGTCGAGGTGTCCGTCATTGTTGAGGTCAGCCACCTGCATATCCTCGGCAAAGGGCAGCGACAGCACCGTGGTGCGGCCACCCAGCTGGCCGGTGCCGTTGTTGAATAGGATGCGCAGCTGGCTGTTTTGCTGCTCATTCACAAGCAGGTCGGGGGCTCCATCCTCGTCCAGGTCGGCCGTGATGCCCCCGCCGTAGGTGCTGGTGTTGGCCCAGCGCAGGTTGCCGCGTCCCGGCCCACCCACGGCCGCCGAAAACTCATATACTTCGGCCGGCGGCGAGCCAGCGGCCGGGCCGCTGCCCAGCGGCAGCGACACCTGCACCCGCTCGCCGGGCGCGAAGGGCAGCGTGGGCTGAAAGGCGCGGTCGGTGGTGCCGGCCCCGCTGGCGGTGCCCAGCCGGCGGCCCTGCAGCAAGCTGCTGTGCACCACCAGGTCGCCGGTGGTGCTGGCGGGCAGGCTTTGGCCAAAGTGCAGGCGCACCTCGCTGGTGGTGGGGGCACTGGTGGCGTTGCGCGCCGGGCTGCGGCTCAGCATTGTTATCGGCGCGAGCACCGTAAAGCTACCGGGGCTGGTAGCAATGCCGTTGGGCGTAGTCACCGCCACCGGCCCCGTTACGGCCCCGGCGGGCACCAGCGCCACGCACTGGGTAGCCGACAGCACCTGTACGGCCGTGGTGGCCACCCCGCCAAACGCTACTTGCCGGGCGCTATTCAAATTGGTGCCCGTAAGCACTACGCGGGTGCCCACGGGGCCACTGCCCGGGGCCAGCGCCGTGAGGGTCGGCGCGGGCCGGCCATGGTTGAAGCGCACGGCAAGCTGGTTTTGAGAAAGGTTGCTGAATGCCAGGTCCAGATCCCCATCCCCATCAAAGTCGCCGGGTTCTAAGGCCCGTAAATTACTATTGGTTGTGCTAAGCAATTGGTTGTCGGGCAGCAGCAAATTGCTTTTGCCGTCGCCCAGCCAAGTGGTAAGCTGCGGGGGTGTCGCGCCATTGGCAGCTAGGGTCAGCACGTCGAGTTTGCCATCGGCATTCACATCGGCCAGGGTCACCATGTGGGGGTAATTGCCCCCCGCCACTGGTTGGGTATCAACACCAAACTGCCCGTTG
>CAXUKA010000252.1:0-9701 GCA_964251335.1 uncultured Hymenobacter sp.
GCATAATGAAGGGGCAACGAAAACGCCGCAGCGCGAACTACAAAAGTCGCGCCGCGGCGTGGGCTGGGCAAAACTGTAAAACGGAGTGGCACTCCGTTTCTGCGTATAGATACTACCTGACGCGAAACGGAGTACCACTCCGTTTTACATCGCCTTGCGTTTTTTGCGGCGCCCGCCTACCAGCAGCCAACCCGCACCCGCCAGCAACAAACCCACCCCAATGGCAGCAGCTTGCTTGGGTAGCTTGTCCACGGGCGGCGGGGGTAGGTGCTCGACACCGCTGGCATCGACGCGAGCGGGCTCATGCAGGTAGCGGCCCTGGGCGGGCAGCGGATAGTTATTAGCCAAAAATTGTAGGTCTACCATGGCTTGCAGGCCATTGAGCACCGGGCCGTGGCCGCAGCCTATGTTGCGCGGCTCCAGCGCCGCCAGCTTTTGCACCGACTCGCGGCATTGTGCCCAGTCGTAGTTAAAGGGTGCACCAGCTACGCTGATTTTCGGGATTTGCAGCAGCAGCTTGGGTATCGACTCGTGGTCGGCGGTGGCAAAGGCATCGGCCCCGAGCAGCGTGTGGTCGGCCTCGCGGAAGAAGGCAATTTGCCCCGGCGCGTGGCCCGGCACGTGCACCCAGCGCCAGTTGGCCAGGCAGGGCACGGTTTCGTCGTCGGTATTCAGGGCTTCTACTAAGCCCGTTAAATCGGGCAAGTCCGTTGGGAAAAACCGGCTCATGAAAGCCAGCGAACCGCCCACGGTAGGGTCGCGGGGCGGGTACTTTGCTTTGTTGGTCACGTAGGGCAATTCCAGCGGATGCACCACCACGGGCACCTGCCAGGCAGTGGCCAGCTCCTTGGCCGAGCCCATGTGGTCGAGGTGGCCGTGGGTCAAAATGATAACCTGCGGCTTAGCTCCAGGGCCAAACTGCTTTTCGGCCGCCGCCATTATTTCTTTCTCCGAGCCGGGCAGGCCGGTGTCAATCAGCACCCATTCGTCGTCGGTGCCAGCCTCGACAAAATACACGTTTACAAAGCGCTTGATGCGAAGCTGGTGCACGCCAGCAGCTACTTGGTCCATTGGTGAGGTGGTGAGATAGTGAAATAGTGAGTTGGGAAGGCATACGGCCCGGCGGCGGGCAAGGGTACATACTTGGCTGGTTTCGCTCTTCTCACCTCATCATTTCACCATCTCATTAGTTCACCCCTGCGGCGCGTGCACATCGCCCTGGGGTGTGAGATTGCCGCCCGTTTCGGGGGGCGGTGGGTTGCTGGCTACTACGTCGCGCACGTGGCCATTTTCGGGGGTAGGTGTGCGGCCCTCAAAGCTGGGGCTGCTGGGCGCGGGGGGCGCATCGGGTACGGCCGGGGCGCTGCTCAGCAAGGCTTTGATACCGGCTGTGCTTTTCTTAAATAGCCGGCCCTTGTTGGTAGCCAGGAAGAAAACGCCGGCCCCAATGGCCACGGCGGCCAGGCCGTACCACGCTGGTTTTGATTCTTTTGCCATGAAATAAGAAGAAAAAATCCTGTAAGATGTCTGTGTACGCCGTTTGGGAGATAGGCGGCTGAATAGTTGCGCGGACTTTATAATCCGCGTTCGCACCCAACTCATCGCGGGCTGCAAAGTCCGCGCAGCTGTGCTACTTCACCGGGGCGCTGCTGACCTGGCCAGTCTTTTTATCGACCTCGAAGCGGGCGCGGTTGGGCATGCGCTTGGCCCAGTCGGTACGGGGCACCAACACCTGCCAAGTGGCCGCGTTGTCGTTCACACGGGCCGAGTCGGGCATATACAGTGCGGCGTTGGGCAGGGTTTTGATGTGGCGAGCCACGGCGGCGCGGGCATCGGCTTCGGTAGCAGCCCCGGTGGTGGGGGTAGCGGCTGGGGCGGCCGTAGTGGTGGTGTCAGTCGCCGTGGGCGTACTCGTTGAAGCAGGGGAGGTGGGTTGGCAGCTGGCCAGCAAGCCAAGGGCCAGGGCAAAGCCCGAAGAAAGCAGTTTCATCATGTGGCAAAGCTACCGGTGCGGCGCGCTTGGGCTCTCCGCTGCTGGTTCAGGGCTAGGCTACGCATCCAAATGGCGACTTTTTATGTTATAGCCCAAAAAATGACTCACCACGCTATGGCTGTTTCTCCTATTGCCCCCGTGCTCCATCCCGATTCGTTGGCTGGGGCTTATACCTATAAGGCTTATCGCCAGCTTATTGATGACCTCTTGGCCGAGGGCAAAACCACCGGCCCCAACCAGTCGGAAGAACTGACGCAATACACTGAGCTGAATGTGCAGCGCATGCAGCGCCTCGACAAAACCGTGAAAGTGCAGCCCGCGCTGGCCGCCGCTGCCTCCGGCCTACGGGACCAGTATCTCTGGCTTATCATCGCCGAAGGCTGGTGCGGCGACGCGGCCCAGCTGGTGCCCATAATCGAGGCGGTGGCCCAGGCCAGCGATGGCCACCTCACCACCCGCTACGTGCTGCGCGACGAGCACCCCGAGCTCATGGACCAGTACCTGACCGGCGGTGGCAAAGCCATTCCGAAATTGTTGGTGCTGCACCCCGATACGCTGGCCGAAATCACGCACTGGGGGCCGCGCCCCGCGCCCGCCCAGGCGCTATTCCGCAAGCTGAAAGAAGAAAGCGCCACGCACGAGGAGTTTTCTTTGCAACTGCACACCTGGTACGCCCACGACCGCACCCAAACCATGCAAAACGAGCTGCTGGCGTTGGTGCAAGGGCTGGAATAATTAAACCAGCTTCTCCAGCTCCAGCAGCGTGAGGGGCTGCTGGGGCTGGCCGAAAGCTGTGGTATCAGGAAACGGCTCGGCCACACCAGTACGCTGGTAGCCGTGCCGTTCGTACCAGGCCAGCAACTCTAGCCGGGCCGACAGCACAGATATTTTGATGCGTAGGCAGTTTTGCTGGCGGGCGTAGACTTCGGCCGCTGCCAGCAATTGGCGGCCTACGCCTTGGGCCTGGGCCTCGGGTGCCACGGCCAGCATGCTGAGGTATAGCCACGCGCCTGGTTGCTGCAAGTACACGCAGCCTAGCAGGCTGTTAGCTTCGTCTGTTAGCTTCAGCAGTAAGGCATTGGGCGCGAGCAGCATCTCGCGTAGTTGCGCCTCATTAATGCGGGCACCTTTGAGCAAGTGCGCTTCATTGGTCCAGCTGCGGGGCGAAGCTTCACCTCGGTAGGCATGGTTGATGAGAGCAGCCAGTGTAGGCACGTCGGCCAGGGTAGCGGGGAGAATATTGGGGGCAATTTCCACGGGGTAAAAATAGCGGGCAGCGCGAGGTGGTGCTCCTACACATTGCCCCCGCACTGCCAGCAAAATGCCGCCTCGGGTCGGTGCCCGGTGGCCGCGCAGCCTGGGCAAGCAGCTTGCTTGAATTCCGGCGCGGGCGCTGTGGCCGGCGCAATGGGCATGGCCATTTGGGCCGACACAATGCCAGTAGGCACCGCAATGATGGCGTAGCCCAGTATCATCAGCAGCGAGGCCAGCGACTGGCCCAGGATGGTGTGGGGCGAAATGTCGCCGTAGCCCACGGTGGTCACCGTCACGATGGCCCAGTAAATGCTTTTTGGGATGCTGGTGAAGCCGTTTTGCGCGCCCTCGACCACGTACATGAGTGTGCCCACCACGATGGCCAGCGTGAACACCGCCGTCAGAAAAACCAGGATTTTGAAGCGGCTGGCCTGCAAGGCCCGCACAATAAACTCGCCCTCGCCCACAAAGCGCCCCAGCTTGAAAATGCGAAAAACCCGCAATAGCCGCAGCGTGCGAATAGCCAGCAAGTAATGGCTCTGGACAAACAGCAGTGCCGCCAGCGCCGGCACAATTGATAGAAAATCAATAATACCCAGCGGGCTCAGCGCATAAGCCAGCGGGCGGCGCACTACCAGCAGCCGTGCCATGTATTCGAGCAAAAACAATCCGGTAAAAAACCATTCCAGCCCTCGCAAAAAAGGCCGAAACTCCTGGTTGATGGCTCGCACGCTGTCAAGCATCACCGTGCCCACACTCAGGACAATGGCGAACAGCAGCACTATATCGAACACCCGGCCGCTGCGCGTATCCGACTCGAAAATAATGCGATAGGCTGTATTGCGCCAGCCAGAGTCTGAGTCGCGGGGCTGAATGTCCATGCCCGCAATACGCATGGCATGCGCGTAGGGATGGCCGGATGGCCTGGCCAGTAGGCAAGACCCAAAAAGGCCAGCCGTAGTAGCGGCTGGCCTTTGGGTAATAGCGCGAAGCACTACTTCGCAAATTATGGAATGGGGCTAGGCAGGCGTTAGCTTAGCAGCGCTTCGTGCTGTTAAGCTATTCATTATCAAGCTTGAGTACCTGCGCCGAATGCGCCCGAATGGACGCGCACAGGCTGCGGCTCTCGGCCAGCGGCTGCCCAAATGAGGGTACCAGCCGGTGAAACACCGCCTGCCACTGCTCGGTGGCCGACTGCTCGGGGAAGCAACGCTGCACCAAATCGAGCATGATGCTGACGGCCGTACTGGCCCCCGGCGAGGCCCCCAGCAGCGCCGCCACCGAGCCGTCGGCAGCTGTCACTACCTCGGTGCCAAACTCCAGCACGCCACCTTTTTTCTTGTCTTTTTTGATAACCTGCACCCGCTGGCCGGCCACTTCGAGCTGCCAGTCTTTGGGCTGCGCGCCGGGGTAGTACTCGCGTAGCGCCTCGATGCGCTGCTCGGGCGTCTGCAATACCTGACCGATGAGGTACTTAGTAAGCGGAATATTGCGCGCCCCCGCATACAGCAGCGGTCGGATGTTGCCCAGTTCGATAGAGCGGAACAGGTCTGAGTACGAGCCTTTCTTCAGGAACTTGGTGCTGAAGCCGGCGTAAGGACCAAAAAGCAGCTCCTTGCGGCCGTTTATCTGGCGAGTGTCGAGGTGGGGCACCGACATGGGCGGCGACCCTACCGAAGCCTTGCCGTAGACCTTGGCCTCGTGGTGAGCTATTACCTCGGGATTAACGCACTTGAGCCACTGCCCACTCACCGGGAAGCCGCCGAAGCCATTGGCTTCGGGAATGGCCGATTTTTCGAGCAGGTGCAGCGAGCCGCCGCCCGCCCCGATAAATACAAAGCGCGTGCGAATCTTGCGGCTATTGCCCGAAGCTAAGTCTTTGACTTTGACCTGCCAGGTGCCATCTTCCTTACGGCTGAGGTCTTTGATTTCCTGGCCCAGCTCGAACGTGACGCCCGACTGCTGGCGCAGGTGGTCGAACAGGCTGCGCGTGAGCGCCCCGAAGTTGACATCAGTGCCAATGGCCATGCGTGTGGCGGCTACGGGCTGGGCGGGGTCGCGGCCATCCATCACCAGCGGTATCCACTCCTCAATCAGGGCTGGGTCGGTCGAAAACTCCATGCCCTTGAATAGGGGAGAGGCGATGAGCGCCTGGTGACGCTTGCGCAGGTATTCTACATTGGCCTCGCCCCACACAAAGCTCATGTGCGGAATGGTGCGAATAAACGAGCTTGGCTCGGGCAAGTGGCCCTCTTGCACCAGGCTGGCCCAAAACTGCTTGCTCAGCTCAAACTGCTCGGCAATCTTGTCGGCTTTGGAAATCTCGACAGAGCCGTCAGGCAGCTGCGGCGTGTAGTTCAGCTCGCAAAAGGCCGAGTGGCCGGTGCCGGCGTTGTTCCAGGCATCGGAGCTTTCGGCCGCCACGGCGTCGAGACGCTCGTAGATGGCGATGGTCAGGTTAGAGTCTAACTCCTTGAGCAGTACGCCCAGTGTAGCACTCATAATGCCCGCGCCGATGAGTACAACGTCGGCGTTTAGAGGCTTGGTAGCAGCAATAGAAGTAGTCAGGTTCACGGTAATTCAAACTAACAGGGAAAGGTCATCCCTAGGCATACACGGCCGAAAGGTACAAAAGCGACAAACCTAAAACGGATGAAGATGGTGCTTCTCGGCTGCCAATCTATGCAATCGAATGCGGAAAGTAGATTGATAAATGATTGATTTAATTATTTGCAGAACAAGCGCTTAAGTCAATTGTAAACTTATTAATTTCCAAAAGCGAATTGCTCTCGCAACTCCCACGGCCCACCTCGGTAAGCCCACAGTGCCAGCCCCGTACCTAGCGCGGTGAAAGGCTGAAAGCCGGCCGCCAATTCTTCGTGCAAGGCGCGGGCCACGGCCGGGTCAACTTTGTTTTGCGCCGTAATGTGTGGGCGCAGTTTCTGCTTATCCTGCGGCGTAAGCCAGGGCTGCCACTGTTGCTGCAAGCGCTGGTGCAGGGTAGCGAGCGGCGAATTGTCGAGCGCGTACATCACGCCCCGACCCATAAATTTTACGCCCGTCACCTCGAGCGACAACGGGCCTAGCTGGGTGGCCGCTGCCGCCACCAGGTCGGCGGCAATAGCAGGATACTCAGCGCTCGGCAGAGCGTGGAAAAGTGTGAGATGGGCGCTGAGGTAATTGATTTTGGGCGGGAAGTAGCGGCGGCGCTGCTCGTCGAAAAAAGCCTGGCTGTCAGCGTCGAGCGTAAGCGTGAGAATAAGTGGAGCCGAGTCTGGGGAGGACATAATCAATTGAGAAAAGAATTTTAAACAGAGAATAACTGATTGATTAATAAGAACAAATAATACAGGTAAGGATGGCCGAAATTGACTTATTGCCCGGCTAGCGGTGTTGAGTACGTAATGCAAACAGACCTGTTTTTGCCCGTTCTAAACGCCCCTGCGCCGGCCTTGGCGCCAGCCACTCTTGATGTCGCCGAGCCCCGCACCCACGGAGCCAAGCTGTGGCTGCCCAAGCGCGTGCTTTTCACCCCCGATGCGCTCGATGAGGAATACGGCCAGCAAATACTGGCCCGCGCCACGGCGCTCGACCTCGACATTGAGCTGCTGAAAAGCAACCGCATTACCGGCCTGCGCGGGGCCGACGAGCGCGCCACCTACCGCACCGCCAAAACCACGCTGGCTGTGGTAAAAGCCCCCGCTGGCGCGCTGCGCCTCCAGCCCACGCCGCCCTCGGCCGACTACCAGCTCAACCTGGCTGAAGGCTGCCCTGCGCACTGCCAGTACTGCTACCTGGCCGGTAGCCTCAGCGGCCCGCCCGTGGTGCGCGCCTTTGCCAACCTGCCCACGCTGCTCCAAAATACGCAGGCCTACGAGCGTCCCGCCCGCCCGGTGAGCTTCGAAGCCAGCTGCTATACCGATGTGCTGGGCATCGAGCACCTCACCGGCGCGCTGGGCGAGGCCGTGCGCTACTTTGCTGGCCGCGAGGGGGCCAGGCTGCGCTTCGTGAGTAAGTACGACCATATTGATAGCTTGCTCGGCCTGCCGCACCAGGGCCACACCCGCGCCCGCGCCTCGCTCAATGCTGAGCTGCTGGCCCGACAGCTAGAGGGCGGCACGGCCAGCGTGGAGGCCCGCATACAGGCCTTGCGCAAGCTGGCGCTGCCCGTGGCGCAGGGTGGGGGCGGCTACCCGGTAGGCGTAGTATTGGCCCCCATTATGCCCCTGCCCGACTGGCAGCAGCATTACGGCGAGCTATTCGACCGCTTGCAAGCGGCCTTCGATTTCGACTGTGACCTCACGGTGGAATTTATCACCCACCGCTTCACGCCCGGCTCGAAGGAGGTGCTACTAGGTTGGTACCCAGGCACCAGCCTTGACCTTGAAGAAAGCACCCGTGCCGTGAAGCGCAACAAATTTGGCGGCCTCAAGTACGTATACGACGTGCCCACTATGAAGGAGCTGAAAGCGTGGTTTTACGCCGAGTGGCAGCGGCGCTTTCCGCACGCGCCAGTGCAGTATTGGACGTAGTAATACGACCTGCTTGGACAATGTCAATTATAACGTGTACTTTGCAGCATAGGGTGGGCGTTTTGTTGTAGTTCTCAGCGTCTTATTGCTATGAAGTACCTGTTTTACTTGCTTCTGCTGCTGGCGATTAGTAGTTCGTGCTATGCCCAGCGACCGGTAGCCTACTCGGCCCCCGAGTATAAGGCCACCCTGCGCCAGCTCACAACGCGCCGCGCCGCGCTGGCGGCCAATTATCAGAAGGCCACCACGCCCGCTGCCCGCGCTGCCTGCCTGGTCAAAGCCCGCGAGCTGTGGCTTAGCTCGCTCGATGGCACCGTATTTCCGGCCTGGGAAGGCACGCCCTGGAGCTTTTATGGCGATAGCTGGTCGCCGCGCCAGGGCAGTATAGCCTGCGGCTACTTCGTGACGACGGCGCTGTTCGACACCGGCTTGCGCCTGCAACGCACGCTGCTGGCCAAGCAGGGCTCCGAAAAGCTGATTAAAAACCTGACCACCGAAGCCCATATCACTCGCTACCGCCACATTAGCCAAGCCGATTTTGTGCGGCGGGTGAGCGCGCTGGGGCCGGGGCTCTACCTGGTGGGGCTCGATTTTCACATTGCCTTCTTGCGGGTGCGTGAGGGCGGGGCCGTGCAGGTAGTGCACGCCTCCTGGATAAGCCCAGCCAAAGTAATTCGCGAAGCCGCCGACTCTAGCCCCGCGCTGGGCTCGAAATACCGAGTAGTAGGCAAAATATCGGACGATGATAACCTGCTGCGGGCCTGGCTGTTGGGCCAGGTGCTGGCCGTGCACGGGGCCACCGTAAAATCGTGAGCTTAAAGCCGCGTACTATATAGCGTAGGGCAAGCGTTAGGCGGCTGTGCTTTGCTCTATGAAATACTTTCGCTATCTGTTCAGCCTGCTGCTGGTTAGCAGCGGCTGCCACGCGCAGCAGCCGGCCACCGGCTATTCGGCCGTGGCTTACCGCGCCACCTTGCACCGATTTGACCAACGCCGAGTTGGGTTGGCGGCGCGCTACCGCCGGGCCACTACCCCGGCCGGCCGCACTGCTTGCCTGGCCGAAGCCCGCGAGCTGTGGCTCACGGCCCTCGACAGCACCGTGTTTCCGGCCTGGGAAAGCACACCCTGGAGCTTTTATGGCCAAAGCTGGGAGCCCCGGCAAGGCAGCATTGCCTGCGGCTACTTCGTCACTACAGCTTTACACGATGCTGGCCTGCGCTTACAGCGCTCGCTGCTGGCCAAGCAGGCCGCCACAGTGATTATCCGCAACCTTACTACCGAGGCGCACATGCACCGCTATCGCGGGCTAAGCCAGGCCGACTTTGTGCAGGAGATGCGCCAGCTGGGGCCGGGCCTGTACGTGCTGGGACTCGACTACCACGTAGGCTTCCTGCGGGTGCGCGAGGGTGGGGCCGTGCAAATGGTGCATTCATCCTACACCGGGGCGGGCGGGGTAGTGCGCGAAGCGGCCGACTCTAGTCCGGCCCTGGAATCACAAGCTCGGGTAGTAGGTAAAATCTCCGACGACACCGACTTGCTGCGCGCTTGGCTGCTGAGCACGCCCCTGGTAGCGCGGGGTTGCACAGTAAAGTCTTGATAATGAGATTTTACCCTTGTCCCTGACTTGCGTACTCAACAGCCGCAGCGGTAGTCGGGGTAGTCGGCAAAGGCCGGCGCGGGCGTGTCATCGAGCCGGATGATGCGGTCGAGGCGCACTTCCTCGCCTGAAGCCAGCACGGCGTACTCGGCATGGTCGCGCGTTATGAAGGTGCGGAGGGTAGTCGACTCTTGGCGCAACTCGCGCAAGTCGCTGAAATACTGTAGATAGATTTGCTGATGGCGGGTAGCGGCGGCTTCGAGCACATCGTAGAAGTCGCAGGCCACGGGTTGATAATCGGTAGGCATGGTGGTAGATAGAATAG
>CAXUKA010000253.1:0-9669 GCA_964251335.1 uncultured Hymenobacter sp.
TCTCGCCAGCTTCGAGTGCCGTTTTGAATAGTTGAAGGCTGGCTACTTCCTTTTTGGCGGCGGCATCGCCAGCCTTGGCGCTGCGCTCCGATTTGATGAGCTTTTTATCGATACTCTCCAAGTCTTTGATTTGCAGCTCAGTGTCGATAACATCCTTGTCAAACACCGGGTCAACGCCGCCCGCCACGTGCACGATATTGGGGTCGTCGAAGCAGCGCACCACGTGGATAATGGCATCGACTTCGCGGATATTGGCCAGGAATTTATTGCCTAGGCCCTCGCCTTTGCTGGCGCCTTTTACTAGGCCCGCGATGTCCACAAACTCGATGATAGTGGGCAGCACGCGCTTGGGGTTCACGAGGGCTTCCAGGATTTGGAGACGCTCGTCGGGCACGGTTATCACGCCCACGTTGGGCTCGATAGTGCAGAAAGGATAATTGGCCGACTCGGCCTTAGCGTTGGATAACGCGTTGAAAAGCGTGGATTTGCCGACATTCGGCAGGCCGACAATACCGCAGCGGAGGCCCATTTTGTGGAGTGTTGAGTTAAGAGTTTTGAATTAAGCGTTGGCCTAATTCATTTAGACAAAGGTACGGCCGGGGCAGCGGTGGCGGGCTCAAAATAAAAACGCGCCGCTGCCCGGTGGGGCAACGGCGCGCATGAGCCACTTCGTTTATGAATCGTGTTTTTGTTAGTAGGCAGTCAGTATGTTAGTAAGTCGTGTCGCCGAGGTCGGGGGCAGGCTGGGGCGGCTGCTGGCCGTCGGGGCGCGGGGGCTGCTCGCCGTCGAAGGCGGGGCGCGGGCGGTCGAGCTCGGCTACTTCGTCGGGGGTTAGGAGTTCTTCGCGCACGTAGTCTACGGCGTCGTGCAGGGCGTCAATGAATTTGTTAAAATCTTCTTTATATAGAAAAATTTTATGTTTTTCGTAACTGGCCGGACCGTCGGGGTCGCTGCCGGGGCGGCGCTTACTCTCCGTGATGGTGAGATAATAGTCTTGGCCGCGCGTGGCTTTTACGTCGAAGAAATAAGTGCGCTTGCCCGCCTTCATGCGATGCGAGTAAATTTCTTCCTGGTCTCGGGGGTAACGGTCGTCCACAGCTGAGGTGTTAAGTAAGAAGTAAAAGGTATTTGCAGAAATCAAGAGGCATTGCCGGATTACAAATATAACCCAAACTATCCAACTTAAAGGCGGCTGCTGCGCCGTAGCCAGACATTTAGCTATAATGTTTCATCTGGTCAAAAATAAACCCGGACTAATCCAATTGGTAAATCAGTAGATTTGTGCTAGTCGTGCTTTTATATTTAGTTTTAATTTCCTATATATGGCTTCCTCTGCAATTGACCTCGCCGCTATTCGTTCCTTCGAAAACCTGGAATTATTAGCCCGGCAGTTGGTCGATGGCTTCATCACGGGGCTGCACCAGTCGCCGTACCACGGCTTTTCGGTCGAGTTTTCGGAGCATCGCCTTTACAACCCCGGCGAGAGCACGCGGCACATAGATTGGAAGGTTTTTGCCCGCACCGACAAGCTTTTCGTGAAGCGCTACGAGGAAGAAACCAACCTGCGCGCCCATCTGCTGCTCGACGTGAGCCCCAGCATGTATTACCCCGCGTCGAGCCACGACAAGCTGAAATTCAGCGTACTGGCCGCCGCCGCGCTCACTACGCTCTTGCAGCGTCAGCGCGATGCGGTAGGCCTCGTCACCTTCGCCGAAAAGGTGGAGCTGCAAACGCCTGTGCGCTCGACCAGCAGCCACCGCCACACGCTGCTGCTGGCCATGTAGGCGCTGCTGGAGCGCCCCGCGCCCTCGGCCGCGGCCCGCCAGGCCACTGCTCACACCGATGTAGCAGGCGTGCTGCACACCATTGCGCAGCAGATTCCGAAGCGCTCGCTGGTCGTCATTTTTAGCGACATGCTGGGGCGCGGCGCGGCCGAGCAGGAAGCTGCGCTGGCTGCCTTGCAGCACCTGCGCCACCAGCACCACGAGGTGCTGCTGTTTCACGTGCTCGACCGGGCCACGGAGTCCAATTTCGATTTTCAAGACCGGCCCTATATTTTCGAGGATGTCGAAACGGGCCAGGAAATTCGCCTCCAGCCAGCCCAGGTGCGTGAGCAGTATCGGGCCGCCATGCGCCAGTTTGAGGAGGATTTGGCCCTGCGCTGCGGGCAGCTGAAAATCGACTTCGTGCCCGTCGATGTGCGCGAGCCGTTCGATAAAGTTCTTTACGCCTATCTCGTCAAGCGCGGTAAATCGCGCTAGCTTATGTTACTACTTACTGCCATACTTGGGTTTATCGCCCTGCTAATCATTGATTTGCTACTGGCTTCGGTCACGATGTACATTGCCCACTCGCACGGCCACTCGAAAGGCAGGTGGTTTTTGCTGGGTATGGTGCTGCCGTTCGTTTCCATTTTTATCGCCCTGGCCGTCGCCATTCGCGATGAGCAGCGAGCCAAAGCCGCCCGAGGCGGCGCACCTAAGCCAGTGCCCGAGCCGGGCGAGTTTTAACAGCAAAACACGCTTGCCATTGCGAGGAGGCACGACCAAGCAATCGCATCGGGGCGAGCCGTTCAGGTGCGATTGCTTGGTCGTGCCTCCTCGCAATGACAAGCGGCTTCATTCTATCGTGCCGTAGCTTCGCGGCAGTTTTCACCGGCCGGACTGCCCAGCCATGTTGCTTTTTATATGTACCCAACTCTTCTCCTTCTTCACTCGTGGCTGCGCTGGTTTGTGCTGGGCGCGGGTGTGCTGGCCGTGTTCCGCGCCTATGGTGGCTGGACCGGCAACCGCCCTTTCACTAAAGGCGATAACGGCATCAGCGCCGCGTTTTCGGGCTTTATGTGGCTACAAGTCCTTGTGGGTCTGGGTCTTTACTTCGGCAACGGCCCGTGGGGTCTCCACGGCCTTCAGCAGATGGGGATGAAAGATGCCACTGCCCGCTTCTTTGGCATGGAGCACGTGTTGGTAATGATTATCGCCGCCGCACTGGCCCAAGTAGGCCGCATTGCCCTCAAGAAAGCCCCCACCGATACGCTGAAGCATAAGAAAGCTTTCATCTACTTCGGTATTGCGCTGCTGCTAGTGCTGCTCATGATTCCGTGGGGCATCTGGAACCCAGCGCGGCCGCTGTTTCGGTTCTAACCACACGTATTTCTCGCACAACAAAAAGCCCTTCTGCTCAGGTAGCAGAAGGGCTTTTTGTTGCTGGGCTAACCTAACAACAGCTAATCGATAGGCTGTTACTAGATATTCATCCCGCCCGAAGCCTCGATGCGCTGGGCATTCACCCACTTAGCCTCATCGGTGCACAAGAAGGCCACTAGGCCGCCGATATCGTCGGGCTGGCCCACACGGCCAAGGGCCGTAGCGGAGGCTACTTGCGCATTTAGCTCCTTGTTGTCGCGCACGTGACCGCCGCCGAAGTCCGTTTCGATAGCGCCGGGGGCTACCACATTCACGGCGATACCGCGCGCGCCTAGCTCCTTGGCCTGGTAGCGGGTCAGCACCTCGATAGCGCCCTTCATGCTAGCATAGGCCGACGAACCGGGGTAAGAAAACCGCGCCAACCCCGACGAAATATTGATGATACGGCCACCATCGTTTAGCACGGGCAGCGCCTTTTGGGTCAGGAAAAACGGGCCCTTCAAGTGCAGATTCAGCACCTCGTCGAACTGTTGCTCGGTCGTCTCCGCAAAGAGTGAATACAGGCCCGTGCCGGCATTGTTGATGAGAAAATCGAACTTATCGGTGTCGAACGTATCCTTCAGCGCGGCCTTCACCTGCTCGAAGAAACCGTCGAAGGTTTTGGTATCAGAGGCGTCGAGTTGCAGCGCTACCGCCGTTTGGCCAGCGGCTGTGATTTCGGCCACCACGCCTTCGGCTTCGGCCTGCTGGCTGTGGTAGGTGAGAATTACGTCGATGCCTTTTTTGGCCAGGCTCAACGCCATGTTTTTGCCCAGGCCCCGGCTGCCGCCGGTTACGAGGGCTATTTTGGAATTGCTCATTTTGGAAAAGTTGCGTGGGTGAATTGACAATACAAAGGTCCGGCCCCTACACAGCTGGTTTATGGTGAGTAGCCCACTTTAAATGGTGACTACTTCCGCAGCTGCCTCGCGGCGCTCGGCCCACACCTGCTCGCGGTATTGCTTAGGCGTGAGGCCCGCAAAGCGCTTGAAGAACTTGGTGAAATTCGACGCGTCGTAAGTGAGGTTGGCGGCAATATCGGCCACCGTGCGGGTGGTATCACGTAACAACTGCCGCGAAACCTCCATGAGCTGCGCCTCAAAAAAGAAGCACGGCGGCTGGCCCGTCGTCAGCTTAATGGTATTGCTGAGGTGCGTGGGATGAATGCACATAAGCCCGGCAAAGTCGCGGACTTCGAACATCTCGGTGGCCCGGCCAGCTACTATATCGGCGATGTGCGCCACTACCAGCCGCTGATATTCGGCGTTTATCTCGTGTTGGCGGGCCAGTATTTTCTTCGGAATAGGCGTAGGCATGAGCAGATAACAGACTGAAGGGGCAATTTGCTTTGCGTTTTAGGACCAGGTGGCGCGGGCCTATGTTTACGGACACGTAGACGCCCACATTCACTTTCTACCGTATGGCTTCCGATTTTCTTTCCAGCGCTCGCAAGCAATTTGCCTATTACAAGCTGCTCGGCGAGCAGGCAATGGCGCAAATCGCCGATGATAAGCTCTTTTGGCAGCCCAACGCAGCCAGCAACAGCATCGCCACCATAGTAAAGCATTTGTGGGGCAATATGCTGTCGCGCTGGACCGACTTCCTCACCACCGATGGCGAAAAGCCCTGGCGCGCCCGCGAAGCCGAATTCGACAACGACCTCACCACCCGCGCCGAGGTATTGGAGAAGTGGGAAGCCGGCTGGCAGTGTCTTTTCGCCGCGCTCGATGCCCTCACGCCAGCTGATTTTGAACGCCTCATCTACATTCGCAACCAAGGTCACACCGTCACGGAGGCTATCAACCGGCAGTTGGCGCACTACTCTTACCACGTTGGGCAGATTGTCTTTCTGGCGCGGCTGGTAGCCGATGAGGCATGGCAGTCGCTGTCGATTCCGAGGGGCAATTCGGCGGTTTATAATGCAGAGAAATTTGCGCAGCCGCCGCATCAGGCGCATTTCACGGATGAATATTTAAAGAAATAATTACTTCGAGCTTGCAAACTCGTCAAAAAAGAATACGCCATGAAAAGTCTATTAAATCTCAAACTTCTGCTACTACTCTCGCTAGAAGCACTGTTAGGTTCCTGCTCGGAAAAGAAATCGTCTAGCTCATCTGCCGGCGATACTTCCACATCAATAGAAAAAAAGGGCTATCACCAGCCGGATGCCGGTTCGGTTAGTAGACGACCAAAATCAGCCAGCAGAACTGATAGCCTGGTAAAAAAATCAGATGCGCCCTGTGCAATCCATATCAAGCCTGAGTGGAAAATTGCTGAGGAATACATCTTTAAAAATGGGGATACCATATCATTCGGTTCCGAGAGTCAGCGCGTTCTCTATCCGCTCGGTGAGTTCAATTCGGTTGAGAGCGCAAAGAGAAAATTTTCCGCTTTCACCATGCAGTATTCGCTTGAAAATCCCGATAGTACTGCACTATTGGATATATACTTGTTTAAAAAGCAAGATGACTATGTAAGGATATTTAGAGGGCATAAACCCCAAACCGACCTTGAATTAACCTCAGCGATTATAAAAAGCCCGGATATTAAGGTTTATGATAGAGTGTTCATTGGTATGACCAGAAAGGGATTTGAGAACGTATTTTTTTTAAAAAACGGCGCTCCTTGTCCGTATACTGTTTATAGTTTCGCATATCTAATTGATTCACAATCGCAACATTTTACTTTTGAAAGCGACAAACTTGTTAAAATACAACTAAAATCTAATTTCTTATTTCAATAAAATTAGGTTAACAGGGTTTTTTCAATAGTCTCTGACCATCTACCGTCATACTGGCGCGAGTTTAGGCGAAGCCGTAACTCGTGCTCAAAATGATGTAGAGACTAAACCTCCTCTGCCGCGCCAGCGGCAAGCGGCGGCCGGGCGCGATAGAATCACTCAACAACTGGCCCAAATGTGGGGAGTCACAGACTCCCCACATAGTCGGCACGAGTTACACTCCACTACGTTGCGCTAAATTCACGCCAGCACTTCCTAGTTTGATTCTCGTAACTTCGCGGCATGGCAGCGCTCACGACCCTCGAAGATTTCTACCGCATCAAAATCGACTACCTGCCCGACAACCTGCGCCAGGACATCGGGCACTTCAACGTATTTCGGCTCGATGATTTTGTGGGGCCGAAGGCTTGCAAGATGCCCTATAGCCGCAAGGATTTTTATAAAATTACGCTGGTATCGGGGCGCAGTAACTACCACTTTGCCGACAAAACGATAGAGCTGCGCGGCCACGCGCTGTTTTTTGCTAATCCACTGGTACCCTACCACTGGGAACCGCTGGATGACGACCAAACGGGTATTTTCTGTATTTTCACCGAGGCATTTTTGCAGCGACAGCTGAATACAATGCCTCAGGAGCTACCAATGTTCAAACCGGGCGGGCAGCCCGTTTATTTCCTGAGCGATGAGCAGGCGGCCGCGCTCCGGCCTCTGTTTGAGAAGATGATGACGGAGTTGCACTCAGACTACGCGTATAAATACGACCTGCTGCGCAACTATACGATGGAGCTGCTGCATAGCACCTTAAAGCTCCAGCCGGCCACTACGCTCTACCACGACAGCACGGCAGCCACGCGCATTGCCTCGCTCTTTACCGAACTGTTGGAGCGGCAGTTTCCGATAGAGTCGCCGGGGCAGCAGGTGAAGCTTCGCAACGCCAACGCCTTTGCCGCGCAGTTGGCCGTGCACGTCAACCACCTCAACCGGGCGCTTAAGGACGTGACCGGCAAAACCACCACCCAGCTCATTGCCACCCGCTTGGTGCAGGAAGCTCATGCCTTGCTCAAGCACACGCCCTGGAACGTGGCCGAAATCAGCTACTGCCTGGGCTTTGAGGAACCGGCGCATTTCAGCAATTTCTTTCGCAAGCAAACTGGCATCACACCCTCGGCCATGCGGGTTGTTTGATTTTTGCAAGCATTGGTTTGAACCGGGTAAGCCAGTCGATGGGTGGCAGTAGTTGTTTTGCATCATCAAAAACGCAACACCTATGAGCACTCCCAAAACCTGGTTTGTGACCGGCGCCTCGCAAGGCCTGGGCCTGACTTTAGTAAAACGCCTGCTGCGCGAAGGCCACCAAGTAGCCGCCACCTCCCGCAATAAGGATACCCTAGCCGCTGCCGTCGGCACCGACTCGGCCGCCTTTCTGCCGCTGCAAGTTGACCTTGGCAGCGATGCTAGCGTGCAGCAAGCCATCGCCCAAGCTATCAGCACCTTCGGCCACCTCGATGTGGTGGTGAACAACGCCGGCTACGGCATCGGCGGCAGCATCGAGGAGCTGACCGACGCCGAAACGCGCCAGTCGTTCGATGTCAATGTATTCGGCACACTGAACGTCATTCGGCAAGCGCTGCCACACTTGCGGGCGGCTGGCACGGGGCACATCATCAACATCTCATCCATTGCGGCCATCGCCGGCGCTACTGGCTGGGCCGTGTACTCGGCCACCAAAGCGGCCGTGAGCGCCCTCACCGAAGTGCTGGCGCAGGACGTGGCCAGCTTTGGCATTAAGGCCACGGTGGTCGAGCCGGGCGCATTCCGCACCAATTTCCTCACCGCCGAGTCGCTGGCGATGCCGCAGCAGCCCATCGCGGCTTACGAGGATATTCGCGCCTCGCACGCTAAGTACCTGCAAATGAACGGCACGCAGGCCGGCGACCCCGAAAAAGCGGCAGCCGCTATCATCCAGCTCGCCGCCGAGGCCAACCCGCCCCTACACCTGCTGCTCGGACAGGATGCCTACCAGCGCGCCACCCACAAGCTCGACGTGCTGCGCCAGAATTTCGAAACCTGGCAACCGCTTACTCTTTCTACTGGCTTTGAGGCGTAGCGGCTGGCCGAGCGCAGCGTGGGGGTTGGTAGCCAGATGTTGGGCGTTGGTCGAGCAACTTTTTTGGCTTGCAACTACGGTAAGCCGAGCGGTATCACGTCTACGTAACTAGTTATTGTCCCATTTATCCCTCCCACCATGCTGTATCTGTTTGGCCGCCTCGCCCTGAGTGATTCTCTTTCTTACCACGAAAATTTCCAAGACGATGACTACCAAGAAAATATGGTTCGTAACCGGCGCCTCGAAGGGCCTGGGCCTGACGCTCGTGCAGCAGCTGTTAGCCGCCGGCTACGCCGTGGCCGCCACCTCCCGCAATCTGGCCGAGCTAACGCAGGCTGTCTCAACTGCCACTGAGCAGTTCCTGCCGCTGCATATGGACCTCAGCAATGAAGCTAGCGTGCAACAGGCTATTGAAACCACTATCAGCACTCTCGGCGGCCTCGATGTAGTAGTCAATAATGCTGGCTACGGCCAGCTTGGCGGCATCGAAGAACTGACTGACCAAGAAGCCCGCCAGAATTTTGAGGTCAATGTATTTGGCCTGCTGAATGTGCTGCGCTACGCCACGCCGCACTTACGGCAGCAAGGCTCAGGCCAGATATTCAACATCTCGTCCATTGGCGGCTACACCGGCAATTTTCCTGGCTTCGGTATCTACTGCGGCACCAAGTTCGCCGTGGCCGGCATTACCGAATCGTATGCCGCTGAAATGAAAGACTTTGGCGTGCACGCCACGGTGGTGTATCCAGGCTATTTCCGCACCGAATTTTTGGCTAGCGGCTCGCTCGGTACCCCTAAGAATCCTATCGCCGCTTACCAGTCCATCCGCGACTCGCAGACCTGGCACCAGCAGCAAATGGCTGGCAACCAACCCGGCGACCCCGTGAAAGCGGCTCACGTCCTCATCCAGGTCAGCGAAGCTGAAAACCCGCCCGTGCACCTATTTCTGGGGGAAGATGCCAACCAGTTGGCAGCGCAAAAAATCGCCGAGGTGCAGCAGGATTTGCAGCAGTGGCAGACTGTGGCGAGCGCTACTAATTTTGAAGTAGTGGCGTAGCGCTAATCAGTGCCAGATATCGGGAGCAGACGCAAAAACACGTTTGTCATGCTGACGAAGGAAGCATCTTGTCAGGATAGATAAGCAATACCCCCTGATGAAGCGACCAAGATGCTTCCTTCGTCAGCATGACAAACGTAATTTTTAATAATAGCTGATAGTAAAAAGGCCACCGCTGAAGCTTCAGCGGTGGCCTTTTTACTACTAAACGTTAGCAGCAATTATTGCCCCAACACAATCGCGAAAATCAGCGGAGCCACGATGGTCGCGTCGCTTTCGATGATGAATTTTGGCGTTTTCTCGCCGAGCTTGCCCCAGGTGATTTTCTCGTTGGGCACGGCACCCGAGTAGCTACCATAGCTGGTGGTCGAGTCAGAAATCTGGCAGAAATAGCCCCACAGCGGCACGCTGGTGCGGCCCAGGTCCTGGTGCAGCATGGGCACCACGCATATAGGGAAGTCGCCGGCGATGCCGCCGCCAATCTGGAAGAAGCCGACTTTGCTTTCCTCCGTGGCTTGGTTGGTATACCAGTCGGCGAGGTAAATCATGTACTGGATGCCGGTGCGCATGGTGTGCACG
>CAXUKA010000254.1:0-9638 GCA_964251335.1 uncultured Hymenobacter sp.
TTTCATGTACCGCTGAAACGCGCCCACCGGCAGCGTCGTCAGTAGCAGCGGCACCAAGATGGTGCCCTGGCGCAGGTCGTCGTAGTAGGTGTTGCGCTGGCGCAAATTGGTATCAAGCACAGCTGCGAAGCGGGCGGCATCATGCGGCGGCTGGGCAAATTCGATGAGCCACTCGTGGCGCGATGGCTGGGTTTTGTCCTCGCTCACCAGCGGAGCCACGGTGAATTCGGTCACCTCGGTTTCGGGGTGCTGGCGCACGGCTTCACGCAGGGCGGCCTCCACTTCTTCGCCGATAACGTGCTCGCCGAAGGCAGATAGAAAATGCTTGATGCGACCCGTGACCACCACCCGATGCGGGTGCAAATCCACGAAGCGCACGGTGTCGCCGAGCGAGTAGGCCCAGAGGCCGGCATTAGAGGTGAGGATGACGGCGTATTGCTGGCCTAGCTCGACTTCGGCGATGGTGAGGCGGGGCGGATTCGCTTCAAAAAACCGCTCGGCGGGCACAAACTCGAAGAAGATACCGCTGTCGAGCCGCAGCAGCAAGCCAGGGTTGCCGGGCTGGTCCTGGAAGGCCAGAAAACCTTCGGAGGCTGGAAATAGCTCGATGGTATCGACCTTTCTACCAATGCTTTCGAGCAGGCGCGCGCGGTACGGCTCCATGCTCACGCCGCCCGACACGAAGAGGTCGAACGCAGGAAAAATCTCGCCGACCGGCCGGCCGGTGCGGGCCGTGAGGCGGTCGAAATACATTTGCACCCACGGCGGAATACCGGAAATGAGCGTCATTTTTTCACCCAAGGTTTCGCCCACGATGGCATCGAGCTTGGTTTCCCAATCGTCGATGCAATTGGTGGCGTAGCTCGGCAGCTGGTTGCGGCGTAAGTATGCTGGCACGTGGTGGTTAACGATGCCCGAGAGCCGGCCCGTGGGGATACCGCCCACCTGCTCCAGCTCGGGCGAGCCGGAGAGGAAAATCAGCTTACCATCGAGAAAGCGACTGCGGCCGGTGGCGGCCACGTAGTGCAGCAGCGCATCCTTGGCCCCGTTGATGTGGTTGCTGATGCTGGCTTTGGTGATGGGGATGTATTTCGCGCCGCTGGTAGTGCCGCTGGTTTTGGCCAGGTACAGCGGGCGGCCGGGCCAGAGCACATCGGGCTGGCCGGTTTTCACTTGGTCGAAATAGGGTTTCAGGGCCTCGTAATCGCGAATGGGCACGCGGGCGGCGAAGTCGGCGGGCGTTTGAATCGCGCCAAAATCGTGCGCTTTGCCGAAGGTGGTGCCAGCTGCCGCTTTTACCAACTCGCGCAGTAGGCGCAGCTGGGTGGCAGCGGGGGCTTGCTGCCACTGCTGGTAGCGGTGCACGGTGTAGGCGGCCAGCGGGCGGCTGAGGGTGGCTTTTAGTCCCATTGTAGCAAAACTAAGCCCGTAGTAGCTTGGACTCGCAGCGTTCAAGCTGCATTTTTCAAACGTAACTAACACTTGGCTGTTAGACGTATGCACGGGGCATTAGCAGTTTTGCTAGCCTTATTCATTTCTTTTTCCAAACACCATGATTAACCAATTTGGCAAGGCCGAGTGGCAAGGCGACATCAAAGGCCACGGCACCATCACCACCAAGAGCGGCACTGTATCGGCTACGTATTCAGCCGGTTCGCGCTTTGCGGGCGAAAAGGGCACCAACCCCGAGGAGCTAATTGGCGCGGCCCATGCCGGCTGCTACACCATGTTTTTGAGCAACGTGCTGGGCCAGCACGGCCACACGGTAGAAAGCCTGACCACGACCTCGACCGTGACGCTTGACCCCAGCCAGAACCCGCCTAAAATCACGAAAATCGCCGTCAGCACCGAGGGCAAAGTGACCGGTGGCGGCATCACTCCCGAAGATTTCCAGAAGCACGCTGAGTTTGCCAAAGCCAACTGCCCGGTATCGCAGGTGTTGAGCGCCGTGCCCGAAATGACGCTGGAAGCGAAGTTGAGCTAAGAGTTAGAAGCGATGAGTTATGAGTTGACAGTTGGCGTTTTAAACGACCAACTGACCAACTCATAACTCATAACTTTTAACTCTTAACTACTTTTGCCCTATGCCCACTGGTACTACCCGCATCCGTTTACGCCCCGCCAACTCCTCGCGCCTCTCGTTTGGGGTACAGGTGACCCTGGCGCTGTTTGCCATCGCCTACGCCTCGTTTATGCTGTACACTGCGCCAGGGGAGCAGGATTTCCTGTGGCTGCACTACGTGTTTATTGCGGGCTGTGCGCTGTACCTGGGCTTTATTTTGGTGCATAATGCGCCAGTATTTGGCACCCAAAGCTACCTAGAGTTTGCCCCTGGCTACCTGGTACATAAGGCCGGCTTGTTCCGGGCTAAACAAGTGTTTGCGGCCGAAAAAATGAGCCAGCTGGAGCTGCTGGCTCGCCAGCTGCGGGTGCGTATGCACGACGGCGACATCCATGTGCTGAACCTGCGCGAGGTGAAAGGCAACAAGCGCCGCACCTTGTTTCGCAGCCAGCTCGAAGGCTTTGCCCATCGCTACGGCGTGGCCCTGCGCGAAGACACCCCAGCCACGAAAGTGAAGCAGGACTAGGCACCTACATCACTCAAAGCATCTCGTATTACAGGTATTCGGAAGCCATGCGCTGGTAGTGCATGGCTTTTTTGCGTTCGGCCTTTACCTATTTCGGTGCTCTTAAAACCATCCAGGGGTTACCCATTCTTTTAGCCAATCATTGCAAGCACGGCTTTAGGTATTTCTATCAGCTAATACAGTTCTACTTGCTTACTGCTTGATGAAAATAGCAAGAAAAAATGCCATGATTTTTATTGTTTATATAATTTATTCTACATATTTACATACTTTTCTTATCACCCTGAACGCCTACGACTTATGGATGAGCTTTGCCGCTTTCGTCTGATAATCAGGCATCACCGACGTACGGATTTGAGCCCGCTGAGCGGGTAGCCTACGGCTGCGCACCAGCTTGCCAAACTGCATCAAGGCTAATGCGAGCGCTCCTAGGCGCTGTAGTCCTCCAACCAGGTCTAAGTAGTGGTAGCCCTGCGGCTTGCTAGCCTTGCTGCCCTATTCTTGCGCATCACCGCCCACTGTGGGCGACCCAAAAGCGGCCACAACTGCCGTGGGTATGACCGGCGCAGCGCGCCGGCGCTTTCTGATGGCACAGTACTCAGTGCTACGCGTGGGGTACTGCGGCTGCCTTGGCCGTTGGCCGGGTAGTGCCTCCTAGGTCTGGTGGGTTGGCCCAAGCTCCAATGGGCTATGACCACCGGTGAAATCTCGGTTACCTACCTATTTCCCACCCTTTTTTTCTTTCTAATGCAAACTTCAGCTACCCGTTGGCTATGCACCCTCCTGTGCGCAGCCATCCCCTTCTTCCACGCTGCTCATGCGCAGCAAAGCCCTGCCGCTCCGCACGTTATCAACCCGGAAACTACCGACCCTAACTATGCCGCTCGTAAGCTGCGCAATGCAGCCCAGCAAGGACAGCGAGTGGTAACCCCAACTACTTCGGCCAAAGGGCTGGGCAAGGGCAGCAATGCCCTGGCTCGTCCGGCTTGTTTCGAATCCGTTGACACGTCGGCTACGGGCGACGCCATCCTATTGCCGCGCAACGACGATGGCTCTTTTGGTCCAGTAGCGCTGGGCTGGAATTTCTCGCTTTTTGGCAACATCTATAACCAGGTGTATATCAACACCAACGGCAACATCACGTTTGATGCACCCTACGGAGAGTACAATGCTTCTGGCTTTCCTATCAATGTGCCGATGGTGGCCGCTTTCTGGGCCGATGTAGATACCCGCAGTTCTTTGAGTGGCCGCATCTCCTACCGCCTTCTCCCCGACCGGTTGGTAGTAACCTGGAACAGAGTAGCTTACTTTACTTCTAATGGTCTAGGACCTATTGACCGAAAGAATACTTTTCAGCTGGTTATCAAGGCGAATACCGCCCCAACTTTCACGGGCAATGACGTGCTGTTTTCGTACGACGACATGCAGTGGACGACGGGTAATGCGTCAGGCGGCAACGACGGCTTTGGGGGCACGCCCGCTACCGTGGGGGCCAACCGGGGCAACAACGTAGACTTTATCCAGACGGGTCGCTTCAACCTCAACAGTGCCCAGGCCCCCAACGTGCCCAACGTAGGTGACCCCGGCGGGGTCGATTTCCTGGATAACCAGTGCCTGGGCTACCAAGTGCGCGGCAGTGGCAACGTGCCGCCCGCCGTGGCTGGCCTGCCTTCGGGCGGCACAATAACGCTAAACCAGGGCGAAACGCGCACCGTGCCGCTTCAGTTTTCGGGGCCTGAAACCAACCAGACCGTCAACATCACCTCGGCCCTGAATGGCCTTTGTGCGGCTACTGCCAACGTCGCGAATAACAACACGACCAATCCCAATCTAACCTTCACCGTGACGGGTAGCCTCTGCAATGTCGGCTCGCACACCGTAACCTTTACAGCGCTCGATAACGGCACGCCACTAGCGGCGCAGTCCTCGTTTACGCTCACCGTCGTGGTAAACCCGCCGCTGGGCATTACCTGGACGGGGGCGGTTAACACGGTGTATACTAACCCTAATAACTGGAGCACCGGCGCGGTGCCCACATCCACGGATGATATAATAATTCCGGTGGTGCCCAACCTGCCCATTCTGAACTCGCTGGGCACGGCCCGCACGGTCACTATCAATAGTGGGGCCTCGCTCACGCTGGGGCCGCTGGGGCAACTCGACCTGTATGGCGACCTCATCAACAACGGTACGTGCAGCGGGCAGGGTGAGCTATTCACGCGCGGCAGTGCTACCCAAACGCTGGGCGGCAGCCGACGCATCGACATCGGCGACCTGATGGTGGGCTCTGCGGGAGCCACGCTGACCACTACCACGACCTTATCTCGGCGGCTGTCGCTGACGGGCAATTTGGCCACCAACTCTAATCTGACGCTGCTTTCTACCCCCGACGTAACGGCGTTTGTAGTGAATGCTGGCGGCGTAGCCACCGGCAACGTGACAGTGCAACGTGCCATTGATGGTAGCCGCAACCCGGGGCTTGGGTACCGCCATTACAGTTCGCCGGTGGCCAATTCGAACGTGGCCGACCTAGCTACTTCGGGCTACACCCCAGTCATCAACCCCACTTACAACGAAAGTGCCACGCCACCTACCACCGTGCCTTACCCTACCGTTTACGGTTACGACCAAGCCCGCACGGCGCTATCTAATAGCTCGCCGGTTTTCGACCGGGGTTATTTTTCACCATCTTCGCTCAGCGACCCCCTGGTGGTGGGCCGGGGTTACTCCGTAAATATTGCTGCCTCGCAATTGGTTGATTTTGTGGGCACGCTCAACAATGGCGATTACCCCCTGACATTGGCCCGCAACGCGGCCAACCAGCCCAATGCCGGCGACGCCGGCTGGCAATTGCTCGGCAATCCTTATCCATCGCCGCTCGACTACAGTCAAATAGCTCCCGCCGACCGCCTGAACCTGGAAGCGTCCATCTACATCATCCAGAGCACCGGCCAGTATAGCAATATCTACCGCGCCTACACCAATGGCGTGGGCGGCAACCCTGTGCTGCCGCTGGGCCAGGGCTTCTTTGCCCGGGTAGCATCGGGGCAAACCAGTGGCTCGATAACCTTCCGCAACAGCCAACGTGTGACCACCAGCAACGGCACTACCTTCCAGCGGTCGGCTACTACCGCGCCCACCGACCTGCGCCCCCAGGTAGAGCTAACGCTGAGCAACGCCCAGGATATGAGCGATGTATTCAACCTATATTTTGAGCAAGGCAGCACCGCAGGCGCTGATACCAAGTACGATGCGCTGAAGCTCTTGAACTCCACTGGGCTGAACCTGAGCAGCCTCACGGCCCAAGGCCAGGCGCTAGCCATCGATGGCCGCCCCTTGCCTACCGACCAGCTCACGATACCGCTGCAAATACGGGTGCCGGCTACGGGCAGCTACACACTGGAAGTCTCTAAATTCCAGAACCTAGCGGGACTGCACGTTTATCTGCACGATACGCAGCTGGGCACCCTCACCGACCTCAGCGAGCAATCCAGCTTTGTCGTTACGCAGAATGCCGCTAACACCAGCACCCGCTTTGCCCTGGTAGTATCGCCACGCCCGGTGACGGCCATGGCTCCGGCCGAACTGTCGCAGGAGGTAGTGCTCTACCCCAGCCCCGCTAAGGATGTGGCCTTCATCGAGCTTCCCGCCAGCCTGGGCAACCAAGATTTGACGGTGTCGCTGGTTGATGCGCTGGGCCGGCAGGTTCGCAGCAGCGTACTGCCCGCTCAAGGCACGGCTGCTCATGAAATAAAACTGGCCGGGCTGCACAGCGGCGTCTATGTAGTGCGGCTGAACACCAATGCCGGCGTAGTCGTCAAGCGCTTGATTGTTGACTAGCCATAGTCGCAATTAAAATTCAAAAGCCAATCTGGAACTGGTAGGTGAGCAACGCAAGTAGCCTGCCTGCCAGCTCCAGATTGGCTTTTTGATGCGCAAGTAGTAAGCTGGCTAAAATAATTGTGGGCATGGAGGTACTTTTACAGCCGTATTCCTGGCTAACTGCCAGTCAATAACCTATCTCCCCCCTACTACCCGCCCCATGCAAACCCTCACTGCCCCCGCCCCTACGGCCGAAGCCACGACGGACTTTCTGCCCCTGAAAGGCACCGACTACCTCGAGTTTTACGTCGGCAATGCCAAGCAGTCGGCCTATTTCTACCAGGCTGCATTCGGCTTCGAGCTGGTGGCCTACGCTGGCCCCGAAACCGGCGTGCGCGACCGCGCCAGCTACGTGTTGCAGCAAAACAAAATTCGCTTCGTGCTCACCACGTCGCTGCTGCCCGACTCTGATATCACGCGCCACGTAGCCCAGCACGGCGACGGTGTCAAAGTAATGGCTTTGTGGGTGGACGATGCCCGCAAATCATTCGAAGAAACCACCAAGCGCGGCGCCAAGCCCGCCTTCGAGCCCTACACCATCTCGGACGAGCACGGCGAGGTGACGCTGGCCGGTATTTACACCTACGGCGAAACGATTCACACCTTCGTAGAGCGCTCGCAGTACACTGGGCCGTTCCTGCCGGGCTTCGTGGCGCGTAAGAGCAGTGTGCCCCAAGGCGCGCCCGTGGGCCTGGAATACGTTGACCACTGCGTGGGTAACGTGGGCTGGGGCGAAATGAACCAGTGGATTAAATTCTACGAAGACGTGATGGGCTTTAAGCTGCTCATTACCTTCGACGACGACGATATTTCGACCGAATATTCGGCCCTGATGAGCAAGGTGGTCAGCAATGGCAACGGCTTCGTGAAATTCCCCATCAACGAGCCGGCCGAGGGCAAGAAGAAGTCGCAGATTGAGGAGTACCTCGACTTCTACCACTCGCCGGGCGTGCAGCACATGGCGCTCATCACCCACGATATCCGCCAGACGGTGGCCGAGCTACGTCGCCGTGGCGTAGAGTTCCTGAGCGTACCCAGCGCGTATTACGAAGACGTACTCGACCGCGTGGGCGCTATCGACGAGGATTTGGAAAGCCTGAAAGCCCTGAACCTGCTCGTAGACCGCGACGAGGAAGGCTACCTGCTCCAAATTTTTACCAAGCCCGTGGAGGACCGGCCCACGGTATTCTTCGAAATTATCCAGCGCAAGGGTGCCAAGAGCTTCGGCAAGGGCAACTTCAAAGCGCTGTTTGAGTCGATTGAGCGCGAGCAGGCGTTGCGCGGCAATTTGTAACGGGGAACCTCATCCCCCGGCCCCCTCTCCTTAGGGAGAGGGGGAGCCTGACGCCATTTTTAATATGGCAAACGGCTACTTGCAGTCGGCTCCTCCTCTCCCCAAGGAGAGGGGGCCGGGGGGTGAGGTAACCACGTTAGGCGGGAATCCATCAGCCAATAACCCAACCATCATAAGTAGCTTGCCGCGCCAATGGCTTATCGCCCGGGCGTAGCGAGCTACTTATTTGTTTTTGAACCGAATGCTGGCAAGATTTTACCTTTTTCTCCTGCTAGTCGCAGCCGCCATCCCGGCCCGCGCCCAAGGCGGCTGCACCGACCCGCAGGCCACCAACTATAACCCCTCGGCCACCAACAACGACGGCTCGTGCCTCTACCCCACCACGACCACCGCGCTCATTACCAAGGCCACCATGCCCAGCGCCGTCAACGAGTCGTCGGGCCTACTCTACACCGGCGGCAGCCTCTGGACGCACAACGACAGCGGCAACTCGGCCACACTGTTTCGGGTCGACTCGGTCAGCGGGCAGGTGCTACAACAGGTAAGTATCAGCAACTTCCCCAATACCGATTGGGAAGACCTCGCCGCCAGCGCGCAGTATGTGTACATCGGCGACTTCGGCAATAATAACGGCGACCGGCACGACCTGCGCATATTGCGCGTAGCTAAAACCGACCTGGGCACAACCGCCACCACCGCCACGGCGCAGGCCATCAATTTCAGCTACCCCGACCAGACGGACTTCACGCCCCGCACTAACGCTCATAACTTCGACTGCGAGGCATTCTTTTTTGCCAACGACTCGCTGCACCTGTTCACCAAGGATTGGGTCGATTTGAAGACGCGCTACTACACCGTGCCCGCCACGCCCGGCACCTACGTAGCGCACCTCAAAGCCACCTTCAACGTGAATGGCCTAATAACGGCCGCCGCCCTCAACCCAGCGGGCACTACCGCCGCGCTGCTGGGCTACAACGCCACCAACGGCACCACCTTTATGTGGCTGTTATCTGGTTTTCAGAGCACTGGCTATTTGAAAGCGAACAAGCGCCGCATAGAGTTGCCCAATGCGCTGCTCATTGGTCAGGCCGAGGGTTTGTGTTTCGTGGGCAGCTCTCGCGTGTTCATTTCCAATGAGATGCTGAGTAATATTCTCGTGACGGTGCCACCACGCCTGTACGCCCTAGGCCTTGGAGCGTGGGTGCCTACTACCGCGCTGGCTGCCAAGGCAGCCCAGCCGGCCGGCCGCTTCACCGCCGTGCCCAATCCCGCCCAGCACACGCTGCACATCGAGCGCACTACTGGCGAAGAGGCCAGCCTGCTAGTGCAAGACATGCTGGGGCAGGTAGTACTGGCCGTGCCAATGATAGGTGGCCAACTAACGCTCGACCTCGATTTAAGCCCAGTAGATGCCGGGCAATACGTGCTCAAACTTCAATCGGCACACGGGGTTGTGTCGCAAAAAATAACGGTACTTTAAATGTATCTGACTCGCGGACTTTTAGTCCGCGAGTCAGATACATTTAAAGCCCGCGAACTGAAAGTCCGCGCTACAGCATAACGTCGGCAACAGCCCAATACGGCGGGTTTTAGTTTTCTTCACCCGAACCTCTTTCCTTTACGGCCGTTTCTGACCCTACTCCCCTATTCTCTCTCCAAAATGGCTCTCACCTCCGACGTTCAGCAGCGCATCGACACCTGGCTCACCCCAGCCTACGATGCTGATACCCAAGCCGAAATAAAGCAGCTCCAGGCCAGCGGCCAGGAAGATGCCCTCACCGATGCCTTCTACCGCAGCCTCGAATTTGGCACCGGCGGCCTGCGCGGCATCATGGGCGCGGGCTCGAACCGCATGAACCGCTACACGCTGGGCA
>CAXUKA010000255.1:0-7551 GCA_964251335.1 uncultured Hymenobacter sp.
ACTTTACAAGGTGCCGAGTTACGCTTCAGCTTCGTTAATGCTGCCATGCAGGCTGTACTGGGCCAGGAGGCGCAGGAAGGACAACTGCTAGCGGCGTGCACCAGCCAGCTACCGGCCGATTTGCGCGAAGTCATTCAGCAAGTTTACCAGTCTGGGCAGCCCTTTGTGGCCAAAGCCTACGGCCTGCCGCCCCCACCCAACGAGGGAGGCGAAGCGGCCGCGTTTCATTACTACGACCTGGCGCTGGAGCCAGTGCGCGAGGAAGGCGATGTCATCAGCGGCCTGCTTCTGTTTGCCGTGGATGTATCGGCGCAGGAAGAGGCCCGGCAGCAGGCGCACCAGCTCGCCCTGGAAACCCGACGCCTGGATGCGCGGCTGCGGGTACTCACCGAAACGGTTCCCCAAATCACGTTTAGCGTAGATGCGCAGGGCCACTACGAGTACGTGAGTCCGCAGTGGTACTACTTCACGGGCCAGCCGCCCATTGCGGCGGTCGATGCCGTTTGGCCGCTGCTCATCCACCCCGACGACCGGCTGCGCATCCTTTACCAGGCAGAGCAGGCCCGCCGCAACGGCACCGGCTGGAGCTACGAGTATCGCCTGCGCCGCCACGATGGCCAGTACCGCTGGATGCTGAGCCGCGCTCTGCCCGAGCTGCATGCGCCCAATGAGCCAGTGTTCTGGCACGGCGCGCTCACAGAAGTGCACGACCAGCGTGAGCTGGCTGAGGCCCTGCGCCGGGGCGAAGCCGAGCTGCGCTTTCTGGCTGATAGCATCCCCGAGCTTATCTGGACCGCCACCACAGAGGGTTTTATCGACTACTACAACCGCTACACCACCGATTATTCGGGCCTGACAATTACCGAGTTGGGGCCGACCGGATGGGTTAGCCTGCTGCACCCCGAGGAGCAAGCTGAGGCTGCTCGCTACTGGGTGCAGAGCATTGCTAGTGGCCGCACATTTGAGGGTGAGTACCGCATGCGGCGCCACGATGGCCTGTATCGCTGGCACATCATCCGGGCGCGGCAGCTGGTCGATGAGCGGGGCCTCCGCTGGTTTGGCACCTGCACCGATGTGCAAGACCAGCACTTGCTGCACCAAGCGCTGCAAACCCAGTACGATGAGCTAGCCCGCGCGCACCACGACCTGGACACGTTCGTGTATGCGGCCTCGCACGACTTGCGGCAGCCGGCCCTAAACCTACGGGGCCTGTTTGAGGAGCTGCGCCGCACGGCCACTTTCGCCGACCCCGACGAAGCGCAGCTGCTGGCGATGGTGGATGGCGCGCTCGGCCAACTTGATACTACCTTACACGATTTAGCCGCTACCGTCCGCTCGCAACGGGCTCATCAGGAGCCCGCAGAGGTGCTGGACTTGGCCTTAATCCTGGAAGAAGTATTGCTGGGCTTACGGCCGCAGGCCCAGCTACGCCAGGCGCAGTTTGAGGTGGCGGTAGAGACGGCCCCAGGCCTGCTCTATAGCCGGGCCAATCTACGTTCGGTGGTGCACAACCTGGTGAGCAACGCGCTCAAGTTCTCGCACCCCGACCGACAGCCCCTCATTCGCTTACACAGCTACCTAACAGCGGAGGGCCAGCCAGTACTTGAAGTGCAAGACAACGGCCTTGGTATGGATTTGACAAATCCCCAAGCGCCCGTATTTCAGCTATTTGTGCGCCAGCACCCTACTATTGAAGGTACGGGCGTAGGCCTGTACCTGGTACAACGCATCGTAACCAGCCAAGGCGGGCACGTGGAGGTAACCAGCACGGTAGGCGAAGGCACCACCTTCACTATCTACTGGACCCAGCCTGCTTAGCGAGCTTAGCCCTTGTGACTGGCGTGTAAAAGCAATAAACAGCTAGTCGGCATCCTTCTGATGGGAGATGCATTGCACTTTAAAACTTGTATTGGTAACAAGACTTTTTTAGCGCAAGCTATTTACCAATAGGCATTTACACTGATAATTCCTGCCTGGCCAGGCAATTACGGAGGCCGCATCGACTGACTCAGCTTGTTATTTCGCGCCGTGGGTAGTTCCTCTCTCTTAGTTATTCGCCTGCGGGCTTTTGCGCCTACCCTACTGTTCACGCTGCGTTGGGTGCCACTGGCTAGTCTGGTGGGAGCGCTGGCCGGCACGGCCTCGGCCGGCTTTTTGGTGGCGCTGGAATGGGTAACGCGCTGGCGCGAAATGCACAACTGGGCACTGGCGCTGCTGCCAGCGGGCGGCCTGCTGGTGGGCTTGGCTTACCACTACTTCGGCAACCGCGTAGTGAAAGGCAACAACTTGATTCTCGACGAGATACATACCCCCAGCGAAATAATTCCGCTCAGGCTAGTGCCACTGGTGCTGGGCGGTACGCTCATCACGCACCTTTTTGGCGGCTCGGCCGGGCGCGAGGGCACCGCCGTGCAAATGGGCGGCGCGCTGGCCGACCAGCTCGCGCGCTGGCTGCCCCAGCACGAGCGTCGGCTGCTGCTCATTGCGGGCATGAGTGCGGGGTTTGCCTCGGTGTTTGGCACGCCGCTGGCGGGCGCGGTATTTGGGCTGGAAGTTTTCTTGCTGGGCTCGGTGCGCTACGAGGCCATTTTGCCCAGTTTCCTGGCCGCGGTGGTGGCCGATGTGGTAACGCGAGCCTGGGGCGTGGGCCACACGCATTATCCCGAGCTGGCAGCGGTGCCGCTCACAGCTACCGGGCTGGGAGCCACGCTGCTGGCGGGAGTATTATTTGGGCTGGCAGCACGGGGCTTTGCCGGACTCACACACTGGTTTTCAGCTCAATTTAAGCGCATAAGCTATGCCCCTCTGCGGCCGGTGGTGGGCGGCGTATTGGTGGCGCTGGCTATGTGGAGCCTGGGCACCATGCGCTACGCGGGGCTGGGGGTGCCAGTGATTGTAGAAGCCTTTCAGCACCAGCTTGGCGCACAAGATTTTGCTTTGAAGCTGCTGCTCACGGCCCTTACGCTGGGCGCAGGTTTCAAGGGCGGGGAAGTGACGCCACTGTTTTTTATTGGGGCGGCGCTGGGGTCAGCACTGGCAGGGTGGCTGCCGCTGCCGATAGCGCTGCTAGCAGGTATGGGCTTCGTGGGCGTATTCGCGGGCGCGGCCAATACGCCGCTGGCCTGCCTGCTGATGGGGCTGGAGCTATTTGGCACGCACGCGGGGGTGTATCTGGGGCTGGCCTGCGTGGTGGCGTATCTGTTTTCGGGGCACCACGGTATCTATAGTTCACAAGTAATCGGGCAAGCGAAACACCCGCTGCTGGGGCGGCAGGCCGGGCGACGACTGGGCGACTTATAAGCAGCAGCTAACCGGATTTTACCCAGCTCACTTCAATTATCGCTAGCGCCCCTGCGCAGCTCGGCCAAGTCACCCTGCGATATGGTACCTGAGAAGTAAAATATCTCTTTGTGTCTCGTTATTGCTCGTCTTGCCTACCGGCGAACTCCTGTACATAGATAAGAGTAATTCTAAACTACGCTCAGAGGCCGTATGCGACGAAACATTTGTCTACGCATTGTATTCTTGGCCTACGTATGCGCCTACTCCCCCTCTTTCCGCTCAATCTGGTAGCTTTTCCAGGCGAAAAGCTCAATCTGCACATCTTCGAGCCCCGCTACCGCGAACTGGTGCGCGACTGCTTTACCGAAGGCATCACCTTCGGCATTCCGCCGTTTCTGGATAATTCGGTGCAGGAGCTGGGCACCGAAATGCGCCTGCTAAGCGTGGAAAAAACCCACCCGGGCGGCGAGATGGATATTCGCACCGAGGCCATTAGTGTATTTCGGGTGCGTAAGCTGCTGCGCCAGGCTCCCGGCAAGCTCTACGCCGCCGGCCAGGTCGATGCCATCGAGCAGGACGACGAGGCCGACCCGCTGCTGCGCGATATCATTGCCGCGCAGGTGCGCCAGCTCTACGAGGCGCTGGGTTTGCGCAAGCTGCTCTTGCAGCTCGCGCCCGATTTCAAGATTTTCGACGTGGCCCACCACATCGGCCTCAGCACCGAGCAGGAGTACCAACTGCTAGGTACCACCGCCGAGCAGGAGCGCCAGGAGCTAGTGCGCGAGCACCTTGAGCGCCTGCTGCCCGCCGTACTCGAAACCGAGCGCCTCAAGGAGCGCGTGAAGCAAAATGGGCATTTTAAGCACTTGCTGCCGCCGCAGTTTTAGGCGAATGCTGAGCGCCTTGGAGTAAACACTTCAATATCAACATTCTACTTCTTTAGCCCAGTGGGCACGCCCTGTGGGTAATCCTGCTGAATATCCTTTTGCAGCTCCTCAATGCGGTTGCCGGGGTTAGGGTGGGTACTCATAAACTCGGGCGGATTGCTGCCACCGGCTTTGCTATCAAGCATCTGCATCACGCCTATCATGGCGTTGGGGTCGTAGCCGGCAGCAGGCATGAATTTCACGGCGAAGTCGTCGGCCTGCAACTCATCGTTGCGGCTAAAGCGGAGCGTTACCAGCTTGGCAATCATGGCGGCGGCGGCGGCCCGCACGGCGCTGCTGCCAGGGTGGTCGGGGTCGTAGGCCGCGATGGCCGCCGCGCCGGTCAGGCCCTGGGTCAGGTTGCTTTTTGACACTTGCTCGGCCGAATGGCGCGCTACTACGTGGCCTACTTCGTGGGCCAGTACGCCAGCCAGCTCGGCTTCCGATTTCAGGTTTTTCAGGATGCCCATTGTGATGAACACCTGCCCGCCCGGCAGGGCAAAGGCATTAACGGTCTGGTCGTCGGCCAGCAGGTGAAACTGGTAGCGGTACTGCGTTTTTTGGTCGAGCTGATTGGCCTGCACAATGCGCTGGCCCACCTCTTGCACGGCGGCAGTGGCGCGGGCATCGGGGCTTTCGCCGCCGTATTGCGCCTCCATTTGGGGCGCGGCTTCCAGGCCAAGGGCGATTTCCTGGTCGGCCGACATGTTGACGTGCTGTTTTTCGCCCGTCACGGGGTTGACCGAAGTATTGAAGAAATACCCTATCAGCGCGATAGCAGCCATGACCAGGGCAATGATGAAGCGAAGATTTATCCGCATTGAAAGTAGCTGAAAAATGAAAACCCCAAACGGGCTTAGTTACCCTTAACGGACCACCCGCAGCTAGGTTATTTTAAAGCTGATGCCTCCGCTTGACATTGCCTGTAACCGCATAAGCTAGCAGTTTGCATTGAAGCAGGCAGATTAATCAAATTCAGTTTCGCATTATATATTTGTAAGTACTTACTAAAGTTACTACCAATATGGCTGATTTCTTTGACCAGCTCGGCCCGGCTGCCCTAGGCAGCCGCCTACGCCGCCTCAGCGAGCAAATGACCACGCAAGCTGCCGAAGTTTATGCGCTCTATCATTTACCTTTTGAACCGCGCTGGTTTCCGGTTTTTTATACGGTGGCCCAGCAGCCGGGCCAGCGCGTAGGCGAGATTGCCGAGCAGATTGGCCATACGCACGCAGCAGTAAGCCAGGTTGTTAAGGAGCTAGCCAAACACGACTTGGTCAATGTGCAGCGTGGCACGTCGGACCTGCGGCACAGCGTGCTTACCCTCACCCCCAAAGGCCAGGAACTGTGGCCCAGCTTGCAGCAGCAAGCCACCGATGTGCAACAAGCCATCGAAGGCCTGCTGGCCGAAACCCGGCACAATCTCTGGCAAGCCATCGGTGAAACTGAATACGCGCTAGCCCGCACCAGCCTGGCCGCCCGCGTGAAGACCGTGCGCGAGCAGCGCGTGGCGGCCGAGGTACATATACTCGATTACTCACCAACGTATCAGGCTGATTTTAAGCGCCTGAACGTGGAGTGGATTGAGCGCTATTTCCGGCTGGAAGCAGCTGACTTGAAAGCCCTCGACCACCCCGATGACTATATCATCGCGCACGGCGGCCACATTCTACTGGCCGAGTACCAGGGGCAGATTGTGGGCACCTGCGCCCTGCTGCACATGGATGCTGACACGTATGAGCTAGCAAAAATGGCCGTATCGCCCACGGCGCACGGGCTGGGCATCGGCGAGCGGCTGGGCCGGGCCGCTACTGCAAAAGCCAAGGCTTTAGGGGCTAATCGCTTGTACCTGGAAAGCAATACCAAGCTCACGCCCGCCATCAATCTCTACCACAAGCTGGGCTTTCAGAAAACCGTGGCCGGCGCTCCCTCGCCCTACGAGCGGTGCAACATCCAGATGGAATTGATGCTCAACTAGCTCCAAAACAAAAGCAGCCCTAACTTTGCGGTCAGGGCTGCTTTTTTCGTTATTCCTACCCTACTTACCCAGCCACTTGGCCAGTAGCTTTTGCTGCTCGGGCGTGGCCCCAGCAGCCGGCTGAATCTGGTATTTGCGGTCGGGGTCGGGCTGCAAGGTCAGGCTTAGCTCGCGGTTTTGGGCACCGTGTTTTACTTGTAGCTTAAGTACTGTGCCGGCAGCCGTGCCATTTACGGCCTGCTTCACAGCATCTTCGGTGGGCGCGGCTCCGTTGAGCTGGAGTACTTCATCATTTGCGTTTAGGCCGCCGTTCCAGGCGGTGCCGTCGCGCTTCACGTAGGTGACTACGAAGTGACCGGCCCGGTTGGCGATGGTCGCGCCGAGCGCGCCGTTGGCGCTGGCGGGAGCGCTGGTAAAGCTCAAACCCACGTAGCCCAAGGCAGTGGCGTAGTCGAGGGTGCGGGTGCCGTACACGCAGTTCTGGAAGAAGTCATCGAAGCGCCGGCCGGCTACTTCAGCCACGGCATCCTGGTATTCCTGGTCGGTAAAGCCGCGCTTCAAGCCTTTGTAATACTTATCATAGAGCAGGCGAAACACGTCGTCGATATGCTTTTGGCCGTTAGAGGCTTGTACTATCATCAGGTCCAGTACCATACCTACTACCTCGCCCTTGTCGTAGTAGCTGATTTCTGAATTGCGCGAGTTTTCATCGGGCCGGTAGGCGCGAATCCAGGCATCGAAGCTGGCCATGGCCACGGGCTGCTGTTTGTTGCCGGGCTGATTTTCGACCCCGCCGATTACGCCTGCCAGCTGGTCGTAATACTCCTGCGCCGATACCAGGCCGGCCCGCTGCACGAGCTGATTGGCGATGTATTCGGTCTGGCCCTCGCTCACCCACAGCATATGGGTGTAGTTTTCGTGGTCGTAGTCAAACGGCCCCAGCGCGATGGGCCGGATGCGCTTCACGTTCCAGAGGTGGAAATACTCGTGGGCCACCAGCCGCATAAAGTTGGTGTAGGCCACCGGGTTGGCATAGGTGCCCGGCCGCGCGCCCAACGTGGTCGAGTACAGGTGCTCTAAACCGCCGCCCCCGGCTTCGGTGTGGTGCACGATAAACACGTAATGGTCCAGCGGGTTCTGGCCTACCACGCGCTGCGCTTCTTCGGTCACGCGCTTCATGTCGCCCAGGAAGCGCGTTTCGTCGGGGATGGTGTAGTTGCCAAACATCGCCATTTGGTGCGGCGTGTTATTGGCTGTGAAATTTAGCAATTTCTGGGTGCCGACTTCAATGGGCGAGTCGGCCAGCTCGTCGTAATTGGCCGACTGGTACACGTACTTCTGCATCCCGGTGGCGGGGCGCAGGGC
>CAXUKA010000255.1:7561-9553 GCA_964251335.1 uncultured Hymenobacter sp.
TGGGCACCACACTCCGACTAGCGGCGGGGTGCCCCGTCACTTGGCTACTGAGGCCTTTGTAGCCAGCCGGATACATAAACACGCTACTACCCAGCGCAAAGCCGTGGTCGGCATCAATGTAGCTCGTGCGCACGCTCAGCTCGTAGGCATACACGCCGTAGCTCACCTGAAAATTGGCTTGCCCGGCATGGCGCACCCGCCAGGTGTTCTTATCAAGCTTTTCCACGGCCAGCGGCTGCCCGCCCGCCGTGGCTTGCAGGCGCTCGACGTGCCGCGCAAACTCGCGCACCAAGTATGAGCCTGGAGCCCACACCGGCATCTTAATATCGGTGTAGTCTTTGTCGAAGCCCCGCAGCTCCATCTTCACCTCGAAGTAGTGCGTTTGGGGCGCAGGCATGGCCAGCGTGTAGCGCAGGCTGGCGGCCCCGTAGTTTTCGGCCGGGGCAGCAGCAGGAGCGGCTTTGGCCGTGGTACCCTTGATTTTGGTTTTAATCTTGGTTTGAGCGGCGGCCGGCAGGGCCGCCAGCAGGCCCGCCACCAGTGCGGCGCGGCCCAAAGCAGAAGCAGTTTGAAGCATAACTGCAAAGAAACAACCCGCGCCGAAGTTGGCCCTACCGCCCAGCTCCACCGAACCTCAACCGTGGCCAGGCCGTTAGGCTGAGCACTGGCTTTTTGCAGCTTATACTATGCGTTTTATCTGGTTGATTTTTGGAATCTTACTGGCGGCTATGCTGGTGGGCGGCTGGCTTTATCAGCGCCCAGCCCCGAGCGTGAGCGAGCAGCCACCACCCGCGCTGCCCATAGTGGCCGTGGCTGAGCGGCGGCCCGTCCCTACTCCGCCAGTGCCTCGCGCCGATAGCATTGTCCGGTTTGCACTTGCTCAGCTTGGCACCAATTATTGCTACGCGGGGACCAGCCCCAGCACCGGCTTCGACTGCTCAGGCTTTGTGCAGTACGTCTTTACGCGCTTTCACGTAGCGGTGCCCCACTCTACCGCCTTGCTCATCGATGCCGGCCGGCCGGTGCCCCGCGCCCAGGCTCGCCCCGGCGACATTGTGGTTTTTACGGGCACGGCTGCCAGCAGCAGTACGCCGGGCCACGCGGGCATCGTCATTTCGGCTTTGGGCGAAACACCGTTGCGCTTCGTGCATTCCTCATCAGCCAAACGCGCATCGGGCGTGAAAATCAGTCAGGTAGAGGGCAGTGGCTACGAGCAGCGCTTTATGCAGGTGCGGCGGGTGCTTTAATCAATGAGTGAGGGAGTGAGTTGTGAAGGAGCGAATTGCCTCAACAAAGACATTCACTCATTCACAACTCACTCCCTCACTCATTAAAAAAAACGATGCCCGGTCGGCCCCGGAGCGCTCACGCGCGCCATCGGGCCAACCGGGCATCTAATCCTTCAAATCTTACCGAGCGGCTTCGCTGGGGTACAGCGCCGACGTCTCACAGTAAGACCTGTCCAACGAAAGGGAGCCGCGATACCGCAGTGCCCTCCGCCGAGCTGTGTGTTAGGCGAGTACGGCGGTGACGCGTACTACATTGGACAGGCTCGGCAGGATTTGGTTGGGACTACTAGACATTTTGTACCTCCTTTCTTTACGTTCGACATAACCCCCATCGCGCCTCCCAGCACCTTAGGGCTGCTTGAAGGGGGCCGTAGCACTCGCTACTGAATGGTAAAGTTAATCGCAGGGGCTTAGGTTCAAAGTTTTCCCGGCATTTTCTGGTTGCCCCTGGCTTTAAGCAAGGCACTAGGCTGAAAGTCAAGGCTATTATTTTTAGCGCCGCAGTCAAAAAAATCCCTCTTCAAAACTGGCCGTATTCTTGCCCTGCTGCACTGGCAAGCCGATTTTTTGCCTTAGCTTGCCCGTCCATTCCCCCCTTCACTATTACTTCACCTTCACATCATGTACAAATCAGTGCTTTTGCTGCTGGCCCTGTGGCTGGGCGTAGCCAGCCAATCGGTTCAGGCGCAAACCCTTTCGCCCC
>CAXUKA010000256.1:0-9545 GCA_964251335.1 uncultured Hymenobacter sp.
ATACGACATCGTCGGGCGTGGCGGCGGCGCGGGCGGCGGCCACTGCTACCGGCACGGGTCCATAGGCCTGGCCCGTCAGGCCTGCCGCATTGGCCATTGCTGCCAGTTCATCGGCCGGCAGGGCGCGGGGAATATCGGCCTGGCAGAAATAATACGTAGCCTCACGGGGTAGCAAGGCCAGCACCTTTGTCACGTCTTTGTCATTGACGGTGCCAATGACCATATGCAGCTGCTTATGCGGCACCCGCGCCAATTGCGCCAGCACCAGTTGCAGCCCAGCTTCATTGTGGCCAGTATCAGCCACTACCAGCGGCTGCTGGCTCAGAATGCTCCAGCGCCCACGCAGGCCGGTAAGACGCGTTACGTCGCGTAAGCCCTGGCGCAAAGCCGCCGCTGAAATGGTGAAGCCCTGTGCCCGCAGCTCGTCTAGGGTGGCGAGCACGCCAGGCAGGTTCAGGCGCTGGTAGTCGCCGAGCAAGCCCAGCTCGACATTCGCTAGGTACAGCTGGCCTTCGCGGTACACGTTCAGCAGTTGCACGCCCGCGCCGGCCGCATCGTTGGAAGCGGCTTCGGCAGCCAGCCGGGCTTCGTAGCGAGTATCGGCAAACAGCAGCGGGCTTCCCTCCTGACGGGCTTTGGCCTCGAACACGGCCGCTACTTCGGCTTGCGTCTGGCTCACTACTGCCGGCCGGCCGGGCTTGATGATGCCTGCTTTCTCGCCCGCAATTTCGGGCAGCGTATTGCCCAGCATGGCTTGGTGGTCGTAGCTGATATTGGTGATGAGCGAGACGAGCGGCGTGATGATGTTGGTCGAATCGAGCCGACCACCCAAACCTACTTCTACCACCGCCACATCGACCTGCTCAGCGGCGAAGTAGTCGAAGGCCAGCGCCACGCACATCTCGAAAAACGAGGGCTCAATTTCGTCGAACAGATTGCGGTGATTAGCAACCCAGCGCACCAAATAGTCAGGAGCCAGCTCTTGCCCGTTCACCCGAATGCGCTCAGTGAATTCGCGCAGGTGCGGCGAGGTATAAAGGCCCACTTTGTAGCCCGCACTTTGCAGCACCGCCGCCAGCAGATGCGACGACGAGCCCTTGCCATTGGTGCCCGCCACGTGCACGCTTTTAAACTTGGTTTCGGGGTGGCCCAAAGCCGCCGCCAGGGCTTCCGTATTGCCCAAGCCTTTCTTGAAGCCGGCGGTCCCTACCCGCTGATACATGGGTAGTTGTGCGTAAAGCCAGGCCAGCGTTTCGGGGTAGTTCATTTTCAAGTATCAATGAACAATGAGCAATGAACAGGCATCAGAAATAACTTCTAGCTGCCTGCTTATTGCTCATTGATAATTACTCATTTCTCTCGATTACCGGACGGTAAAGCGGAAGGTATAAAAGCCCGTCGCGCCGCCCTGCCCCGAGTTGGTACGGATGAAGTTGGCATCAAGTAGCTTGTCGCGGCAGAGCTTTTCCTGAGCCGCCGACACGTTGCCCGACACTTTGGTTACGGACTCCACCTCGCCATCATCGGTGATTTTGATTTTGAAACGTACCACGCCGGGGTTGTCGTCCACGGCTTCGACTACGGGCGTGCTTTCGAAGCGCCAGCCGCTCATTTCGAGGCCGCTGCCACCACCACTACCAGCGCGCGAGCCAGTGCCGCCGCTGCCGGGCGCACCGTAGAGAGCTTTGGCATCGAGCGAGCCGTTGCGGTCGCCCTGGTCGCCCACGGTACCGGGGTGGTCGCCGTTGCTATTGCCGGTGGGCGTGTTGCTGGTGCCGTTTACGCCGTTGCCGCCAGCGGTACCGGTGGCGCTGCTACGGGGGGTATAAACGGTGCGGGGCTGCTCGCGAGGCTTAGCAGGCACGGGCGTCTCACGCACCGGCTCGGTGGGCCGCACGGGTTTCACGGTAGGCTTCTCGACGGGCGGGGCAGTTACGCTGGCATCCTCAGCGTCGCTGGTGATGACTTTTTCCTGGGTTTCGGGCTGGGGCGGCGTGGGCTCTACCCGGTGGGGCTGGGCGGGCTGCGGCGTGGGCTCGGGCTGCGCGGCGGGCGGGCGCGAGTCTTCGCGGTTTTGGGAAGCGTTGGCGGTGGCCATCGTCTGGATATCGCCCGAGCCGGCTTCATCGAGGCCGTAGTTCAGCTCTACGCCGTCGCCGCCCATAGCAGTCAGGGGCGGGTCAGGGCCTTTGAAGACCACAAAGAAAAACAGCAGCGCCAGCAGCAGGTGTACGGCCACCGTGCCGGCCAGTGCCGTGCGGCGATTGGGTTCGGGATAGTCGAGGGCCATTTTTCTGAGCTGTCATGCTGAGCCTGCGAAGCATCTTACCACATTCGCCGCGCTCATATTTGGTAACGAAAGCTGATGAAGGCAGCCGGGATAAGATGCTTCCTTCGTCAGCATGACAGATAGCAGCTACTTCCCGGCCGCCTGCTGGGCCTGGGTAGCCATTACCATTTTAATTTTCAAGCGATTGCCAATCTCCAATACATCTACCAGCTTCTGTACGTTCAGGCCGGCATCGACGCGGAGTACCACAGTGGGCTGGGCATCGACGGGCAGATTGGCCGGGATGAGCGCCTTCAACTCGGGCTCCAGGGTAGCGGCCGTGGCGGGCTTTTTGTTTACAAAATACTCGCCAGCCGCGTTGATGCTCACGGTAATGGGCTGCTTCATCACCTGCTTGCTGCTCTTGGCATTAGGCAGCAATAACTTGATAACGTTAGGGTTCACCATCGTCGACACAATCAGGAAGAACAACATCAGGAAAAACATGATGTCATTCATCGAGCTGGTCTCGACGTGGGAGGAAGCGTGACGGCGGCGGGAAAGGTTCATAGCGGTAAAATGGTGAGATAGTGAAATGGTGAGTTAAATCGGTGAAAACTCACCATCTCACCAATTCACCATTCCACTAATTATCCTGAAGGATATCCATAAACTCGATGGCCGAGTTTTCCATGCGAAACACCATGCGCTCGACCAGGATGCTGAGCCAGTGGTAGCCGATGTGGGCAATAATGCCCACGATGAGGCCCGCCGCCGACGTTACCATCTTGGTATACAAACCACCCGCAATCTGGGTAATGCCAAACTCGCCGCTGCTGCTGATGGCGTAGAAGATTTTGATAACGCCGATAATCGTACCCACGAAGCCCAGCATGGGCGCAATGCCCGCGATAATGCCCAGGATACTAATGTTTTTTTCGAGGCGGGCAATTTCGATTTTGCCAACGTTTTCAACGCTGGCCTCAATCTCGGTGATGGGCAGGCCGATACGGCGCAGACCTTTTTCGACCATGCGGGCCAGCGGCGAGGGGTTTTGGGCACAGTAGAGCTTGGCACCTTGCAGGTCGCCTTTCACCATGAGCGCCCGGATGCCATTCATAAACTGGTCGGGGTCGCCCCCGGCGCGGCGAATAGTGAGGTAGCGCTCGATGATGATGTAGAACGACACGAACGACAGCGCGAAAATGGGCAGCATTATCCAGCCCCCCTTCAGAATCAGGTCGATAAGCGAGAGGCCGGGCGTAGCGTTGGCTACGGCATTGGCGTGCGCGGCGGCCGTGTCGACAGCGGTAGTGAGCGCAGGGCCAGCTTGCAACAGAAAAACGGACATTCAGCGAAGTTTGGGTGGGTGTTCGGTTGTGAGGAAGCGGTGGGCGAACGTAGCTTTTCAAAAACGCTGCCAACTCGCCGCGCCTACCTCACTATTAATAGGGATAAACCGACAGCCCTTTGTCGAGGTGCGGGTTTTGGCGCAGGCGGGCAGCGGCAGCCAGAGCCGTGGGGAGGTCGGCAAAGTCGGCGGCCGTGAGGCGATAGAAGTGCGTGCCGGGGAAAGGCAGGATAATCTTGGCTGGGCGACCAGCGTGGACCAGATTACGACGGCCCTCCTCAGCGCGGGCCAGCGACGAGTACGCGGCCACCATGATGTAGAAACGCCCGGTGCGCGCTTTAATTGTGGCGGCGGTTGAGGTGGCAGCTTTTGCGGTGGTGGTAGCTGCTGGGGCAACCTTCGCCACGACAGAGCTGGCGGGTGCGGCCACTACTACTGCTTTGCTGTCTTTGATGCTAACCACTGGCTTGCTGGCCACAGCAGGCTTGGGCTTCACCACTTTGGGGGTAGCCATCGGCGCGATAGCCGCCGAAGTAGCGGGCGCAGCAGCGGGAGCCATTGCTACCAGCGGGGCCGGGGCTGGGGTATTGGCAACCGGAGTATTTTTCAGCACAACGGTCGGCAGTTCGACTAAGTCTTTATCCGCTTCCTTACCTTCTTCTTTATCAAGCTCTTCGAGCAAAGCATTGGGAGTAGCTGGTTGCGGAGTAGTGTTTAGCGCACCGAGGCTAGTGTTGGCCAGGGTGGCTTGCTGTGGCGCTACGGATAGCGTGGCCTGGTCCCAACGCGGCAAGTAGCCCTGCCAGGCCACGGGCACCACCGCAGGGTGTAGCGACAGTAGGTATACGGCAGCCGCCACTACCCCGGCAGCCAGCCCGATGGCCCCGCCGCGCATGAGCTGACGCATGGGCACTCGGCTGCTGCGCTTGGCCACCGCCCGCAGGCGTGGCGCTAGCTGGGCCTGCTGCTCGCGGGCCGTGCGGGCGTCGATGGCGGCAACCGGGTGTGCCGTCAGCTCGGGCAAGCCGAAGGCGGCGGCCAGCAGGTTTTCGGTACCGGTGTACTCAAACTGCAAGCCCCGACCGGGCTGCTGCCGAAACACGCCGATGCCCGGCAGCTCGGTGCGCTGCTGGGCTTGCAACTCCTGGTAAAGCAACGCCACGGCCTCACGCAAGTGCTCGCGGGCTTCGGCGGCCGACAGCCCCAGCTGCTCGCGCAGCACATCGACCAGCAGGCCGTCGTTGCGGTTCAGGGCTTGGTTGAAGGCTACCTGCCGGGTGGGCGGGCTCAGGAGGTGCCGCCCGGCGGGCTGCACTTTGGCCGAGGTATATTCGGCCACGAGGCCGCCAAAATCCGGAATTATCACGCAGTCGTGGTCGCGGAGCAGCGGGCGCAAGTGGTCGGAGAGAGACATAGTTTTGGAGAGTAGTAAGTAATGGCTAGTGGTGAATAGCTTGTAGCTTTAATGATATTACTCAGTAAGCACTAGCTATTTATCACTAACCTAAAAGCTGTAAGACGCCCCGCCGATTACGTTAATGCCCTGGCTTTGGTAGTTCAGGTAGCGCTGGTAATGACGGTTGGTCAGGTTGTTTCCTTGTGCAAAGATGCTGAATTTTGGGGTAATGCGGTAATCAGCGCGTAGGCTGAGGTCGATTACAGCATCGGTTTGGCGCACGGTTTCCAGTAATGCGCCAGGGGGTGGCGGGAAAGGTAGCGTCGTGGAAGCCTGCCGCTGGTAGCCCAAGCCATAATTAGCCGAATAGTAATACAGGTTGGCCCCCAGCAGCAGCTTGTCGGTAGCATTATACGTGCCGTAGAGCGTACCCAGGAACGATGGCCGGCCAAAAGCCTGGTCGAGCGCTTTCACCCCGTAGTGGTTGTAGTCGGCCTTGAGACCCACGCGCACCTTTTCGGTGGCGCTGTAAAGCACCTCGGCGTGCACGTTGACCACGCTGATGGCCGTGCTATCATACACCAAGTCAAACTTGGTCGTGTCGGCTCGCGAGTTGCGGAAGAAATACAGGTTGCGCGAGCGGCCGGCCGTGGCCCGCAACGCCAGTTCCAGGCCGCTGGCCGGGGTGGCCGTGAAGCCCAGGTACACGGTAGTACCGGCATGGGTATCGGCCACGGTCTGGCTGCTGCCACGGTTCAGCCACGGGTTTTCCTGGGTCAGGTCGTAGCGCGTCACGCGCTGCAAGGCCCCGCCCAGGCCGCCGTAGAGCTGGAATTTTTCGGGAATAATGGCGTAGCCGATGCGCACGGCGGGGTACACTACGCCTTTGCTTACATCGTAGGGCTGCCGGCCATTTGCGGTTGGCTCGCCGGAATAGCCCACCGTAGCGCCCAAAGCCAGCGAGAAGCCGGTTTTGCCGGTTAGCTCGTAGGCCGGGGTGGCTTGCACAAAGTTACGGCTGCGGCTGGTTTCGCCCTGCACTACGCCGCCGAAGGATTCCTTCTCGGTGATAAATGAGGCGTCGGCTTGCAGTGTGATGCGGCTGCTTTCATTGAGGGCAAAACCCGCCTTGCCATCGAGCAAAAAGTTGCTTTCCGACGAGGTGTAGTCGTCGCCCCAGTACTTGTAGCCCAGGCCCAGCTCGTATTGCAGCGGGGCATCGGTGGCCTTATTGCGGGCGTAGGCGCGGGCGTTCAATCGGTTGAAGGACTGCTGAATAGCGCTTTTGTCGGGCGTGCTGGTCAGGTAGCGGCCGTCGTAGCCGTAGAAATGGTAGCGCTCGCGGGCGTAGCCCAGCTCCGCACCCAGGGCAGCGGTGCCCAGGTAATACTCGCCGGTGAGGGCAGCGCTGGTTTGGCTCACGGCCGAGTTGCTGCCATCGACGGGGCCGCTGGCCGAGCTTTGGTGACGCAGGTCGAGGCCGTAGCTGTAGGTTTCGTTGCGGGTCGAGTGCAGGTGGGCGCGGCCGTACACGGTGCCGTAGTTGCCCACGCCCAGCTTGAGGTAGTTGCCGGTGAGCGGGTTCAGCTCGTCGGGCGCCACGCTGAGCACCTGCCCCGTGGGGTTGAGCCGGGTCACGGGCATCCGAAAATCGGGGTAGGTATACGCCACCTGCCGAGTGGGCTTTGGCGGCGGGGCCAGCTTGATTTTCTCGAAGTTGCGCGTGGCCTCGGGCAGGGTGTTTACCCGGTCTTTCACAATCTCAATCTCGGCATCCTGAATGGTGCCCCGCGCCTTGCCCCGACCAGGTTGCTGGCCCTGCGCCTGCGCGCCGAACACCGCCGCGCCGCTCAGGCCGACTACTAGCAGCGGCCGAACTACCCTTGCAGCAATACTTGATTTATTCACTACTAAACGTTTCATTATACAATTTTTACGCATCGAAGCTGCTAATCAAGTTAGGGGCGGGTGCCGGGCTGGCGAGCAGGCGTTTTGGCAGGAGCCGGAGCCGTTTTGGCGGGTGTGGTGGCCTTGGTCGGCGCGGCAGGTGCCGGGCTAGCTTTCGATGGCGCGGCCTTGGTGGGCGTGGTTTTGGTTGGAGCTTCGGGGGCCGAAGCTGGCTCGTCGTCGCTGGCGGGCAGGGCCTTGAGGCGCTGGCGAGCGCCCTCCACAATCTCGGCTACCGGGAATTTATTCTCAATAATCGAGTTCAGCGTGGCCCGCGCCTGGAAGGTATCGTGCTGCGCGGTGTAGATGTCGCCGAGCAGCAAAAAGGCCCGTCCCAGCCACAGGTCGTAGGAGCTGTAGTTGGAATTAACCTTGAAGGCCTCCTTGATAGCCTCGTCGTATTTCTGCTGTTTGAAAAGCACTTCGGCCAGCGTGTATTGGGCCTCGGCCCCGGTGGCATCGCTGGGGGCGGCGGTTATGGTGGCGGTAAGCTCGGTCACGGCCTGGTCGAGGTTGTCGAGCTTGTAGTCGGCCTTGCCGAGGTAGAGCAGGGCGGTATTGGTGGCCGTGGCGGTAGCGCCGGCCAGGGTGCTCAGTTCGGTGGCGGTGCGGCGGGCGCTGGTGTAGTCGCCGCTGTCGTAGTAGCTCCGCAATAGACCTAGCGTGGCGGTGGCTACCTCGCGGCGGTTGGCCGACACGCCGCGCAGGCGGTCATAAAATTTGATGGCCTCGGGGTAGTTCTTGTTTTCGTATTCGAGGTCGGCCACGCGGCCCACGGCGCGGTTCACCAGCTCGCTTTTGTTCTCGGTCACTACGGCGCGCAACTGCGTTAGCGCCGTGGCTTTATCGCCGGTTTTCAGGTACGAGTCGGCCAGGTAGTATCGGGCATCCGGGGCCAGCGCGTTGTCGGGGTATTGCTTGAGGTAGGCTTGCAGGCGCGGCAAAGCCTGCTTGTATTTCTCGGCCAGGTAGAGCGATTTCGCTGCCTCAAACTCCACGCTCTCGGTGGCTTTGCTATCGGGGTTCTGCGTTTTGAACGTGACGAGCGCCGCGTCAAACTCCTCCGTCTTCCCCAAAGCAGTCAGGCTTTCCTGCAAGCTATAAATGGCCTGCTGAGCCGCCGAGCTGCGCGGATAGTCCGCGAGCACTTTGCGGAAATCGGCCACCGCCTTGTCCTGCTGCTCCAAGTTGGCATAGGCCACGCCCCGGCGCTGGTAGGCATCGGGCAGCAAAGAGGAAGTCGGCCGGTTCTGAATCAGCCGCGTGAAGCCTTCGGCCGCTGGGCCGTAGTCGCCAGCCTGGAAGTCGAGCTGCGCCTGCTGGAAAACGGCCTGCTCGGCGTAGCGCGAGTTGGGATTAGCTTTGAGCAGGGTCGAAAGCGTTTGGGCGGCCTCGTCTTTGCGGCCGAGCAAGCCCAGCGTCACGCCCTTCTGGTAGTAGGCATAGTCCTTATCGGGCGCATTGGCCTGAATGACTTTGTCGTACTGCGCCAGGGCCGTTTGGTAGTCCTTGGCTACGTAGTAGGTGTCGCCCAGGCGCAGCGTGGTGTCGTAGTAATTAGGGTCTGAGGGCTTGGCGGCCGGGTCGGCCAGATAGGCCTTGAACTGCGGCTGAGCCTTGTCGTACTGCTTGGTGTTGTAGTAGGCGTAGCCTAGGCCGTAGCGGGCCAGCTGCACGTACTGCGTCTCGTCCTCGTCTACACCGCCCTGGCGGGCGGTGCGGGCGGCGGCGGCGTAGGCATTGATGGCATCGGGGTACTGCTGGCCCACGGAGTAGATTTCGCCGCGCAGCACCTGGGCGGCGGCGCGCAGGGCATCATCCTGCGGGTATTTCAAGCTCTTGTCCAGCAGCGGCAGCGCCTCGGCGTACTGGCCGTTATTGTAGAGCGTGGCGGCCTGCGAATAAGCAATGCGCTGGTAGGTGCCGTTGAGCTTGTCGCCCCGGTCGTCGCCCACGCCTTCGAGGTACACCAGCGCGCCGCTGTAGTCGGTCGAGGCTAGGAAGCTGTCGCTCAACAATTGGTCCGCCACGGGCTGGCTTTTCGAGCGCGGATACTTCTTGCGGAAGTCTTTGAGCGCCGTAATCACGTCGGGCAAATTACCCAGTTCATACTGCACCTGCGCATACTTGAGGGTCGCATTTTCGGCAATGGCTTTGTCAAGCGGGCTCTGGCGAGCGGCGTCGAAGGCGGCCAGCGCCTGGGGCTTCTGACCGGCTTGCAGGTAGCTCAGGCCGAGGTGATAGGCCGCGTTCTGGCCCAGCGAGTCACGGCGAGCAGCCACGGCCTTGAGGTTGGCAATGGCGTTTTTGTAATCGCCCTGCTTGTAGTCGGCGTAGCCGATTTTGTATTGCAGGCTGGGGTCGATTTTACTTTTGTGCACGGCCGCGTACTGGTCAAAGTACGGGCTGGCCTGCTTGTAATCCTGCTTTTGGTAGTAGGCATCGCCCACCAGCAGGTTTATCTCGTCGGGGCTCTGCGGCGGTGGCGTTTGCTGCAAAGCGGCGCCCGCGTAGCTGATGGGGCCGTCGTAGTTGCCTTCCTGATAGTATGTCTGGGGGATGGGCACCGCCACCACCGTCGG
>CAXUKA010000257.1:0-9516 GCA_964251335.1 uncultured Hymenobacter sp.
GCCCTGTACAGCACCCCTAGCTTACCAATATCCAGCGGATTGATGACAGTATCCTTGCCCTCCCGCTGCATAATCTGCGCCGCTTGCTGGGATGTGTGGCCGGGCTCTGCCTGCTCCAGCAACGCGGCATTTGCCAGTAGAAAATCATTGAATTCCTGCTTTTCGGCAGTATGCCTGAAAACGAAGAAGGGTGACCAAGATTCCTGTACACCAAGCCCATCCGTCAGAAAAAGCAGAAAACGACCCTCCGCTGAGCTTGCATCATAATAGTAGTACCACAGCTCTCGGTCTGGCAGCTCAACGTACTCGGTGTCGGGGCCGGGCAACATCCGCCGCATTTCATTCAAATACACGTATTCCAGCTCAAACAAGGTAGTGGAGTTCAGTTTGAAAGTAGCCGTGCCTAGAAACGATTTCGGGTTGGTAAAGAAATAGCTGTAGGGCTCCCAGAATTCCTCAGGGGCGGAAAACTTAATCCGATAGTCGGGGAAGTTCTGATGATAAGCGTATCGCTTATTCCCTAAGTCCTTAAACCACTCCTCGGGTTTGCCAAGCAGGTGCTTCATACGCTCTACGGGTAGCATATCTAACCCCAGCCGTTGCCGCCACATTCTCTCAACCTGAAACAAATCGGCGGACTTATTCTGCGGGGTGTTGGTATCCCCAATCCGCGTGTATACGTGCTGGGCCCTCACTTTTCGGCCTTTATCCTGGTAGTCCACTGTCACCCAGTAGGGCTTGTAAGGGTTATCGAAAATCACCAGCACATCGATGTCTTTACCACCCAGCTGCAGATTCGCCAACTCAATTTCCGGTCGAAATCCACCGGCAAATTGCTGGCCCCTGAGGAAGTCGATGTAGTTAGCCTGGCTTTTTCGCCCAGGCTCGCCAGGCTGCAGGCCAACGATGTTTACGCCCTTCGCCGGGTCATTCACCCCAAAAATCAAGTACCGATTGCCTTGATACAAGGAGTTAGCTAGGCAAAGTATATCGTGTAGCAGGTCGGCATTATTCTCGTGCGGCTTGGCTTTAAAATCCCAGTATTCTCCCTCCCGCTTGGAATCAATCAGCTTTCGAACAATGGATTCCAACATAATAGCAGTCATAGCAAATGGAAACAAAGCTGGCATTCGGACGAAAGGTACTGTGCTGGGTACTGATTGTTAGACCAGAATATGTATGGGGCATCGGCCGGCAGTATGCCGCCAAGCTCACAGCGGCGAGCGTTGAAACGGCCGCCGACCTAGCCCGCGTCTCGGATGCTTGGGCACGCAAGCACCTAGGAGGCGTAGTGGGGGCGCGGCTGGTAGAGGAGCTGAAAGGCCGGCCCTGCACCGGCCTCCACCCTTCAGAAGATGGCACCCTGAGCCGGCAGAGCCTCAGCTGCTCGCGCTCCTTCAGCCGGCTGCTTACGGCTTTCTCCGACGTGAGTGCGGTGGTAGCCACTTTCCTCTCGCGTGCGGCCGAAAAGCTCCGGTCGCAGGGCAAACCGCAGTCCCACTCCCTGGGAAGGCAAAACCCAGTGGCGACCTGATTTTCCGGCTTTTACCACGCGCCTAGAGGATTTACTACTGATTAATTAATCCGCGCTGCCCTACCTTCGATTCGCTAAAATCACCCCTTACTAGGTTCGCGGCAACAGGCCCAACTGCTTTTTCATGAATAAGCGAGAAACCGAAATTAAGAAAATTGCAAACGAGTTCGCTCGTTGGGAAACCCAGATTTCCAACCTGAACTCGCTCAACTTATATGACGCCAACATCTTCTCCGAATACACGATTTGCCTGCTGTTAAACACTATCTACAATTACAACCTGCACAATATCAACATCGTGCAGAAAAATTTTCCCGCCATTGACCTGGGTGACAGCTTCAACCGGGTGGCCTTTCAGATTACCTCTACCAAGGCGACCAAGAAAATTCAGAACACGGTCGAAAGCTTTATTGCCAAAGGCCTTGTCAAGGATTTTGATCAGCTTTTTGTCCTGATTCTAGGTAAGAAGCAGAAGCACTACCCAGTGTTCGATACCAGACAGCAGATGGAGTTTAACAACGACCGGCATATCATCGACTTTCACGGTATACTAAATCAAATCAGCTCGCTGCCCACCCCCAAGATTGAGGAAATAGCTAAGATTCTCAGCTACGAGAACCAGACCGGCACCAAGGCCGTGCCCAAACAAAGTAGCGCGGCCAAGCTCAAGCGAAATCTGGCGCTCCGTGACCGGATGGAGAAGAAGCTACTACAGCCGGAAGGCCAACGACACTGGGAATCTGCCGTGTATGAGCCGCGAACGAAGTTTGAATACGGCAACATTATCGTGCGCAATGTTGAAGACCGGACATTCCCCAATACCAGTCCCCCGCCAGCTGGTCAGATGAGCCCTTGGTTCAAAGGCGCTCTCTGGGATTTTTATAAAAACGGGCTGGAGCTCTATTCCATAAATAATGGTGGTGACGCCATTTTTGATAAGCAGGGCAAATGGGACATTCTCAATTGGAATGGCGACATACGGCGCGATAATCCAGACTATACCGTGGTGCGTTGCAGCCAGTTTCTTAGAATCCCCTACGATTACATTGTGAGCCTGGACATGAAGGTGGACCAGTATTATGGGTACCCCTCCCTGTATGTTGAATACCTGAAAGACGGTATGCCATACGAGGAAATTGTGTATGGCCAGGCCGGAAGTTATGAGCGCAAAAAGCCCACTCATTACTTCGACAACAACATGCGCGAGCAACTGAAGTGACTGAACCACTTGCCCCAACCGCGCAGAACCAGCCATTTTCCCGCGCCGGCATACTGCATTACTCCATTCCATAAGCTATGCCACTCGATTCAGTTCTGGGATATAGAATCCCAATGCTCAATTTCGACTTAGCCGACCAATACTGGCCGGAAATGACGGCCACCGCGCGACCACTGCATGCTGGCAACGAAATTCGTGACCCGGCGGCTGTGGTTGAAATTCTGCGTTCCTGCTTTCGCTACTTGGAAGAGAAATTTATGGCGTTGATAGCCGCTGAAACCCGGGCTTCATTTTACCTCGCCGTTCACCGTTTCCACGAAAGCACTACCGAGCTATGGCTTCAGCAGCTAAGAGGGTATAACCCTGCCCGTAAACAGCTCCGACTTCGCTGTCGTGCGGCGGGTGTTGAAGCTGATTCTGGAACAAGGCTGCGCTAACGACCTGCAAAACAGCGTCAACTTCAGTCAGGATATTACGACTAACGCCTCGGCCTATCTGCATACGCTTGACCATCTACTGTACTTGGGCTACTGGGCCAACGGCGTTGCTGGATTCATCTCCCGGGCACAGTTATTCCCGGAGGCCATCGGAATTAGGTTTGTTGAGCAAGGAATTGATTTCGTGATTTACGAACCGTTTGCTACAGTACTGGACTACGTTGACCGGGACTATTACCAACATCAGCACGATGTCGTTTTGCACAACACTATTCAGGAGCTAAAGCAAGTATTCAGCGAGAATCTGGGGATTGATTACGACTATGTGACGGGTTGGGTGCCCACGCTACCCAAAGAACCAGGTTTGGTTAATCCTGAGTGGCTTTTCAATGAGCTGCTGCAAAAAGGCTACCGCAAGGAGCACCTGACCAGCTTCTTCGCAGGGCTGACGGTTTCCCGTGCCAACAAGATGTCATTCGAGGACTGCATCGTTCGCAACCAGGACATCAACCGCTATCTCTACCGTCCGATTCTCAGCTTGCAGGTGGATGGCGTCGAATACTGGCTGGTTGGCCTCAACAAGTGGCAGGAAAGCTTGGTGACGATGACTACCAATGCCCTGCCTTTCGGCGTTTGTCCACCCGAGTGGAAAGCTTACCGGCCGGTAGCCCGCTTCATCAGCGAGGTGGAAAACGAGCACGACAAAACGCTTGAAAAGCCCCTGGCTGACATGCTGAAAGAGCGAGGGTTTGTCTATGAGCCTAACGTCAAATTCATCCACAACGGCAAGCAGACCATTTCTATTGTTGTCAAAGACTTGGGTGAGATTGATTTATTATATATCGACCACGTGCAGCGAGTGTTGTACGTTTGTGAGTGCAAGCACAACCGCTCGAAGTTCGATGCAGCGGGATGGCGACGCGACTACTCAAATTTCGTTCGGGACTACGAAATGCAACTGGCCAACAAGCTACGCTGGGCTACCGAGCATGTAGACGACCTGGCCGCGCATTTTACTCGCAAGGAGAAACACCCAATTGACCTAGCCGGCTATGCAGTAAAAGGCATCTTTATCATTAATGCCCCCACGGTGTACATGTATGACGGAGCCTTCCCAACCTATACAATTTCTATGTTTCGGGAATTGGTTAATGGGCATTTCCAAGAACACCAAATTAGCTACACGCTCCCCGAAACTCAGCAGGTGCAATTGATTGGCCGCCCTTATATGAAAAACGCCGCCCGGTTATTTACAGAATTAGCGGCGAACGCTTAATTACTGGCTAAGGCCTTCTAATCAGGCCGCTTAATGTGTCCAACTGTAGTCGGCTAATTGGAACCCGATTGGCCTCATGAAAAGCATCTAGAAGCATTAACTTCATGCCGGGGCTGCGAGCACCTGGCTCTTGCCCACCACTTCAACTCTGACCATGGAAACTTCTGGTATTGTCGTAAATCGTCTGATTCCCAAACTTGCCAAGCTGAGCGAGTCGGAGATTTTACAACGCGTGGCGCTGGTAGAGCAAATCCGCACCAAGCCTCTTACATTCAGCTTATTTATCAGCTCGGCGCAACGATTAAAGCAATTGCAAGAATTGCACGCGGCGGTGCGGGCGGGCCAGTTCACGTCTAGCTTAGCGGGATTTAATATGTCGCCTAATTGGGTGCCTTTCCTGTTGGAACTGCCCGCGCCCTTGCACGCGTGGCTGAAAGCCAATTCCTGGGACGACATCGAAGCCCAGGTAATAAGCTGGATGGCCGGGCTGTATGCGGCGAATTGCCGGCGCGACGATATGCTGGCCAAACTCAAACCCGCCATCAAGCAGCGCGCCCTGGCCAACTATTCGCCCTTTGACCCACGCCGGGCCGAAGACCTAGTGGCCCAGTGGGCCGCCGAATACAACCAGGAACAGCAGCAGCTGACTAGCACTTGGTCGGCCGACGTTTTACGCAATCCGTTTGCGGGTACCGAATGGCCCTTTCTCGACAACGCGGCGGTGCTGGCCAGCTTTCGCTTCGAGGTACACCTGGGCTATTTCACTGATGTCGATTGGGCTTTTATTGTCGTGCGGGACAAGCAAAAGATTCACAAGCTTTTCCCGGAGTGGTCAGCTGGGAAAATAGCATCCGAGTTGAAGCGGTCCGAAACCGATAACCTAGACCGCAACCTCGGGCAACCTGCCATGTGGCAGGCATGGCTACAGCATTTTAGTTCAGCCGAAAGCTTGGTGATAAGCTAAAAACCCTGCTTTGCCTTACCAGATAATTGTTGCCAGCTGAGATTGGTAGTATGAAATACGAGTTGAATTCGCAGAAAACTTGCAGGGGCCGGAGCTGGCCCTGCTGCAGGCCTACTGGGAAATTAAGGACGGGGAATTTGTCTACAAAGCCTTACCGCTGGCCCAAGCGCACGAAATGACGGTTCCCCAGCTCACGGCGCTGGCCCGGACTCACGTGCAGTGCAAAATCTCCTTCGGCAACTGTATCGGCTGCGGGGATGAATTGCTCGTAGTAATCACTACCAAAACGGCCTTTCAGGAATGCTTGGTTGACTTTTCGCGGCAGCGCTGCCCCGACTGTCAGCGGGCGTTTGAGAAGCGGCAGCTGTTCGAGCAACGCCTGGCTACGGAGCAGCCGGGAAGTGCGCTGGGCTACAATGCGATTGAAGTAAAGCCTTGGCAACACTTGCCGGACGATGAACTAGAAGTATTGAAATGCATCGTCCAATTCAAAACCAAGCAGCTTATTTACCAGCATTTATTCAGAGAAGGTAGCCGCTTCGACCGGACCAACATCTGGGATGTTTTTAATCGACTGGAAAAGAAGCGGCTAATTGTAACAAAGCGGGACTACAACCGTGGCATTGAGGGATTCAGTTACCTGCCGGAGCTTGACAATGTGCTGCTGGAACCGGCGGAAACTGTCACGTTGCCACCAGTGAATTTTTTAAACCTCAAGCTGACTCAGAATCCAACCAAGCAGACCAATCACCACGCAGATTACGCGGCCGTTTTCACTGTGGAGTCGGATGTGCAGCTAAAAGCTGGCAGCCGGTATGTGTACGGGGCCTGGGTAAATAAAAAGGGTGACATCAATCTCCAGATTACGCCGCTGGCCAATGGGCATCATTATCCTAATCAAGGCTTTGCCGGAAGAGAACCGCTAATTATCCGAGAGATTTTAGAGCGGTTATTGCCCCTGCACGACGCTGCCGAGTAGGCTTTAGTTAATGGCCAGTCAGCTAAAGCTTCCCTACGGCCTGCGCGATGGCCAGCTGTGGCACATCAGCCAGGTGGCCAATGGGTTGGCTTGCGGATGCACTTGCCCTGGGTGTGGTACGCTGCTGGTGGCGCGAAACTATGCTGGCAACGTGAAGGTGGCGCACTTTGCGCACTATCAGGCGCTGGAATGCACCGCGGGTTTACAAACGGCTATTCATTTAGCCGCCAAGGATATTATAGCCCAACACAAGCAGTTATGCTTGCCCGGCATGTCGGGATACTTAGACTTTACCCCAGCCTTTTGGGCCAGCTTCTCATTCGATGCGCAGCCCTATGCCGACGAGTTGTATGATACCACCGGCTTCATGAGTAATGTGTTTACACTCAACAGCTACGAAACCGATAGTACTTACAGCTTTCCAGCCCGGTTGGTAGCGCTGGATGAGGTAATACTCGAAAAGCGCACCGGTGATATTATTCCTGATATTATGGTGCGCATCGGCACCAAGTGGCTGCTGGTAGAAGTAGCTGTCACGCACTTCGTGAATGCGGAAAAGCGGGCGAAAATCCGGGCAATGGGGCTACCTGCCATTGAAATAGATTTGAGCAAAATCCGGCGCGACATCGGGTTGAGTGACTTGGAAGAGTTGATAATTCGCGGTGAGCAGCATAAGCAGTGGCTCAATAATCCTGAGCTGCGCCGGGTAGTAAGCCAGCGCCGACAACGCTATTTCGAGAAATGTCGGGCTGAGATAGAGCGCCTGCACGCCGAGCAGCTACGCGAAGAGGCGCGCCAAGCGACTCGTGCGCGGTGGCAAGCAGACCAGGTCACCAAATCGCCGGCCGAGCGTGCCCTGGCCCAGCAGCGCCGGCAGGAATTTTACAGCAAGAATTACCGCCCTATCATTGAACGCATTGCGGGCGGCCTTGAATTAGTGTATCACGTTGATGACTGCCCGAAAGCAGCCCACCAGCTTTTGGATAAACCCTACGCCAATGTAGAGTGGAACTGCTTCAACTGCCACGCCTTCCGCGGCTATAGCCCCGACCGCACGGCCATCGTGTGTCTGTATGAATATCTAAGGCGCAAGGAAGAAAGCGCCAGTTAAAAATGGCCCGTTTTTAGCAACGACGCCGCTTTTCCACACCCATACCTTTTCCATTTGATGCAGTATCTCTACAAAGACTTTCTTTTCAAACGGCGCACTGTTCGCTACGTGCGGCTGCCCAATTTCCCCACGCACACCACTGCCTACCGAAGCGGCGGAGGCTTTCACAGTGAGGGAAAGATGCCGGCCGCCTTTCCTTTTCTTACCACCCACGACCTTCACCGGCTCCGGCAACTGCGCGAACAGCAGGCTACCGAAAAGCGGCTGGTTTACTTTGATATTGCTGATGCCCAGCTCGACAATCCGGGACCAGAATTGGCTGATTTTGAAGAGTGGGTTGGCACCAAGGAAGCTACCGATTGGGAGTTGACCAGTAACCACCTGGCCTGATGAATGCTTCGCGACCCACCGCATTCCCGCTAACCCCCGAGCAGGAGGCCATCGTGGCTTCCGTAGGCGACATCAAAATCAACGCCGTAGCCGGTTCGGGCAAAACCACTACCGTGGTAGAATACGCCCGCACCCGGCCGCCCGCCGCCCGCATCCTGTACCTGGCGTTTAACAGCGCGGTGCGAAGGGAGGCCGAGCGCAGATTTCGGGCCCAGGGCCTGGACCATGTGCAGGTAGAAACGGCCCATTCGCTGGCCCGCCGCCACATCGTAGTCAACAGCCCTTATACCATCCGGAAAAACGGGGCGTTCAAGCCCTACGAGTTGGTCGACCTGTTGGGGCTACTCCGTCCTGCCGGCCCCTCGGTATTGGGCGAGTACGTGCTGGCCACGCACATTATCAAGTTTCTGGCCTACTTCTGCAACAGTGACAAGCAGCGGGTGAGAGACCTGAATTACCTGGATAGTGTAGTGGAGCCGCCAGCGCGGGAATTTGTGACCCAGCACTACGGGCTGATTGAGGCTGGCTGCTTGCAACTTCTCCGCCAGATGGACAGCGGTAAAATTGAAATCACCCACGACTTTTACCTAAAGAAATTTCAGCTCGCGGCCCGGCAGCTACGCCACGACTACATTCTCTTCGACGAGGGCCAGGACGCCTCGGAAGCGATGCTGGACTGGTTTTTCAAGCAATCGGCTACCAAAGTCATCGTGGGCGATGCCCACCAGCAGATTTACGGCTGGCGGCACGCGGTGAATTCGCTAAGTAAAGCTGATTTTACTTCCTACCACCTGAATGCCAGCTTTCGGTTTGGCTCGTCGCTGGCCGAGTTGGCCACGCGGGTACTGGCCTGGAAAGCGCAGCTGGGGGCCGAGCCACCCCAGCCTCTGGCGGGCCACGGCCAGGGGGCGGCTACTACCACTCGCGCCGTCATAGGCCGCACCAATGTTGGGCTGCTACTCAAGGCGTTCGAGTACGCGGCCCTACCCGGCGACCAGGCCCAACGGCTCTATTTTGAAGGTAATATTGCCTCGTATACGTACGCCGACACCGGGGCTAGCCTGGCTGATGTGCTGCACCTGGCCAACGGCCGCCACGCCGCAATCCGAGACCCGCTGCTGCGCAAGATGGCCGACCTCGATGGCCTGCGCGACTATGCCAAGCAGACGGAGGATGCGCAACTGTTGCTGCTCGTCAAAATCGTGGAAGATTACGGTAACGACGTAGTGGGCCTTATCGACAAGCTCAAAAGTCGCCACGTAAAGGATGAGCACCGGGCGGAAGCGCAGCTGTACTTCTCCACGGTGCACCGGTGCAAGGGGCTGGAGTACGACGCCGTACAGCTAACTAGTGATTTCATCAAGCAGGCAACCATCGACCAGCTGGCGCACGACCATGCCCGCAAGCCGACCGAACAGGGAGCACTGACCCGCATGCTGGAAGAGATAAACCTGCTGTACGTGGCGCTCACGCGGGCCAAAAGCGTGCTCTACGTGCCTGCCGAATGCCTGCCCACGGGCTTTGCGGCCGGGCCGGGCATCATCCCCACGCACGAAGGCGGTGGTACGGCGCTACTGCCGCCCCTTGCTTTACCACAAGCCCCGGC
>CAXUKA010000258.1:0-9506 GCA_964251335.1 uncultured Hymenobacter sp.
GTTATCAGCAACGAGAAAGCAGTGTCAGCTACCCAAACAGATTATCGTAAACAGGCAGCCGATGCGGCCCAGGCCATTGCCGAAACTATCAAAGCGGGCATGGTCAAATCTGCGGATGAAACTCACTGACTTTGGTCGGAACTTCAAGCTAAGCAGTCAGGCGCACCTGAGCTTCGGAGTAAATATATCTAGGTATCGAGGGTGTTAGAAACTAGCGGTTAGCATTAAAATACGGTTTATTGTTGAGTATATTTTTAATAGCTAAGTAACTGATAGGCAAATGGATGAGAATAATTAGCAGAGCCAGCCACAGTTGGTAGGTCGTTCTGGCTAGTATATTGAGCTAGCCAACAGCAAATCCCCGCCGATGGGTATCCGTGACGAGTTCCAGGTGGTGGAGAACCTGATGCTATCTTCTTCCGATGTGCTGTGTGCCCTTGACCCCAATGGCCACGTGTGGCGGGTCAGCGAGGCCGGGCAGCAACTGTTGGGCTATGCCCCTGATGAGTTGAACGGTGCGCCTTTCAGCGCTATTATGCAGCCCGCCGACCGCGTACAGGCCGTGGCCGCGTGCCAGGCTGCGTGGCAGCAGGCAGCCCCCGTTTGCTTTGAGAGCCGCTGCCTGACCAAGGCCGGCCAGGAGGTGGTACTGTCGTGGGCGGCCTTTCGGTGCCCCGCTACCCAGCTACTGCTCTGCGTGGGGCACTCCGTCGAGCCTCGGCCGGCCTCCTTGCCGGCGGAGATATCGGCGAGCGTCGCCCGGCTAGAGCGCATTGCCGATGGCTACATTGAGGTCGATAAGGACTGGACCATTACGTATTTCAACCGCCAAGCCGAGCGGGTGCTCCAGGTTGACCGGCGGCAGTGTATGGGCCGAAACTACTGGGAAGTTTTCCCCAATGCCGTTAACACCCGCTTCGACTACTACCTGCATTTGGCAGTTGAAACGGGGCAGCCCGTGCATTTTGAAGGCCTTTCCACGCGCACGAGCCGCTGGTTAGAGGTCAAGGCCTTGCCCGCCGCCGAAGGGCTCTCGATTTTTATTTCTAACATCACAGACCGGGTCACGGCCGCCAAACACCTGGAGCAGTTGGCTTTAGTAGCCCAAGGCACCGACAATGGTGTGATTATCACCGATGCCCAGGGCCGCATTGAATGGGTAAATGACGGCTTTACTAAGCACACGGGCTATACCCTGGCCGACATGGTGGGCCGCTCGCCCGGCGAGGTGCTCGAAGGCCCCGACACTGACTCGGAAGTCAGCGCCACCATTCGCGCCTACCAACAAAGGCCGGAGCCCTTTTCCCTGACGGTGCTCAACTACACGAAGGCGGGCGAGAAGCTTTGGGTGCTGCTACATGTTACCCCTATCTACAACCAGGCCGGAGAGCTGACGCAGTTTATCTCCATTCAGCAGAATATCAATGCGCAAAAAGCGATGGAGGACCAGCAAGCGCAGCTCACGCAGGACCTGTACGAGCACAACCGCGACTTGCAGCAGTTCACATATATGCTCTCGCACAATCTGCGGGCTCCTTTAGCCAATGCGCTGGGATTGAGTAGGCTGCTCGTGCAGGTGGGCAAGCAAAGCCCCGTTTTTGATGCCTCGCTTATGCATCTGCGCCAGAGCCTGGAGCAAGTGGATGGCGTGCTCCACGACTTAAACCTCGTGCTCTCGCTACGCGACCAGCAGCACCGGCAAGCGCCCGAAACAGTGGCGCTGGCCGAGGTGTGCGAGCAGGCCCTCCAACACTGGTCGCAGGCCTTGGCGGCGTGCAACGGCCACGTAACGCTTGACATGGCAGAAGGCCTGCTGGTGCGCGGCACCCGGGCTTACGTATACAGCATTTTCGATAACCTGCTTTCCAACGCCCTCAAGTATCGCTCCCCAGAGCGTCCGTTGCACATCAGCATCCAGTGCGTAGAGGGGGCGCACGGCGGGGTTAGTATTACCTTCGCCGACAATGGCTCGGGCTTCGACCAAGCTAAAGCCGGCCCCAAACTATTCCAGCTCTACCAGCGCTTTCATGGCGGGCAGCAGGGGCGAGGCCTGGGCTTATTTCTGGTCAAAACACACGTAGAAGCCATGGGGGGCACCATTGAGGTGAGCAGCCAACTAAATGCAGGCACGCGCTTCGTGATTCATCTCAACCAACGTTAGGATGCTTACTTATCTCATCGACGACGACATTATCAGTCTCTATCTGGCAGAACAGGTGCTGCTGATGGAAGATTTTACCACAGACATTCAGCTATTTCCGAATGCCGAAGCTGCCCTCAGCTCTATTGTAGAACAGCTTGCCACGCAGGTGCCCAGAGTTATATTTCTGGACCTGAACATGCCCATCATGGACGGGTGGGGCTTCTTGCAAGCCCTGAAGCCCTACGCAGCGGCGCTCCAGGGCCGCTGCCATATCTACATCCTTACCTCGTCCATGCTCCAGGCTGATAAGGTCCGGGCGCAGGAGTATCCGCTCGTAGCAGGCGTGCTCTATAAGCCTCTCGATGTGGCAGAAGTACAGGCAATTAAAGCGGTGCTCCAGGAGGCGATTGAGAACAACTCGCGCCAGTGAGCGAATTCTTAGCCAATAAATAGCCGGCAAGGGTTTGGTAGTAGGCCAACTGCTCGCCGCCCGTGGGCCAGATAGGCAGCAAGGATAAGTCGCTTAGTTATCCCAGTTAGGCTAAGGGTAGCCTATCGGCCGAAGATGGGCGTGGCTGCTGGCAGCTGCGTAGCCAGTCTTCGGCGGGCGCTACGTCATCGAAGAATTGCAATTCCACCAGGCCCACCAGAGGACTCGGATAAGTGAGGGTCAGGATATCGGTATGCGTATCGGCCTGCACAACATGGGCGATGTAGCGCAGCCCTAGCTGAATGGCTTGCGGCAGCCACGCCCGCTCTAGCCACTCAATAGAGTCAAACCAAGGCCCATGCAACGCCATATTATCATTGAGCAGATAGAGGCAGTGCAGCGGGCCGACTCGGTTCAGATAGCTGCGTGCCCCATCCATCGCATCGTTGGTGTTAATCTGTCCGGTCCAGGTGGCTCGCAACCAGCCTTGGTGCTGTTCGAAGGTGAGTTTGCATTGGCCACCTGTTTTGAAGGAGAGAGAGCTAACTAACATAGCACAGGAAAGAGGATAGGAGCCGTGAGCCCACGATATAGCCTAGCACGGTGGGTGGCATATAGTGAAGGCAATGCGCCGCCTGCGCTAATAAGCCTCGATGTTGTGCCAGGCAAGAGCCATTGCACTACCTGCTGCGCACTGTGCACACTCCAGGTGGGAGTTGCGTGTGCAGGCAGGTTTTGCCTCTTTGCATATGTTGGAAGAGGCCGCGAGTATAGTAGCGCTTCGCCTTTTTATCTTGTTTACGGCTCAGTAGCACGCGGGTAGCCATTGCCAGCGTGCTACCAATGCTGGCTTTGAGTAGCTGGCTTTTGCGGTTGAACTCGGGCCAGATATAGCCGGCGTCGACGTCAATGCTCCAACTCTTGATGGTGGATTACCCGAAAAAAAAGACCGAGATAGAGATGCCCTAATGAGTAGCTCTACCTCGGTCTTTTTGCTTGAAAAAGAAATGCTTAGCCGTGGCGCTGCTTCCACTCGTCGGAGAGGCCCAGCTTCTTGGCGATGTCCTTGAACATTTCGGGGTCGAAGTCCAACTCGCCGGGGGCATTGAGCTGCGGCTCCTCTTCGAGCACGGGGTAGGGCACGCCCTTGATAGCGCCTTGCACGACGCTCAGCTCCGAGCCGTCTTCGGGGTGCTTGCCATTCCAGATGAGGCCCGCTTCGGCGTAGGCGTTGGGCGAGAAGGTATACAGCTCGCGGTGCAGGCCGTGTTCCATGAACTTCACCGCCTCGGGGAATTTTGAGTTGGAAAGTGGCGGCACGGGCATGATTTTCTTCACGTCCACGCCCGTGATGACTTCCAGCGCCTTAGCGTAGGCATACACGTGCAGGCCACCGCGCACCAGCAGGTAGCCAATCATGGTGCGGGCGCAGGGGTCGGTTACGGTTTGATAGGCGCGGATTTTATTGGCCCGCGCTCCGCATTCGAGAAAGAAGTTGTGCAGCAAATCCAGGCGCAGGTTGCCAGAACTAGTCACGTACTGGCCGGTCCAGGGGTTGCCCATCGAGTCCATGGGCAGGGCGGCCTGGCCGCTGGCCAGGAAATGGTAGGAGTTGCGCGCATCCACGGCATCGGCCAGAGGGCCATCGGTGGGGTCGGTGCCGCGCTCAGTCACGCCGGTCAGCAGCAGGTTAATCGCGTAGCTAACAGCCTCAATGTGCGAATATTCCTCGGCTGCGATGGCCGAAGTGAGGGCATAAAACGGGCGCAGGCGCTCGCGGCCCCGGAAGTTGAACGACTGGAACGTGTAGTTCATCAGCGTGCTCATCTCCCCAAATTTGCCGCCGAGCAGCTCCTGAATGGCGGCGGCATCGTTGGCCGAGGGGTTTTTAGGAATTGGCAGGTCAAGGGCCAACTCATCGAGTCGAAGTATCATAGTAGGTTGGAAAAAGGGATTGGTGGACAAGAAATACGCCGACTGACTTGGTGAAACAACCGGATTTCTCTTGTAACATACGCAGGGTAGGGGGAGTAATGCGGCTGTTTTTACACGAATAAAAAAGCAGCTCAACGGTACCCACAATCCCTCCTGTTAACCCTTAGTCAACTACCTAACTAATTTATTTTCAACGTTTATTCATATTTGTTTGCGAAGCGCCACAGTAGTGGAGTCGACCGACAAAGCGGAGCCAGCTTAGTGCTGTTCGTGGCTGCCAATAGCCAGCAAGCGCCCTTCGAATATGAATTAGGTTGGCTGGCTTGACAGAGCGCGTAAGGCTGGCCGCAAGCCGTGTGGCAGGAAACGCTACTAGCCGCGCCACAATCGGTGGCTAAAGCGGTTTCGGGCTCATTGTATGTCAGACAGGCCTGAGTAGTAGTGCCAGCGCCCAGCGCTTGCCTAGCCGTAAAGTGGTAACGCTTAGCGTTGGATAACCGCTTTGCGGTTATCTATCATTTCTCACTACCTGCCAAGCAAGGGGCTTCGGCCGCGCTCAACAAGGCAGGTAAGAGTTAACTCAAACAATATCAGCCGAGATACCTCGGTCGTGGATGGCCGAGCAGCGCGGCTCCAACTCCTCAAACGTGCCGTTTTTGACCGCGCATTTGCCCTTGTAGTGGATGAGCAAAGTGCATTGTTCGGCTTGCTCGGGCTCGTGGCCGCACACCTCAATGAGCGTTTGAATGACGTGGTCGAAAGTGTTTACGTCATCATTGTACACGATGAGCGTGCGCAACTCCTGCTCTTCTTCGAGCGTGAGGACATCATCTTGGTAATCAATCTGTGGGCGGGTAGCGGGGAAAGCCATAGCACAAAAATACGACGGCCAAGGCCGACGGTGAAAAGGCAGCATCGAATGATAACCCCTGCGATAGCGGTTTCGTTTCGCCGCAATGTTGGATAATGTAGGTAAAAAGTAAATGTCATGCCGACCACAGGGAAGCATCTTGGTCGTTTTGTTGAGCAAGCATGCTAACCCAACCTGCCAAGATGCTTCCCTTCGGTCAGCATGACATTTACTTTTTAAGCAGAAAATTACTCGGCTTTGCGGTCGCCGCCCGTGAGTTCCAGCATCCAGCCGGGGTACTCGGGAGCGAGCTTGCTTACTTCATCAAGCTCTTTCAATTCTTCGGGGGTGAATTTCACGTCGACGGCGGCGAGGTTGTCTTCGAGCTGCTCCATTTTCTTGGCCCCGATGATGACGGTGCTCACCACTTTCTGGTGCAGTAGCCACGCCAGCGCCAACGAGGCTACAGTGCTGCCCTTGGCCTCGGCTATGGGGCGTAGCTTGTCAATAATATTGAACGCCAATTCTTTATTGACAGGCGGAAAGTCGAAGCCGCTACCACCGCGGCGACCTTCGGCCTGCTGGTTTTCGCGGGTATACTTGCCGCTGAGGAAGCCGCCGGCCAGCGGGCTCCACACCATAAGGCCCACTTTTTGGTCGAGCAGCAGGGGCACCAGCTCGCGCTCTAGGTCGCGCCCGGCAATGGTGTAGTAGGCTTGCAGCGACACGTACTTTTCGAGGTGCTGGTACTGCGACACGCCGAGCGCTTTCATCAGTTGCCAGGCGGCCACGTTGCTGGCTCCGATGTAGCGCACCTTGCCGCTGCGCACGAGGTCGTCGAGGGCGCGCAGGGTTTCTTCCCACGGTGTGAGCGGGTCGAAGCTGTGCGTTTGGTAAAGGTCGATGTAGTCGGTATTGAGGCGCTTGAGGCTGGCTTCGGCCTGCGCGATAATGTGCTTGCGGGTGAGGCCCACGTCGTTGGGGCCGGGGCCCATGGTGCCGCGCACTTTGGTAGCCAGTACCACGTCGTAGCGGTTCACGCCGAGGTTGCGCAGGGCCTGGCCGGTTATTTCTTCCGAGTGGCCTTCAGTGTAGATGTTGGCCGTGTCGATGAAGTTGATGCCCGCATCAAGAGCGCGCTTGGTAAGGGCGTCGGCCCCGGCCTGGTCTACGCCATTGATGGCGGCGAAGCGGCCAATAGTAGGGCCGAAGGTCATGGTGCCGAGGCACAGCTCTGATACTTTGAGGCCGGTATTGCCTAAGAGGTTGTATTTCATGGCGTTTTGAGGGCAATTCTAAAAAAAAATGTCTGTCATGCTGAGCGCAGCAAAGCGGAGCCGAAGCATCTTGGCAGATGAACTAACTTCTATCGTTAGCAACGAAGCGGCCAAGATGATTCGACTGCGTAACGCTGCGCTCAGCATGGCAATTAGTTACTTCCCGACCTTATCCAGCGCCGCCATATCCTCGGCCGATAGCGCGATATCGGCTGTTTTCACGTTCTCCTCCAGGTGTTTCACCTTCGAAGTGCCGGGGATGAGCAGAATGTTGGGCGAGTGGTGCAGCAGCCAGTTCAAGGCAATTTGCTGGGGAGTAGCGCCGTGCTTTTTGGCGATTTGGTCGAGAGCAGCCAGCGCCTTGGCGTTGCCGCCGGCCAGCGGATACCACGGAATGAAGGCCATATTTTGCTCGCGGGTGTAGTCGAGCACGGGCTCCCACTTGCGGTTGTCGACCGAGTACATATTCTGCACCGATACGATTTCGACAAATTCCTGGGCCTTTTTAATGTGGTCGACATCGACTTCTGAAAGGCCAATGTGCTTGATTAGGCCTTCGTTTTGTGCTTTTTGCAAGAATTTCAGCGTGTCCTCAAACGGCACTTTGTCATCGACGCGGTGCAGTTGGTAGAGGTCGATTTTATCGACTTTCAGACGCTTGAGACTGCCGTGCAATACTTCTTCGAGGTGCTTGGGGCTGGCATCGACGGGCCACTGGTTGGGGCCGGTGCGCAGCAGGCCGCCTTTGGTGGCCACTACCAAGCCGGCAGGGTAGGGGTGCAGCGCTTCGGCAATCAATTCCTCCGACACATTAGGACCGTAGCTGTCGGCGGTGTCGATAAAATTGATGCCCAACTCCACGGTGCGCTTGAGCACCCGGATGCTTTCGTCGTGGTCTTCGGGCGGGCCCCAGATACCGGGGCCGGTAATGCGCATGGCCCCGTAGCCGAGGCGATTGACAGTAAGGTCGCCGCCAATGGTGAAGGTCTTGGCGTAAGTGGGCGTTTGGTCGCTCATTGGGATAAGTTTATTGAAAAGAAAAAGGAGAAAAGTGCCGTTAGGCGGTTTACACTAAACCGCCCAGCGGGCCGGGTGTTCAGGCCAGAAGAGGGTAAGCGTATTAAGTTAGAATTAGCTTCGCGGCCTGCTTGCTCAAGTACGGCCTTCCGTTTTTTAGCCCATGCCCGTTCCGTCTTCCGATTTCAAAAAAGCCCTGGCCCGCCTTTCCGATAAGGAAAAGGAGGCGCTGGTGCTGCGTGCCGTGCGCCGCGACGCCGAGCTCTACGACACCTTCAGCTACGAGCTGCTGCCCGATAGCACGCTCGAAAGCGTGTACGAAACCAGCGCCGACCGCATCCACGAATTGTTTAACGTGGCTGTGACGGGCCGCCTGCTCAATCGCAGCCTCGTGAAAGCCCTGCGCGCCGCCTTGCAGGAAGCCGCCCGCGCCCGCCGCGTCACGAAAAGCAAGCAGCTCGAAATCGACCTGAGCATGTATACGCTACGACTGATTTTTGAGAATTATACCGGGCAGTTTAGCAGTGAATACCAGGGATTCTTTGTGGGCACGGCACGGCTGGCCACGCGCCTCACGCAGCTCATTCCGAAGAACCTGCACGAAGATTTGTGGCTGGAATACAAGTCGGAGCTGGATAGCTTTCTGACGCAGCTGCACGGCCGCAGCAAGAGCCGCGAGCTGAAATTTGAGCTGCCTCGGGAGCTGGTGATACCGGAGTGAAATAGTTGCCGGTCTATTGCGTCTGTCATGCTGATACATCCGTCGTGCTGAGCGCAGCAAAGCGGAGCCGAAGCATCTTGGTTGGGGTACTAACTCCATAGCGTAAACAACGAAGCGGCCAAGATGCTTCGACTCCGCTACGCTGCGCTCAGCATGACCGATATTCTTTCTAAAGCCATGTCTAATCCTGCCACCACCCCTACTACTTGGCCGCAAGTTCCGCGTATGCTCACGTTGCGCCAATCGCTGCGTATGGCCCGCAACCCCGTGGGTAACCTCAACAAGGTGCTGGCGGCCTACGGCGACACGGTGCGCCTGTATCTGGGCGGCGTAATGCCTTCCATTGTGACCCGCGACCCGGCGCTGGTGCAGCATATTTTGCAGAAAAACCACCGCCGCTACCACAAGTCGGACCTCACGCACGGGCTGCTGCGCTACCTCGGCAAGGGTTTGCTTACCAACGAAGGGGCCGACTGGCTGCGCCAGCGGCGGCTTATTCAGCCGGGCTTTCATCGGCAGCGGCTGGCGGGTCTCACGCGCCTGATGCGGGCGGCCGCAGATGAGTGGGTGGCCGAGTTGGATGCACAACTAACTGACCAACAGAAGACAGTTGAGCTAGATGTGCACGCTGCCATGACGCGAGTGGCCTTCCGCATCGTGGCGCAATCGGTGTTTGGCAATAGCCTGAGTGATATAGAATTGACGCAGCTCAGCGACTGGCTCACGGCGATTCAGTGGTTTTACGTCACCACTATCCGGCAGCCATATTTGCGGCCGGTGCAGTGGCTGCGGGGCGATTATCGGCGGCACGATACTTTGGCGCTCCGCTTGCGTGAGCTAGTGCGCAAGGGCATTGCCCACCACCGCGCCGCTACGGCAGCGGCCCCCGATGTCGCTCTGCCCGACGACCTGCTGCAAATGCTGCTCGATGCCCGCTATGAAGACAACGGCGAGCCTATGGCCGAAGACCAGCTGGTCGATGAGTTGAATATCCTGCTCGTGGCCGGCCACGAAACCTCGGCCAACGCCCTGGCCTGGGGCTTCTACCTACTGGCCCGCCACCCCGAGGTACAGGAAAAATTAGTAGCCGAAATCGAGCGTGAGCTACCCAACGGCCAGGCCCCCGAGTTTCA
>CAXUKA010000259.1:0-9497 GCA_964251335.1 uncultured Hymenobacter sp.
GATTTGGATTGCTATTATTTTAATATGCAAGTGGTTTAGCAAGTTACCACCGCCCACCAGGCTCCCCTCTCCCGGAGGGGAGGGGCGGGGGGTGGGGTAAGGCGGCTGGGTTACGCCGTTAACTCCAGCAGTGCCCGCACGATAGTGCGTTGCGCCAGCTCCAGCTTGAATTTATTGTGCTCGCGGGGCGAGGCATCACGCACGGCCAGCGCAGCGGCGGCGCGGAAATTCTCCTCCGTTGGAGTTTTACCAACCAAAGCTTTTTCCACAGCGGGCACGCGCCACGGCACAGTGCCCACGCCGCCCAGTGCCACGCGGGCCGATTTTATCAGGCCGCCCTGCACATCAAGGCCCACGGCGGCCGACACCAGCGCATAAGCATACGAAGCCCGGTCGCGCACCTTGAGGTAGTGCGACTTACGGGCGTATGCGGCAGTCGGCACCGTGATGGCGGTAATAATTTCGCCGGGCTGCAACTGGTTTTCGATGTGCGGCGTGCTGCCCGGCAGCTTATAAAAGTCGGCCAGCGGCACGAGGCGCGTGGTGCCCTTAGGGCTTTCGAGGCTGAGCTTGGCTTCGAGCGCCACCAGCGCCACGGCAAGGTCAGAAGCGTGGGTGGCAATGCAACTCGGGCTGCCGCCTAGGATGGCTAGCGTACGGTTATCACCATCCTGGGCGGGGCAGCCGGAGCCGGGTACGCGCTTGTTGCAAGGGAAAGCCGTGTCGCGGAAGTAGCCGCAGCGGGTGCGCTGCATCAGGTTGCCGCCCATACTGGCCATGTTGCGCAGCTGCGGCGAGGCTGAGGCCAGCAATGCCTCCGACACTACGGGGTAATTCTGCACCACTTGCGGGTGCTCGCCCACGTCGCTCATGCGCTCGAGCGCACCGATGCGCAGGCCGGTAGCCGCGTTTTCGATGCCTAGCAGCGACAGTTTATTGAGGTCAATCAGCAGAGAATGCTGCTCGATGTTCGACTTCATTATGTCGAGCAGCGTAGTGCCGCCACTGATGAAAGCGGCATGCGTATCGGCCTGCTTGGCAGTGGCCGCTTCCTTGGTAGAAGTGGCCTGGGTATAGGCGAAGTTATTCATAATCGGTGAGTTGATGAAATGGTGAGATAATAAGTTGGGCAGTGAGTGAGTCGTTCTGTTGAGAGAAACTCACGATTTCACTGCTCACCATTTCACCCTTGCCCCGCCACCTCGCGCACGGCGGCCAGGATATTGGGATAGGCGCCGCAACGGCAGATGTTGCCGCTCATCCACTCGCGGCATTGGTCGTCGCTTTTGGCGTGGCCTTCTTGCACGCAGGCTACGCCCGACATAATTTGGCCCGGCGTGCAGTAGCCGCACTGGAAGCCGTCGTGCTTCAAAAAAGCCTCTTGCATGGGGTGCAGCTCCTCCCCTTTCGCCAGGCCCTCGATGGTCGTGATTTGCTTGCCCTGGGCCATAATGGCCAGCGTGAGGCAGGCATTGACGCGTCGGCCATCGACGTGCACGGTGCAGGCACCGCACTGGCCGTGGTCGCAGCCTTTTTTGGTGCCGGTCAGGTCGAGGTACTCGCGCAGGGCGTCGAGCAGGGTGGTGCGGGGCTCCAGGCGCAGGTTTTTAATTTGGCCGTTGATGTTGAGGCTCATGTTGGTAGCCCCCGAAATGATGGGGCTGGCCGGAGCCAGCTTATCGGCAATGGCTTCGGCTTGGCTGGCAATGGGCGGGGCTAGGGCAAAGCCTAAAATACCGCCGCTTTGCTTGAGAAAAGAGCGGCGCGAAGGGCCAGACGACGACGGCGTGCCGGCCGCGTCGGGGGTTTGGTCGTCGGGAGATAACATCAGTAAATAGCGCGTGGTGAGGCAGCTTAGTAATACGCAAAAGGGTGGCTTATTGTTGAAGAAACAACGTGATTAACAACGCTGTATATTCAACAATATAACGCTTTGCGTATTAGCTAGCGAGTTCGTAGCGCGGACTCGCAACGTTCAATTCACTTCGCTAGAATACCTCGCCCAAATTGAAAAACACGCCGTTCGACCCTTCTAGCCCCCAGGCATAATCTACGGCCAGGTAGGTACCCACTTTTTTGCTCAAACACAACCGAATGCCTGTGCCGCCCGCCGGGGCCACGCGCCCGTAGCCGGTATCGGGGTTGCGCGCCGACTGGCCGTTGGCAAACACTACCCCGCCCAGCACCCGCGAGCGGGTGAGGTTGAAGCGATATTCGGCCTCGCCATACACCAGGCTGGTGCCCCGAAAGCGCCCCTGAATGTAGCCGCGCCCCGTCACGCTATAGGTGTCCCAGCCGGTGGCGGGCAGGTCGAGGTAGGGCGCAGCTTGGCCCAGGGCAAAATCGCCGTACAACCAGAAGGCCAATACATTGCCAGTAGGGCCGGCGTGGAAATATCGGCGGGTATCGAATTGAAAGAATCGGTAGTTCTCATCCGAGCCGAGCAATTTTAAATTGGTGCGCAGGGCCAGAAACAAGTAGTTTTCGCCGGCTGCCGGGCGCAAGGCATTATCGCGACTATCGCGCAACACCGAGGCCACTAACCCCGACGAAGTGGAACGCCCCGCAACGCCGATGCGGTAGCCGTCTATCGCTGTTAGCGTCTGCCCATCTTGATTGACGCTCTGAATATTCCAACGAGAATCCAGAAAATACCCCACGCCCAGGTAGAGCGGCCCCGTGCGACCGACGCGGTGGTAATATGACTGATGCACGCGCAACAAATTGTAATCCATCGCGATATAATCGGCCTCGTGCGAGTTGCTACCCAGTCCGTAGGTGCGCTGCGGGTAGTGCAGCAGGCGGTAGTCGGCCAGCCATAGGCTATGGTTGTGGGCCGTCCAGAGCGGCCCGTTCATAGCCAGGATAATCTGCTGATTCTGGGTGTAAGTGAGCGTAGTCGAAATTGACGACAAATTGGCCGCCTCCCGCTGAAAGGCCACGCTGGCCGTGACTGACGCCAGCAGCCGGGCCTCCAAGGTGTAGGCCACGGCCGGCAGCACCACCAGCGACGACTGCTTGTGCGCTTTGGTCGAATCCTGGGCCGGCTTGGGATGCTTGCGCGGAAACACCTTGTGCACCAAGTCGCCAAAGTCTTGGGTGGGTGCGGGCGCTGGGGTTTGCGCCTGGGCAAAAAGGGAGGTAAACAGTAATAGCCCGCAGGCTAAAAAGCGTAAAAAATTCATCACCTACGTAACGCGAGGCGGCTGCCAATACTTTATAGCCGCAAAGGTCGCACTGCGTGCTCGGTGCGAGCGCCCTACTGCGGCTGCAAACGCTGCGGATTGACCAATTCCGGTGCCCGGTCGAGGGCCAGAATCTGCGCCCGGTAGCTGGCGGGCATCAGCGAAGTGCGCGCCCATCGGCCCAGGGCCATCTGCTGCGTGGGCCGGTAGAGGGGCAGCGCCAGCGGCAGCCACGACCAACGGCCCAGCTTCAGCAACTCGCGCACGCGGGGCGGTACCACGAACCGCTGCGCCTGTAGCACCAGCCTATAGCGAAACGCCCCCAGGTGGCGGCGATACTGCCGGTAAAGGTCGGTAGTGTAGTCGCTTACAACCAAATCCTTATCCAGATGCGCCTGCCGGGCCTGCTGCCACGCCGCGTAGGTGGCGGGCACCTCCGGGATACCCATGCGCCGGCCCATGCGGTAGAATACGTCCACGATTTCCTCCTTTTCGGCGACCGTGAGGGGCCGCTCGATGGCCTCAAACACGCTGATAGAGTACGCGGTAAGCATGAACAGCACGTCGCGGTATGCCCAATCGGGAATCTGCATGCCGCGCTTGGCCTCCACCGCCGCGTGGATGCTCACGATGGTATCAATGGCCTGCTCGGCCGCCGCCCGCTCGGCAAACACAATGCGCCGCGCATACTCCACCGTCGAGAACAGCCGCCCCAGCGGGTCGGCCGGCAGCTTGCCGGTGAAGTAGAGCCAATCTACCGCCTTATTCAACGCAAACTCGGCCGCCGACCCGGCGAAGATGAACAGCACGGTATCGGCCTTGCTCCAGATGCGGCGTACGATGGATGAGGGTTTTACGAAGTAGTCCATATCGGGAAAAGCGGAGCGGTGAGCGGAAAGTGCCAGGTTGGCAATCGACGATTAAAAAGAACTTTGCAATACAAAGTTACTATTCAAAGATGAAATGCCTGAACTCACAGCTCAGTTTTTACCAAGACCATTACCCATTAGCTAAGCTGCTCCATACCGTATCGCCTAGTAACTGTGTGCTAGCACGTGGGCGCTTGTTTGTTTGAAAATTGATAATTCATTAATACAGATAAACTTGAATAATTCCTTTAACAGTAGGTTCAGGATATACGACGTCTATATATTTGGCGGTCCTTTTCTTCACTTACGTTACATGAAACACATTTTTACTGTCTTCCTGAGTGCGTTGGCCCTGCAAGCCAGCGCCCAAACTACCCCTAGCTGGGCTTCGGCAGCTAGCCTGCCTATTACGCCGGCTTTTGCCCTCGCCCCTTCTTTCGCCACCGATGCGGCGGGCAATACGTATCTGGCATCTTCCTTTTCGGGAAGTGTAACGCTGGCACCCGGCACAGTCCTCACAAGCCAGGGCTATCAGGATGGCGTGCTGGCCAAGTACGGGCCTACCGGTAACTTACTTTGGTACAAACAACTACAAGGAAGTTACAACGACTCCTTCCAGAAAGTCATCATCGACGCGAGCGGTAAAATAGTGCTGATGGGAACGGCCAGCGACGGGGCCCAGTTCGGCACCGTTACATTCAACACCAGTTCGTTTGGCTTCGGCTCGATGGTGCTGGCGCAGATAGATGCCCAAGGCACGGTGCAGTACGTGCGGGAGGTAGGCACCGGCACGTTGCTGACGCCGGCCAGCCTGGCCACCGACGCGGCTGGCAACTACTATGTGAGCGGCAGCTTTGCCCTAGATGCCACTTTTGGCAGCTTCTCACTCACTACTCCTACGACGACCACAATCATTTCCGACCAGTTTCTGGTGAAAATGTCACCGGCTGGTGTGGTGCAGTGGGCGCAGCAGGGTGGCAGCATCACTATCGGCACCACCGCCACCGCACTGCCCTACAGCCACTTGGTAGCCGACCCGACTGGCAACGTGTACTTTGTCTGGACTTGCCCGCCCGTAATAGGTGGCTTCGGCAGCGTAGCGATGCCCGCCGCCAAAGGTGATTACGATGCCCTGGTCGTGAAATACAACACGCAAGGCGTGCCGCAGTGGGCGCAGCGCGTGGGCGGCGCGGGTGCCGATATCAATACCTACGCGGCCCTGGATGGCAGCGGACGCTTGGTAGTGCCGGGCATTTCGGCCCCTGCTGGCTCACTCACCAACCCTACCACGGTGGGTTCGACCGTACTCACCACCGGCTTTGCGTCGGTGCTGGAGCCTACGGCCGGCGCGCTGGTGTGGTCGCGCGATTTGCAATCGACGACAGCCGGCGGCTACCGGGGCCTGACCTCCGATGCCGCTGGCAACATTTACCTCATTGGCCAATTCACCGGCCAAGGCACGATACCCGGCAAAACGCTGACCAGCGCCGGCGGCGTTGATGCCCTGGTGGTTAGCTACTCGCCCACTGGCACCTTGCGCTGGACCATGCAAAGCGGCGGCACCGGCGACGAAACGCCCGTGGCCCTCACCATCGACGGCACCGGCCGCCTGGTAATGCCGGGTATTTTCAACAACACTGCCGTGTTTGGGAGCACTACCCTCACATCTACCGCTACGACAGCCAGCACGGGCACGCCCTTCATCGCCTACTCTGGCAACGTAGTTACGGCAAGCCGCGCCGAACAGGCCGCGCCACTGTCCTTCTACCCCAATCCGGCTTCCTCGGCTAGCAGCCTTAAGCTGCCCACGCTGCCCGCTGGTACTCAGCTCACACTTATAGACGGCTTAGGCCGGGTGGCTCGCCGCGAGGCAGCCGGAGCTACGCTGCCACTGGCGGGCCTTGCGCCCGGCCTCTACGTGGTGCAGGCCACGGCACCCAGCGGCGAGCGCTGGGCCAGCCGCCTCACGGTGGAATAACTGGTATTCCAACCAATAAAAAAGCGCCAGCCGAATATCGGCTGGCGCTTTTTTGCTGTGGTGGCTTCTCTCCTACCGGGTGCCGTTGGTGCTGGCTGGCCGGGCCGGCCGCCCATCAGGGTTAGGCTTGTTTTCGCGGCGCTCCAGTGGGGTGGCTGGGGCGGGCGTGGTGGTAGTGCCGGGCGTAGCAGCAGCCTGCATCGGGTTCTGTGGCTGGCGGGCGTTGTTGCCGGCCATGCCTTGCTGGAACAGCTCGAAGCGCGAAGGCGCGGCCTGACGCGGGAAAGCGTTGTTGCTCAAGTCAGTGTCGGCCGTTTGCTGGTAGGGGTCAATCACGAACGAGGTCACATTCTTAGGCGTGATGATGATTTTGCTCACTTGCTCGTTGTTTTTGCGCCAGATTTCGGCCGGGATGGTCGTCAGCTCCTGCGAGCCGTCTTCGTAGGTCATTTGGATGACGATGGGCATCACCAGGCCGCCCACGTTGCGCAGGTTCAGCTCGTAAAAATTCAGGTTGCCATTGAGGCGCTGCTGCTGCTGGGGCGTGAGGGTGCTCAGGTACTGGAAGTAGCGCTGCTTGTCGGCCTCGGTCACGGCCAGCGGGTCGTAGTTGTTGTAGAAGTCCTTGAGGTCGGGCTTCTCATCCACGGCAGTGGTTTTGAGGTCGGTAGCGTTGCGCTGGGCCGAAATACTAGGCACCTGCGCCTGACGCTCGTTTTGGAGGCGGGCGCTTTCGAGGCCGGGGTTTTTGGTATTCGGCTTGTACGATTTTACCGCTTCCAGCGAGATGTCGCAGCGGTCGGTGGTGTAGAACCAGCCGCGCCAGAACCAGTCGAGGTCCACTGCCGAAGCATCTTCCATGGTGCGGAAAAAGTCGGCCGGCTGCGGGTGCTTGTAGGCCCAGCGGGTGGCGTAGGTTTTGAAGGCGTAGTCGAACAGCTCGCGGCCCATCACTGTCTCGCGCAGGATGTTGAGGGCGGTGGCGGGCTTGCCGTAGGCGTTATTGCCAAACTGCAATACCGACTCCGAGTTGGTCATAATCGGGGTTTGCAGGGTTTTATCGGTGCGCATGTAGTCTACCATGTTGCGCGGCTCGCCGCGGCGGCTGGGGTAGTTGCGCTCCCATTCCTGCTCGGTCAGGTACTGGCAGAAGGTGTTGAGGCCCTCGTCCATCCAGGTCCACTGGCGCTCGTCCGAGTTCACAATCATCGGGAAGAAATTGTGGCCCACTTCGTGAATAATCACCGAAATCATGCCGTATTTCCGGTCAGCCGAGTAGGTGCCGTCCTTCTCGGGGCGACCGCCGTTAAAGCATATCATCGGGTACTCCATGCCGCCCACCGGCCCGTGCACCGAGATGGCTACCGGGTATTCGTAAGGGATGGTGAACTTGGAATACGTCTTAATCGTGTGCGCCACCACTTCCGTGGAGTATTTGCCCCACAGCGGATTACCTTCCTTCGGGTAATAGCTCATGCACAAAACGGGCTTGCCGTTCTGGTTGATTTCCATCGCGTCCCAAATGAACTTGCGCGACGAGCACCAGGCAAAGTCCCGCACGTTTTTAGCGGCGTAGGTCCAGGTTTTGGTACCCGTGGCGCGGCTGGCTTCGTTTTTCACCGCCTCATCCTGGCTCACGATAAGCACCGGCTTCTTAGCGTTTTTAGCATCGGCCAAACGCTTGATTTGCGTAGCCGAAAGCACCTGCGCGCCATTCTGCAACGTACCCGTTGCGCCCACCACGTGGTCGGCCGGCGCGGTGATGCTCACGCGGTAGTCGCCGAAGGGCAGCGTGAATTCGCCATTGCCCAAGAACTGCTTGTTCTGCCAACCGGTAGCGTCGGAATACACGGCCATGCGGGGGTAGAATTGCGCGATTTCGTAGAGGTAGTTCTTGTCCTCCGGGAAATATTCGTAGCCGCTACGCTCGCTGATTTTCAGCTGGTCGTTGATGTTGTAGCTCCACTTCACCCCAAACGAAATGGCTTGCTTCGGGCCGAGTGGCCGGGGCAAGTCAATGCGCATCATGGTGTGGTTGATGGTGTATTTCAAGGGCTTGCCAGCAGCATCGGTCACGGCCGCGATTTTGTAGCCGCCGTCAAACTCGGCCACTGCCAGTTGGTTATCGACATCCTGAAAACCCAGCCGGCCGGCCGTAATCTGGCCCACGTTGGTGGCGGCCGTGATGGAATTTTTGGCCAGAATGTTCTGGTCGAGCTGCACCCAGAGGTAGGTCAGCACATCGGGCGAGAGGTTGGTGTAAGTGATTGTCTCCGAGCCGGTGATAGCCTGCTTCTGGTCATCGAGTGTGACCCGGATGTTGTAGTCGGCACGCTGCTGCCAGTACTGCGGGCCGGGCGCGCCGCTGGCAGTGCGGTACGAGTTGGGCGTAGGCAGCAGGGTTTCGAGCTGCGCAAATTTGTCGGTGCCGGAATTGGTAGTCTGAGCCCGTAAAGCCGTGGGCGCCAGTCCCAACGCCAGGCAGCCAGCCAGGAGTAGAGAACGCATGAAAAAGTGGGGATTAATAAAAAGCAATACCTAAGGTCGGCGAATTTACGACGGGGTTGCGGGAGGACTATTGTCATTGCGAGGAAGCATAACGAAGCAATCGCACCTTAGCGGAATCCGAACAGCTCGTCCTGATGCGATTGCTTCGTCGTGCCTCCTCGCAATGACAATCAACCTTTCATCTGCAAAAGCAGCAACAGCGCCACGCCCAGCGCCGCGCCGCTTGTAGTCAGCACCCAGTCGCGCCGCGCTGCGCCGAAGCCGCGCAGCACCACGAAGCCCAGCAGCAGAATGATGCTCACCACCAGCAACTGCCCCAGCTCCACGCCCAGATTAAAGGAGAGTAATTCCGTGATAGGCCGGCTGTTTTCACCCAACAGCGAGCGCAAATAAGTAGAAAACCCTAGTCCATGAATCAGCCCAAAAGCCAGCGCCAATGCATTGGGCGCAGACCACACTACCGGCGTGGGGCGCGCCGGCCGCCGGGCCAGCGCCGAGCCCACCCGCTGCATATTGAGCACCGCCGTGAGCATAATCGTAACCGGAATCAGCGCCTCCACCACCGGGCTATTCACCCCCACAATGCCCAGCGTAGCCAGCGCCAGCGTGAGCGAGTGGCCCACCGTGAAGCTCGTGACCAGTGCTACCACGCGCCGCCAATCGGCCAGCACATAAGGCGCGCACAGGGCCAGCAAAAACGTGAGGTGGTCGGTGGCCTGCCAGCTCCAGATGTGCCAAAACCCGAGTTGTAGGTAGGTGGTGAATAGAGACATCGGCCGCAAAGGTCGCGGGCAGCACCGAAAACATACCATTGCCCGCAATTAGCCTCTCGGCTGCTAGCCCGATAGCGTTCACCAAAATTACATAATATATATACTTACTTTTATGCAGTAACTCACCACCTCGTTCGGCTAGTCTCACCCTTTCTCCTCCCCTACCGTGGAAACTGCCCTTCTC
>CAXUKA010000260.1:0-9484 GCA_964251335.1 uncultured Hymenobacter sp.
ACGCCGTGAAAAAGAGGTAGTTGGCTTTTACCTCTCGGGCCACCCGCTCGATACCTTCCGCATGGAAATCGACGCCTATTGCACCTGCGCCCTTGACAAATTGGAGCTGCAAAAAGGCAAGGACGTGAACATTGCCGGCCTGCTTTCGGCCGTGACCTTCCGTACCACTAAGAGCGGCTCGCCGATGGCCTCGTTCAACGTGGAGGATTATGACTCCAGCATTAACCTGGCGCTGTTCCGCGACGACTACACGCGCTTCAGCGCGCTCATCAACCCTAAGAACTACCCCCAGGAGCAGGTGCCGCCCATGTTTATCCGGGGCAAGATGGAGCTACGCTACGGCACCCAGGACCAGTGGGAATTGAAAATAAAAACGATGGAGCCGCTGGCTCAGGTGGCCGACAAGCTCAGCAAAGGTGTGCGCGTGAAACTAGACCTCCGCACCGTGACGGGGCCAATGATTGACCGTTTGCAGGAGGCTATCGAGCACGCCAAAGGCTCGAAGCGGCTGGAAATTCAGTTTGTGGAGCCGCACGAGCGGCTGGCGGTAGATATGTTTTCGCGCCGCTTTCAGATTGAGCCTAAGACTTTTATCGAAAAGATGCGGGAATTTGAGTTGGATGTTTGCTCGCTTATCTAAGCTGCATGAATCCGCGCTGAACTTTCTACCACCCACGTTGTTTTACTCCCACTCCGCTACCTTGCGACCGCGTTGGCCGTACACGCCGGACGTTTTTTCACTAATTTATTCCTTAGCGTCATGGCGCACAAAGCAATTGAAATAACCGACGCCAACTTCGAGGAGATTATCAACTCGGATAAGCCAGTACTCGTGGACTTTTGGGCCGAATGGTGCGGCCCTTGCCGCATGGTAGGTCCGGTGGTAGAAGAACTGGCCGGCGAATACGAAGGCAAAGCCATTATCGGTAAGGTAGACGTAGATGCTAACCCCCAGACTTCGATGAAGTTCGGTATCCGTAGCATCCCCACACTGCTGGTGTTCAAGAATGGCCAGATTGTCGACAAGCAAGTGGGTGCCGTGCCCAAGCACGTACTCGCTCAAAAACTGGAAGCCCAGGTAACTGCCTAAGCAGCCCTACCTCTGCCTTATAGAAAAAGCCCCGCGCCTTAATTGGCGCGGGGCTTTTCGGTTTGTAAGACGGAGTGCCACTCCGTTTCCGCGTTTTAGCGCACCTGCCTGTCGTGCTTTTGGCGATAAATAGCGCGGCTGGCGCTCCGCTCATTGCTCTTGATATCGCGGCGCTCGGCGGGCGTCACCACGCCATCGGCGCGGGCGGCACGCTTTTCGGCCGTGATGCCGGCTTCGCGACCACGCATGCGGGCGGCTTCGGTGCGGGTGAGCTCGCCGGTGGCGACGCCCTGGCGAATACGAGCCCGCTGGTTGGCCTGAGGGGCAACCTGGGCGAAAGCAGCAGTGGTGGCCAGTAGCACAAGGGCAGCGGCCGAAAATACATTTTTCATGGCGGATGAAGGTTGTGGAAAAGGGAGAATAAGCGTTACGGTAGATAGATGCTACGTGATGTGGCAAGTTTAATCTCCGGTTCTAAAATCGGGCCTGAACCCTTCTGCTTACTGGCCGAATAAATGCGTTATATTTCCGCCCGAATGGCAGTTGCCCCTTCACCCTCACCTCTTTCACTCACCCTATTTTCATGAAACGCCTTCTCACCCTTTTGGCCGCTTTTCTGGTAGCCGGTAGCCTCTCGGCCCAAGCCCAGACTACCCCTGCCACCACCACGATGAGCAGCAGCTCGTCGAAGATGACGACCACTAAAACCACGCCTGCTCCGGCCACCACTACCAAGTCGACTACTACGACCAAAATGAAGGCCGACGGTACGCCCGACATGCGCTACAAGGCCAGCAAAACCACTACAAAGACTACCGCGCCGATGAAAGCCGACGGTACGCCCGACATGCGCTACAAAGCCAACAAAACCACCACGACAACCACCAAAACCAAAATGTAATGCCCGGCGCAAGCCAGCGATGAAGTCCTTCCCGACCAGTTCGGGAAGGACTTTTTTGTAAGGCCCATGGCCACCGCAGTCTTTTATTTTCACTCCCCTATCTTATGCTGCTAGCACTTACGGTTCCTCTTTTCTACACCATTGTGGGCGTGCTACTTAGCCTGCTGGTGCTTTTGCTGCTGGCTAAGTCGCTGCTGGGTATCGTCGTGATTGGCGAGCTGGAGGTGGGCATTGTGGCCAAGAAATTTGCCCGCACCAGTCTGGGTGCCGGCCGGCTCATTGCCCTGGAGGGCGAGGCCGGCTTGCAGGCCGATACACTCGCGCCGGGCTGGCATTTCTTTTTGTGGCCTTGGCAGTTTGCCGTTACTAAGGAGCCTGTGACGGTGGTGCCACAGGGCGAAATCGGGCTGGTGGTGGCCAATGGTGGCGCGCCCATTCCGCCGAGCCACATGCTGGGCCGCGTGGTTTTTTGCGACGATTACCAGGATGCCCGCGCTTTTCTGGCGGGTGGCGGCGAGAAAGGCCGGCAGCTGGGCATTCTTACTTCGGGCACGTATCGCATTAATACTGCTTTATTTACCATCATTACGCGCCGCAATGCCGAGGCGATGGGCATGAACCCCAACGAACTGATGGTGTACCGGGTGGTGCCCGATGCGGTGGGCATCGTGACGACGCTCGACGGTATCCCGATTGAGCCCGGCGAAATTGCCGGTCCTGTTATCCCCGAGCACGATAATTTTCAGGATGCCCAGCGCTTCCTAGCGGCGGGCGGGCGGCGCGGCCTGCAAGAACAAGTATTACTGAGTGGTGCCTGGAACCTCAACCCCTGGTTTTGCCGCGTCGAGCAGGTGCCCATGACCGAGATTCCGATTGGTCACGTTGGGGTGGTGATTTCCTTCGTGGGCCGCCCGGCGCAGGATGTGAGCGGAACCGATTTTACGCACGGCAACCTCGTGGAAGTGGGCCACAAAGGCATCTGGGTCACGCCGCTTTACCCCGGCCGCCAGCCTTTGAACACCCGCATTATGCGCGTCGAGCTGGTGCCTACTACCAACATCGTGCTCAACTGGGCTACGCGAACTGAGGCCCACGGCTACGATAATTCTTTGAGCAGCATTACAGTGCGCTCGCGCGACGGCTTTTCGTTTAACCTCGATGTGGCGCAGATTATCCACGTGGCGGCGCTCGATGCGCCCCGTGTTATCTCGCGGGTAGGCTCGATGCAAAACCTCGTAGACCATGTGCTGGAGCCCATCGTGGGCAACTATTTCCGTAACAGCTCGCAGGAATACACGGTGCTCGACTACCTCACCAATCGGGCTGAGCGCCAAAGCGATGCGGCCACGTTTATCCGCGTGGCGCTGGCTACCTACAACGTGCAGGCCGTGGATACGCTCATCGGCGACATTGTGCCGCCGCAGCAGCTCATGACCACCCAAACCGACCGCAAGCTGGCCGAGGAGCAGCGCAAAACCTACGAAGTGCAGCAGGCCGCCCAAACCCAGCGCCAAGCCTTGGTGCGCGAAACCAGCATTGCCGATATTCAAAGCGACCTGGTGAAAAGCGAGCAAGGCGTGAACATCGCCGAGCTAAACGCTAATGCCCAAGTGAAAAAAGTGCGCGGCGAAGCCGAAGCCGCCAAGCTGCGCGCCGGAGGCGAGGCCGAAAGCACCCGCCTACGCGCCATCGCCGACTCAGAGGCTACCCGCCTGCGCGGCGTGGGCGAGGCCGAAGCCATCCGGGCCATCGGCCAAGCTAAATCTGAGGCCTACCGCGTGGGCGTCGAGAGCCTCGGCACCCGCGAGTTTACGGCCTTGCAGCTCATGCAAATCATCGGCGACCGCCAAGTGAAAATCACGCCCGATGTGCAGGCCAATGGCAGCGGCACCGGTACCGGCGGTGGTGGCTTGGTCGAAGCGCTGGTAGGCTTGCTGGTGCAGGCACAGGCCGAGCAAGTATTGCCCACCGCGCCAACTCCTAAAGCTGCCGAGACGCCCTCCGAGCCCCCAGTTGCTTAGTCAAAGTAGCCAACCATTGGTTTCGGCTGTCGTAAAGCACTTTAGCTTGGTGGTTGGGTCCACCAGGTTAAAGTGCTTTACTTCTCTTCTCCGTACTTGCCATGAAATATTTCCTCAGCCTATCGCTTATGCTGGTAGCCATCAGCTTTGCGGCTACTGCTCAATCAACCATGCCCGCTATGGGAGCTAATACGCCCAAAGGTGAGGTTGCTAAAACAGATGCCAGCCTCAATCAAACCAGCGCCACTGACAGGAGCAATACTTCCTCGAAAATGACGAAATCGTCGAGCAAGCGCGGTGGCAAAATGAAAACGACAAAGACCAAGACTACCAGCACCATGTAGCGCAAGCCACTGACTGAATACTATTAACAACCGAAAAGGGCGACCAGCTTCGTAAGCTGGTCGCCCTTTTCGGTTGTAATACTATAGTAGTAATACTATACTTACCCAACAGCTGGCACCGATGCGTCTTCCAGCTGCACCGAGCGGCTAAAAACTTCTTCCAGCGAAATCAAGGTTTCGGTGCGCTCTACGCCTTCTATCTGCTGCACTTGGTCATGCAATACATTGCGTAGGTGCAGAGTATCGCGGCAGGCTATGCGGGCAAACAGGTTGTAGCTGCCAGTAGTGAAATGCAGGCTTATCACCTCAGGAATACCGCGTAGCTGCGCGATAACACTGTCGCAAAAAGAGCTTTTCAGCAAGAAAATTCCGAGGAAAGCCTGGATGCCGTAGCCGACTTTTTGCAGGTCGAGGTCGAGGGTAGCACCCCGCACAATGCCCAACTCTTCGAGGCGCGTCATGCGAACATGAATGGTGCCGCCCGATACGTGGAGCTGGCGGGCAATTTCTGAATAAGGCAGTTTGGCATCCTGCACGAGCAGGTTCAGAATGCGGCGGTCGGTGTCGTCGAGTTCGTAGGTGCGGGACATGAATGAACAAATATAATAGAAGTTTCAAAAACGGGCTGCCTTTTATGCGAATTGAGTAATTTTTAATCTTTTTTTGAATACAATTTGCAAATCGCATTTTTATTGTATTATCTTTGTAACAGCAAACGCAAAAGGCGTAGCTACTCAAAACCTTGTAGTGTGGTGAAACTGGCAGACACGCCCTCCTATCTCGGGGGTGAAGGCTCCCGGGATAAACCCTCGCTCTTCGGAGCTTGTGGCTAACCGCTTCGTGGAGGTTCAAGTCCTTCCGCTACAGCCAATTAAAAAGGCGACTTCCTTGCGGGAGTCGCCTTTTTGTTTTTTGTAGCCTGAGCTCTCCGAGTCCAAGCTACTTACTTCAATGCCACTGCCTTGCGGCGGTCGTATTGCGCCTTGCCATCGGCTAGGTATTTACTAAATTTCTGTACATCAGCCTCATACGCTACGGGCGTAGCCAATGGCTGCTTAGGATTGGCGGGGTCGAGGAGCACGTAGTAGGGCTGGGCATTGGCGTTGAAATTACTAATCTGGTAATCAAGGTTCTGCTCGCCAATGGTGGTTTTCTGACGCTGGTCGCGGGGCGAGGTATACCACTCGCTCTTGGGCAGCTCGGTTTTGTCGTCGGCGTAGAGGGCTACTACCACATAGTCTTTGCGCAGCTGGCGTAGTACTTCTTCGTGGGCCCACACATCGGCCTCCATGCGGCGGCAGTTGCCACAATTGTGGCCCGTGAAATCTACAAATACTGGCTTGCCCTGCTGCTGGGCGCAGCGCAGCGCTTCCTGTAAGGTGAAATAGCCATCGAGCCCTAGGGGCAGTTCCAAGTTGTCGGAGAAGCGAGGAGGGGCACACAGCTTATTATCAGTACTTATTGGTGCTGAAGCTGCGCCTATTGTGAAGTCGTGGCGCGTGGGCGGCGGCACCAGTGCCGACAACGTAGGCAATGGCGCACCAAACAACCCCGGCACTAGGTACACTGCAAAAATGAACGACACGCAGGCCAGCATCAGGCGCGGCACGCTCACGTGGTCGGAAGCGCTGTCGTGCGGCAGGCGGATTTTGCCCAGCAGGTAGAAACCTAGCAGCGTAGCCAGCACTATCCAGATGGTCAAGAACAGTGGCCGTGGCAGCAGCCCCCAGTGATAGGATAAGTCGGCCGAGCTGAGGAATTTAAACGCCATCCCCAATTCCACAAAGCCCATCACCACCTTGAGCACGTTGAGCCAGCCGCCCGAGCGCGGCATCGACTTAAGCCAAGCTGGGAACAAGGCAAACAACACAAACGGCAGCGCAAAGGCCGACGAGAACGCCAGCATACCCAGCGTGGGCCGCAGCAGTTCGCCATTGGCCGCCGCGATAGCCACCGAGCCCACGATGGGCACCGTGCAAGAGAAAGACACCAGCACCAGTGTAGCCGCCATAAAAAATAGCCCCGCCCAGCCGCCTTTGTCGGCTTGAGCATCGGCTTTCGATACTAGGGCATTAGGCGCGTTTATTTCAAACAAACCTAAAAACGATAGCCCGAATGCGATAAATAGCACAAACGACAGCAGATTGGGCAGCCAGTGCGAGCTGATAGAGTTGGCCGCGTCGGCCCCAAAAAGCACGCTTAGTACTACACCCGCCCCGGTATAAATGGCGATGATGGACAACCCATACACAACGGCCATGAGCACACTGCGCTGCCGGGTGCCACCGGTAGACGTGAAGTACGAGATGGTCATGGGCAGCATGGGATACACGCAGGGCATCAGCACGGCCACTAGGCCCAGCCCAAAGGCCAGCAGCAAGTATTGCCACAGGCCGAGGCTAGCATTGTTGGCAGCGGGCGTAGCGGCTATCGCAGTGGTGGGGCTGTTGGGGGCTGCCGCATTGGCTGAGGCCGCTGCCCTTGCCGTATCGACAGCGGCGGCTACGGGCATCTGGGCTGCAACGGCTGGCCGCGCCGTATCGGTGGGCACAGCGCTCGGTGTGGCTGCGGCGGTGGCAGTAGGTGCAGCCGGAACGGTAGCCCCCGTTTTGGGAGCGGGGGCAGTGGTGGGCGCAACTGGAGCAACCGCCCCGCCCATCACCGTAATCGGGCCAAAGCTTAGCGCTTCGGTGCCGGGAATGCAGCGGCCGTCTACATCGGTGCAGCTCTGGTAATCGGCATCGGCCTTGATGGTGAGCGTACCGGGCTGCAATACCTTAATACGCTGGCGAATCTGGCCGCTGCCTTCCCAATAAGCCACCTCCCCTTTGAAAACCGGGTCTTCGACGTGGTGCGACTTTACCGATACCGGCTTACCCACCAGTTCATAGGCTGGGCTGGGCTGAAACTTGAGCGTGAACACCGTAGGCCCCACATCGTCGCCAAAATCGGTGGCATAGAGGTGCCATTTAGGCTCAATTCGCGCATTGATAATAAGCTCTACTTCAGTACCGACGGCAGCTTTAGGTTGGCTTAGGGCTGTGCTCAAGTGCGTGGGCGTGAGCACTTGCGCACCGGCCAAACCACTCAGTAGTAGCGCTATAAATAATAATCCAAAAAACCGAAAGTGTTTCATGCTTGCTTAACAGAGAAACAGCAAAATAAGATACCAACGGGCACTATTGGTCGACAATCAATTCCTTCAGCATCAACTCACCTCCAGAAACTCCGTACTTTTGACCTTATAAAGGCTGCCCGACCGTCCGCGTCTGAGGGGAGCCGACTACATGGGCTTAAAAATACTGCTTACCCTGTTGCTGGTTTTAGTCAACGGGTTTTTCGTCGCCGCCGAGTTTTCGCTTATTCGGGTGCGCCTGTCGCAGCTCGAAATCAAGGCCAAGGAGGGAAGCCGCCTGGCCGGGCAGGCTCTAGGCGTGGTCCGCCGCCTCTACGACTACTTATCGGCTACCCAGTTTGGCGTCACGGTGGCATCGCTGGTATTAGGTGCAGTTGGCGAGGAAGTATTTACCGAAATATTTTTAGACCTGCTGCCCAAAATCCACCTCCCCATTACGGAGGCTACGGCCCACACCATCGCGGTAGGCATGGGGCTGGTTATCCTTACCTTCCTCCACGTACTATTCGGAGAGCTTTTTCCAAAGGCGCTGGCCATTCAGCGGCCCGAGGCTGTGAGCTTGGCTCTGGTGCTGCCGCTACGGGGGTTTTACTTTCTGACGCTGCCGCTCACCTGGTTTTTGTCGAAAGCCTCCAATTTGCTGCTAGGTGCTGTGGGCCTGCGCAATGACTCGCACGGTACCGAAGCCCATACTTCCGACGAGCTGCGCCTGCTCCTCGACCAGAGCAAGGAAAGTGGTGAGATTCAAGACTCTGAGCACGAACTGATTGAAAACGTATTTCAGTTCAACGACCGGATGGTGCGCCAGATAATGGTGCCTCGCACCAAGCTGGCCGCCCTCGATGTGAATGCCCCCGAGGATAAGCTGCTGGAAAAGATTTTTGCCGAAGGCTACTCGCGCCTGCCAGTGTATGATGGCAGCATCGACAACATTGTGGGTGTGCTCAATGTCAAAGACTTGCTGCCCATTGTGCGGCGCGGCGAGCCGCTGGAGCTGGTGCGCATTATGCGCCCGGCCTACTTCGTGCCCGAAACCAAAAAAATAAACCGCTTGCTGCGCCAGTTTCAGCGCAAGCACATTGTAATGGCTGTCGTGAGCGACGAGTTTGGCGGGGTGGCCGGTATCGTCACCATCGAGGATATAATGGAGGAGCTAGTGGGCGAAATCCAGGATGAGTACGATAACGAGGTGCCGGTGGTAGAGAAAATCTCCGAGGTCGAGTACCGCGTGAGCACCGCTACGCCCATCCCCGACGCCAATGAGTACCTCCCCTATCCTCTGCCCGAGGGCGGCGACTACGAAACCGTGGGCGGCCTGCTAAACGTGCTCTACGGCAATATTCCCGAGGTAGGCGATGTGGCTGTGCTTGACCCTTATGAGTTCCGGGTGCTTAGTCGCACTGGCCGCGTAGTTGAGATGGTGCAGCTACGGGTGCTTTCGCCCAACACCTCGCCCGACGTCGACCCGCTGGCGGCTTAACTGATTGACGGAGTTAAAGTGGCCGCAAGCTAAGTGCCTTCTTAACCCAGTTTCTACTTTAAATCTAAGTAGACGTAGACCTGAAGAGTGCTCAATCCTACAACAAATAAAAAAGGCCTCACTAACGTGAGGCCTTTTTTATTTCAATCGAGTAACAAAGGCTATTTGCCCTGTACCAAGTAAACTATCATCAGGGTCAAGAAGACGGCGAAGACAATAAAACCTGCTATGTATAATGCTACACCCAGGAAGGCGCTGCCGCTCCCAATGCCTATAGCAAGACCAACGATGGCTAATACCAAACCTAAGCCTGCGATAATAGCTGAGCGTCCAGCCTTAGAAGTTGCAGTTTGCTCGGTGCTAGCAGTTGCTTGCTTGGGGTTCTGAAGCTTATTCAGCTTTTTAGCTACGCTTTTCAGGGCCAGCCGCTGTACTGCATTCAGCTTAAGAGTTTTGGCTGCTTTGGTAGCAGCGGAGGCAACAGCAGAGGTTTTTTGAGTTTGGGCTGGGAG
>CAXUKA010000261.1:0-9441 GCA_964251335.1 uncultured Hymenobacter sp.
CGCGACCACTTCGCCCGGCTCGACCGGCAGATCGTGCTGGTCGACGCGCTGGCGGCGCTCGATTCCGGCCCGGTCGCGCTGCGCGACCTCGAAACCGCGCTGGCCGATCTCCTGACCGCCTTCCGCGCCGGGCGCTCGTGCGCCGCCAGCGGCTGAAATAGCACCAAAAACACCGGGTCGAACACCGCCCGGCGCAACACTTCGAGCCCCAGGTATAGCCCCACGAAATAAACCAGCTGCGTCGATTCTCCCGCTCCGGCCCAGCTTAACCAGCCAAATACCAACAAACCTAACAGCACCATAGCCGGCAGCGTTAGCAGCATCCGCCGGATGCCTAAGCGGTCAAGCGTTACTTGAGCCAAACCGATTTTGAACAGCATGGCTAGCAAATAGGTGAGGGCTAGCACGCCGCCCACGTAGTGCATCACCGTAGACTGGTCGTGAAACTTGTGTTTGACGTTGACGAAAAACGAATACTCCACGCCCGTCGTCACAGCCGCAATAGCTGTGAGGCTTAGGCAAATGCTCAGTACCAGATTATTATCGCCAAACCACTGCCGCCAAGCGCTGGTGCCCGCCTCGCGCTGCCGCCGGCCCACCGGGCGCGGCTCTACATCGTGCGAGCGTAGCGTGATTTGGAGTACTAACAGCGCTGCGCCGTAAGCCACAAATGCTGTGAGCAGCAGGTAAAACAAGTCGGTGTGGGCGTGAATAATCACCGCTAAGCCCGCCCCGAGCGCCTTGGCCGGCATGTCGCCCGCGCTGATGAGGCCAAACAGCCGCTTGCTCTGCCGCACGTCGAAGACGACCGCCGACACGCCCCAAAACTCCAGATTAGTAAGGAGATAAATGACCCGGTAGCCCGCCATAATGGCCACCGCCGCCGCCACCGAGTGGCCCAGCAGCAGGATGCCCAGCACGCCGGCCAGCGCCACTACGGCCAGTAGCACCCGGCCGGCCAGCTTTTGCAGTAGCATGTGGTGCTCGAAGTGGGTGTACACGCGCCCCGCCACCATCATGGCGAGCGCGGCGGCCCCGTAGGCCAGCGGTAGGTTGCGCTCGGGGTTGTTTTCGAGCAGAATCACGTTGGCCGCCACGTACACCTGAATGGTGCCGATGCCCAACAAAAAATTGTGCAGGAAAAACAGCCAGACCGTGCGTCCTTCGTCGGGGCGCACGCCCAGCAGCCGGTACCAGGTAGAAGAAGCTAACAAAGGGCTCACAACTGATGAGCCGGCAAGTTAGGGCAGCGGTGAAATAGTGAGATGGTGAGTAATGAGTTCAGCAAACGCACTCACTACTCACCATCTCACTATTTCACCATCTCACTGCTTACTTAATCATGTCCACTTCCGCCTTAATCATGGCGTTGTAGCGCTGGCCCTGGCCGTTGGCCAGCGTGAGCTGGTTCCAGCCGCGGGCGATGGTGTAGTTCCAGGTGCGGCTTTCTTTGAACTCGAACGTAGGGCGCATAATCTGGCCGAACGGCGTGTAGCCTTCGTCCATGAAGTCGGTTTTGAAGAATTTATCGCCGCTCACAATCCATTCCATGGCCACGAAAAAGCCTTCTTCGGGCGCTACGATGTTGTAGCTCGTCAGGTCGACGGTGTACCACGCGCCGCCGCCGGGGGCCGATACCACCACGTTTTGGGTCAGAATATCGGTGTTGGGCGCGCTGTAGTTGCCATCAGGCTTGTAGATACGTACCCGGAACGGCTCGCGGGGAAACCCGTTTTCACCGATGTAAAACGATACCGAGCGAATGTTGCCGAGCCGTTTGTTCTTATCGTTTTTGATAAAAAAGGCGCACTGGCTGCCAGGCTGGCCTTGCAGCAGGCCCTCGCCAGGGCGGCTCGCGGTAGCACCGAGGCCCAGGTTTTTGACTTTGCCACCCTTGACGGTCACATTGCTCAGGGCAATGGCCATGCGGGGCACTTCGATAGTCAGGTTGGTTTGGGCCGCGCCGCGCTTCACCAGAATGGCCATGTGCTTGTAGCCCAACGCCATAATCACGAGGGAGTCCTGCGCATTCTTGGTAGGTGCAGGCAGCTGAAACACCCCGAACTCGTTGCTGAGCGCGCCGGTTTGCTCATCCTTCAGGCTCACCGAAGTAAAAGGCAGCGGCTCTTTTGTTTCCTTATCAACAATATGGCCGGATAACAATACCGTGTTAGGCGCTGCTTGCGAATGAGCTAAATTGGGCAAGCAGAATAAAAATAATGCAAAATAAAGTAGGCTTCTGTACATAAATAATAGCTTTTTAATTGCGGTAATGCAAATCTAAAGCCTAGCATTGGATAGCGCCCTAAGTAGCACATAAAAAAGTTTGCTCCAAGTAGGATGCGAGGCTGGTTCCCGCTTGGCGTTGCTCGGATAATTTGTAGTTCAGGCAATTCATAAGCACCCCCAACACTGGCCGAGAGCACGCCCCGCACCCTATAGGCAATTGTAGCTAAATGCGGAACCTTAGACGGCAAAACGGGCGTATCTTTGTTTAAATCCCGTCTAAATAGCTCCGATAGTTTGGCTTTCCTTCGTCGTTCTTCTTCAGTCGCTCAACCTGCCCCGGTTTCTTCGCGCCGCACCGCCAATGATTTGCGCGTGGGTGAAACCGCCACCGTGTGCTGCCTCAAAGACCCCGAGATGGCTCTGAAGCTCCTCGAAATGGGCTGCATTCCCGGTACGCAGGTGCGCTTGGCCGGCCGGGCACCTCTCGGCGACCCGCTGATGCTAGTGCTTGGTGATGAAGAATATACGCTGTCGCTACGCGTGAGCGAGGCGGCTACCATCCAACTGAAAGCTTAATCTCCCGCCTTTTTTTCGCCGATGCAGGATATTCCCACTGCGCCCCGGCCGACTACGCTGCCGCCCGCCGAGGCCCGGCCGGCTGCCGACCACCTTCCCCGCCTTGCCCTCATCGGCAACCCCAACTCGGGCAAGACTTCGCTGTTCAACCAGCTCACGGGCCTCAACCAAAAGGTTGGCAACTTTCCCGGTGTCACGGTAGACCGCAAAACGGGCGTGGCCCAACTCGGCGGCCAGCGCCGCGCCGAGATTATCGACCTGCCCGGCACCTACTCGCTTTATCCCAAGAGCCTTGATGAGCGCGTCATTACCGACCTGCTCTACAATTCTGGTTCGGCCGATTATCCCGATTTCGTGGTTGTGACGGTGGATGCCAGCAACCTGCGCCGCAGTTTGCTGCTATTCTCGCAGCTCGCTGACCTGGGACTGCCCGCCATTCTGGCTCTGAACATGACGGATGTGGCCGCCGAGCGCGGCATCCAAATCGACCTGCCGGCCCTGGAGCGTGAATTGGGCGTGCCCGTGGTGCCCATGAATGCCCGCAAGGGCGTGGGCGTAGCGGCCCTGCGCATCGTGATGGCCGAGCGCTTGGCTACGCCGCCCGCCCTGCATTTCTGGGAGCCTACCGACGAAGTGCTGACGTTGGTGCGCCAGATTCGGTACTATTTCAACCTGCACAACGACTACCTGGCGCTGCACTACGCGCACCAGTTTCGGGGGCTCAAATTTTTGAGCGACGACGACCGTGCCTATATTCAGGAGCTGACCGAGAAATATAAATTTGACTCGACCGCCCGGCAGGCCGAGGAAACCATCGCCCGCTACGCCCGCATCAACGAACTGCTGCTCGAAGTAGTGACCGTGACGCGCACCGAGCAGCGCGAGCCGGTGTCGAACCGGATTGATAGGGTGCTGACGCACAAGGTATTTGGCTACCTCATTTTTCTGGCTGTCTTGTTTCTGCTGTTTCAGGCCATTTTTGCCTGGGCACAGTACCCGATGGACCTCATCGACCAAGGCATTGCGAGTCTCAATGCCCTGATTCAGCAACACTTCCACGGACCGCTGGTGCGGCTACTCACCGAGGGCGTGATTGCGGGCTTGGGTGGCGTCGTGATTTTTATTCCGCAGATTGCGCTGCTCTTTGCCTTCCTGGCAGTGTTGGAAGAAACGGGCTATATGGCCCGTGTTACTTTCTTGATGGACAAGCTGATGCGGCCATTCGGGCTGAGCGGCAAAAGCGTGGTGCCGCTCATTTCAGGTTTGGCTTGCGCAGTGCCGGCCATCATGGGGGCGCGCACCATCGAGAGCTGGAAGGATAGGATGCTCACCATTTTCGTGACGCCGCTCATGTCGTGCTCGGCGCGCATTCCGGTGTACACGGTGCTAGTGGCGCTGGTGGTGCCCGACGAGGCGTGGCTCGGCATTTTTAACATGCGCGGGCTGGTGCTCATGGGCTTGTATCTACTCGGGCTGGTGTCGGCGCTGGTATCGGCTTTCATCCTGAAAAAAGTGTTGAAAGCCCGTGAGCGCAGCTACTTCATCATGGAGTTTCCGGTGTATCGCTGGCCGCGCTGGAAAAACGTGGGCTTGACTATCGTAGAGAAAGTCAAGGCGTTCATCTTTCAGGCTGGTAAAGTGATTGTGGCAATTTCGGTGCTGCTGTGGGTGCTGGCCAGCTACGGCCCCGGCAACCGCCAGGCCGAGGCCGAAAAGCAAGTGCAGCAGCAAGCCACCGCCCAGCGCTGGCCCGCCGCCGAAACCGAGCGCCAGGTGGCCTCAGCCCGCCTCGAAACTTCTTACGCCGGCACCTTCGGCCACGTCATCGAGCCGGTTATCCGCCCGCTGGGCTTCGATTGGAAGGTAGGCATTGCTCTGCTCACGTCGTTTGCGGCACGAGAGGTATTCGTGGGCACCATGAGTACCATTTACAGTGTGGGGCAGGATGCCGACCTGGGCACTGTGCAGCAGAAATTAGCGAACGAAAAAGACCTGCACGGCCAGCCGTTTTTCACGCCAGTACGGGCGCTGTCGCTGCTCGTATTCTACGTATTTGCCATGCAATGCATGAGCACGTTGGCCGTGACGTACCGCGAAACCAAAAGCTGGCAATGGCCGCTGGGTCAACTCGTGTATATGACCGGGCTGGCGTACTTGGCTTCGCTGTTTGTGTGGCAGATTTGGGGGTAGGAAACAATTGTCATTGCGAGGAGGAACGACGAAGCAACCTTTCCTTTACGTCAGCGAACGTTCACAATGTGCAAAGGAAAGGTTGCTTCGTCGTTCCTCCTCGCAATGACAATCGCTTATAGTTTCTCCTAAAATGACTTCCTACGAAACCCTGTTGCGCCTCGCCTTTAGCGACCCGGCCGACCAAGAGAAATACCTGACGCCCGCTGTACTAGATGCTTACGCAGGCTTTGAGCGCGCCGGCCGCGCCGACCTGTCCTTCCGCTTCGAGCAGTGGCGGCTGGGCGTGGCGGCTAGCCTGATGCGCCTGCTGGCCGACCTGGGCCACCACGACGAGGCCCGCCGCGCTTCCGATGTGCTGCACAAAGCCCTGAGCACCGCCCGCTCGCCCGAGGACATCGACAAGCAGATTCACAAAGAGAACAAGCTCTTTGACCAGGTGTATACCAACCTGTATGTCAATGATGAAGGTGAGGCCATTCTCGACCTGTTTGCCCGCACGCTAGATGCCGATGCACCCGACCTGCTAGCTCAAGTGAACGATGAAGCCGTGGACCTGGCGCGCGAATTGGATTTTGAGGCCGCAAATGAGGAAGATGAGTAGCTTTTTATAGTTTGCCGCATAGCCCCTCGCCCTACCTTTGCGCTTACGCATGACCCCTATTCAGTATCTCACCACGGCAGCCCAAGTGGCTGATGTAGCCGCCCACCTTGCCACGCTGCCGCGCATCGGCATCGATTTGGAGTTTGATGATAACCGCTACCGCTACGGCCGGCATCTGGCACTTATTCAAGTGTTCGATGGCACTACGGTGTATCTGATAGACCCGCTGCCGCTGGAGCCCGAGATGGCCGCCGGCCTCGAGCCGCTGTTTGCGGTGTGCCGCGACCCGGCCGTGGTCAAGGTTTTCCACTCCTGTAAGTCGGATATCCTCTTGCTCGACGAGCTGTTCGGCGTGCATTGCCGCAGCATCGTGGATACCAGCGTGCAGTTTACGCTGTTGGCCTTGGAGGATAATAATATTTCGCTGGGCCGCCTCATTCAGAGTGAGTTGGGTTTTGAAGTAGATAAGGGCGAGCAGAAGTCGAACTGGCTGAAGCGCCCCCTCACTGAGGCCCAGAAAGAGTACGCTGCCAACGATGTGCTCTACCTCTTCGAGCTCACCGACCGCCTCGCTGTGCGCCTGCAAGAGCAAGGCCGCGCCCAGTGGGCCGCCGAAGAAAACCACGCCCTCGAAGCTGTGCGCTACGGCCGCGACGAGCTGCGCCCGCACCTGCGCCTGGCCGGCAAGTACCGCATCAGCCCGGCTGAATTGCCGCTTTTCCGCGAGCTGTTTGCCCTGCGCGACCGCATAGCGCGGCAGCTCGACCGCCCCAGCTACATGGTGCTTAGCAACGACCGCCTGGCCGAGCTTACGCGCATGCCCATTGCCTCGCACGGGGCGCTGCGCGGGGCCGGTGGCCTGCATCCCGACCTCAAGCGGGCGCCCTACGCCGACGAGCTGGTGGCCCTGGCCACGGCCGACCTGGCCCCCGATGGCCCGCTGCCCGCCGACCAACGCCGCCCGCAGCCCTTCCGCCGCCGCTTCAACGGTCCCATCGCGGCCCGCGCCGAAGCCCGCGAAACGCTATTACAAGCCCTCAAAAACCACTTAGCGGCCGATTACAGCCCGGTGCTGGCCAATACGGTGCTTAGCAACCGCCTCATTGGCGATGTGGTAGAGCAGGGCAGTCTGGCCGCCTTGCGCCCCTGGCAGCGCCAGCTTTTGGGCGAAACGGCCAGCCAGCACGGCCTGCCGATGGCCGATTTGGACGAGCCGCTGGCTTCGTAACGAGCACAGGGTTTTATAAAGTAAAAAAGAGGTTTTGCGAGGTATTGAACAGTCGTTCTATCTTGCGAAACCTCTTTTCACTTTGCGAAACCTTGCGCGATGAAAGTTCTGCTGCTGTGGTTGTTATGCTTGCCCGCTTTTGCGCAGGAAGCCCAATTGCTGCGCGGTGTGGTGCTCGATGCCGACACGCACCAGCCCATCCCGAACGCGCAGGTCGGCATTGCGGGTAATAAACTGGGTACCAGTACCAATCAGGAAGGCCGCTTTGCGCTGCGCGTGCCGGCTGCTTACGCTAGTACCGAATTAGAAGTAGCCCTGATAGGCTACCGCCGCTACGTGCGGCCCCTGCCGCCGCTGCCCGGCCCCGAGCTGCGCATCGAGCTGAAAATCAACCCCGCCAGCCTGGGCACGGTGGCCGTGTCGTCGTCGGTGACGGGCATTATCAGGGAAGCGGTGGCGCGCATTCCGCGCAACTACCCCACGCGGCCCACACACCTGACGGGCTTCTTCCGCGAGTCGGACGACAACGTGACCAGCCACGAGTATTACTACATAGGGGAAGCTTTACTACTAGTGCAAAAGGCCCCGTACCAGCATCCGAATGACGATGGGCAGGTGAAAATCCTGGAAATGCGCAAGGTGGACCTGCGCCCCAATCGCCCCGGTGGAGGAAGCTTGGTACCGATAAACTGGATTGCCGGCTCGTTTATCCCGCACCGGTTCGACTTTGTGCACAACCGCCCTGAGTTCATCCGTGAGTCGCACTTCAAGGATTACCAATACCGTCTCACGCCGCAAACCACCTTTCAGGGCCGGCCGGTGTACGTTATTTCCTTCGGCCCCAAGCCCGGCACCGACCGGGCCGACTTTGCTGGCGAGCTGTACATTGATGAGCAGAGCTATGCTTTTTTGGGGGCCAATTGGCACCGCACGCCCAGCGGCATCAGGCGCGAGGGAGTGCTGCTGTTTGAAGCCTCGGAGCGAGCGTATCGCGTCGATTATCAGCGCTATGTCGGCCGGTGGCACCTCAAAAGCGTGTGGTACAATACCCTGGGCAAGCCCATCGGCGGCCAAACGCGGCGACACTTGGCCGAGTTTCTGACCACGGCCATCGATACCGCGCAGACAGAGTCGATTCCGTATGTGGAGCGAGCGCAGTTCGGCGACATTTTTCTGCACGCCGCCGCGCCCTACGATTCTACTTTCTGGAACCACTACACCACGCTACTGCCACCTACCCAGCTGCGCCTCGACCTGCTCGACCAGGAGCGCCAACGCCAAGCCGAGCGCCTGCTGAGTACGCCTGCGGCTGCCAGTACAGCCGCCCCAGACACAACGATAATTATCAATAAACCAGCGAGAAAGTCATGGACGGCGCATGTGCGCTACACCTACAACGTGGGCCTGCTGCCCGTGCAGGGGTCGCTATCGGCGTTGGGCGTAGCGGTGGCTCCGGCTGGGTCTTCGTTCAGGGCTACGGCGGCGGCCGATGCGCGCTCGCAGTCGGTGGCCGGCAGCTATGGCTTTGGAATACAGGTCGATTTGCTGAAAAACTTCTCGGTTTATGGCCTAACGCGCTCAATTTTTGGTGGCTTGCAAGGGCAGGGCTGGGAGGCCGGCCTCGGCTGGGAGCATAACCTAAATCCCAAACGCCGCCCCATCACGGCCCGGCTGGGCGTGGCGTATTTGCGCCAAGGCTTGGGCCGCGACCTCGGTACCTTCGACAACCCCGACGAAAGCCTGCGCCTGGCTGGCACTAAGCTCTCGACCGACCGCCTCGCTTTATCTCTGCAAAGCATCACCGAGGGCTTGCAACCGCGCCTGGGCCTGGGCGTGGAGATAAGCCATCAGTGGGAGGCCATAGCCGACCTGGGCTACGTGTGGCCGCTGCGCACCCGCAGCCAGCTGATAACTACTGAGAAAGGCGGTTTTTTTCATTTTGACAGCCAAAGTGCCCTCGACCTGCCCGCCAGCGAAGTGCAACTGACAATGGCCGGCCAGCCGGCTACTGCCGCACCCTGGCAGCTAGGCCGCCTGCTAGTAAGTGTGAGCCTGTTGCACCGCCTGGGGCGGTAGGGGCCAAGCCTGGGGTGCAGCAACCCACCGGGCAGGCCGTAATTTTGGCCATATCATGACCGAACCAGTGCCCGACCCCATTTCTACTCCGCCCGGCAAGTCCACGTCAGGCTGGCGTTTCTGGGCGCAGGTATGGTTTTGGGTAACTATGTTGGTGTTGGCTTCGGGCCTGGGTGTGGTTTACCAGTGGCTGTACCAGCCCAACGTGCCCGCTGATGCTGAAGGGCCAGCCTACCTCTACATCCGGCGCGGCGAAGGAAAAAGGGACGTATTCGAGTCACTGCGCCAGCCGGGAATGCTGGAACGACCGGAGGAATTTAAGTCCCTCGCTACCATCCACCTGTATGGCACCGAGGACAACCCGGTGCGCCCCGGCCGCTACACGCTGCCCGCTGGCATGGGCAATCTCGACCTACTGAACTTGCTCGAAAGTGGCCGGCAGGATACGCTGGCTTTTGTGCTTAAACCTTTTCATTACCTGCCTCAGTTGCCGCGCCAAGCCGGCCGCCAGCTCAGTCTGGATACCACGCAGCTACAT